>CAIFEU010000095.1:0-3604 GCA_903789505.1 uncultured Coriobacteriales bacterium
CGGGCGCGCCCCCCCCCGCCCCCCCCCCCCCACCGCCACACCCGGCACGGGGGGGGGGGCGGGGGGAGCGGCGGCATGCGCGCCCACGCACGGGGCGGGCGCACGAAAGGCGCCCGCCGCCTACCCGCGCAGTGAGCGCGCCACCTCGGCGGCGCACGCCAGGCCGTCGGCGATGGCGCTCACCACCAGCGAGGACCCCTCGCGCGCGTCGCCCGCGACGTACACCGGCGCCGCCGCGCCCGACGTCACGGCGCGGTGCGTGCCCTCCTTCACGATCGGCAGGGGCTTGCCGGCCGCGGCGACGCTGGCGCCGAACGCGGAGAGCGCGTCGCGGTCGGGGCCCACGAACCCCTTCGCGATGACGACGAGCTGAGCCGGCAGGTCGCGCTCGGTGCCCGCGACGTGGGCGCGGCCGTCCGCGGCGAAGTCCTGCACGCGCACCGCGGTCACGCGCGCGGCGACGTCGGCGGCGTCCGCACCCTCGGGCCGCTCCGTGACCAGCGACAGCGTGTCGGTCCCGTACAGGCACGGGTCGCTGCCCAGGACCTGCTCGGCCTCGGCCTGCCCGTAGGCGGGCGCCCCGTCGTCGCGCCGACAGGGCCACGCGCCAGCGGCGGGGTCGGGCCTCCCGGCGCGGATGACCTGCGTCACGCTGCGCGCTCCCTGGCGCAGGGCGGTCGCCACGCAGTCCACGCCGGTGTCGCCGCCGCCGATGACGGCGACGTCCTTGCCGGACGCGTCGAGCTCGGGGGGCAGCGCCGCCCCGTCGAGCACCTCGCGCGTCGAGGCGGTGAGGTAGTCCATCGCCAGGCACACCCCGCCCACCGAGAGGTCGGCGAAGCCCGGGACGCGCGCCCGGCGAGCGCCGATCGCAAGCACCACCGCGGCGGAGTCCTCGAGGATGCACTCGGCCACCCCCGGGGCGGCGGCGTCCACGCCGCAGCGGACGTCGATGCCGCTGTCGCGCATCAGCCCGACGCGCCGGTCGACGACGTCCTTGGGCAGCTTCATCTCGGGGATGCCGTACTCGAGCAGGCCGCCCGCGCGGTCGTCGCGCTCGTACAGGCGCACGCGCAGGCCGCGCCGGGCGAGCTCCCAGGCGGCCGCGAGGCCGGCGGGGCCGCTGCCGACGACGCTGACCAGGGGCGCGTCGGGGCCGGCGGCGGGCAGCGCTGCCGTCCCCGCGCCGCCGTTGGCCCACGCCCAGTCGGAGATCGCGCGCTCGTCGTCGTGAATCGTGACCGCCTGCTCGTGCAGGCCCAGGTTGCAGGCGACCTCGCACGGCGCCGGGCACACGCGGCCGGTGAACTCGGGGAACGGGTTCGTCAGCGCCAGGCGCGCCGCCGCCTGGGGCAGCCTGCCGCGGCACAGCAGGTCGTTGGTCTCGGGAATCAGGTTGTGCAGCGGGCAGCCCGAGACGCCCCGCGCGCCGGGGAACGCGAACCCGCTCTGGCAGAACGCCACGCCGCAGTTCATGCAGCGGCTCGCCTGGACCTCCTGCTCGCCGAGCGGCAGGGGCACCGCCACCTCGTCGTAGTCGCGCACCGCCTCCTGCGCCGGGCGCAGGGCGTGGCCCTCGCGGTCAATCTCCAGGTATGCGCCTACCTTGCCCATCCTCAGCGCCCTCCCCTCATGGTCTCGAACGCGGACTCGACCGCCTGCTCGTGGGACTGCCCCTGCGCCTCGAACCCGCCGGTCAGCTCCAGCATGCGGCGGTACTCGCGCGGCATCACCTTGACGAAGTCACCGCTGATGCCCTTGAAGCGATACAGCATCATGACGCCCAGCGGGCTGGTGGTGCGGCGCACGTGCTCGTTGAGCAGCTCGTGGATGACCTGCAGGTCGTGCTCGTCGGGCTCCTCGAGGTCGACCATGTCCATGTTGCAGCGGCTCGCCAGCGTGTGCTCGCCGTCGTAGACGTAGGCGACTCCCCCGCTCATGCCCGCGGCGAAGTTCATGCCCACCTCGCCCAGCACCAGCACCGTGCCGCCGGTCATGTACTCGCAGCCGTTGTTGCCCACGCCCTCGACCACCAGCGTGGCCCCAGAGTTGCGAACCGCGAAGCGCTGGCCCGCCAGGCCGTTCACGAACCCGCGGCCGCCCGTCGCCCCGTAGAAGGCGACGTTGCCCACCCCGACGTTCTCCTCGGGGCGGAAGGTGGTGCCCTCGGGCGGGGCGACCGTCACGACGCCGCCCGAGAGGCCCTTGCCCAGGTAGTCGTTGGCCTCGCCCGAGATGTTGAGCGTGACGCCCGCCGGCAGGAACGCGCCGAAGCTCATGCCCGCCGAGCCCGTGCAGTCCACCGTGATCGACCCCTCGGGCAGCCCGTCGGGATGGTCGCGCGTCACGACGCCGCCCAGCATCGTGCCCAGGCAGCGGTTGACGTTGGAGATGTCCACCGAGAAGCGGATCGGCGTCAGCGCCGCGCGCGCCGAGCGCGTGTAGGGGATCAGCAGCGTGGCGTCGAGCGTGCCGGGGAGCATGTCGGGCGCGCTGGCGCTGGGGAGGAAGTGCGGGCAGTCGGCGCCCGGCATCACGTGGGCGTAGTCGCACGTGCCGCGCACGAGCACCTGGCGCAGGTCCACGAGCTGGGCCTTCCAGCTGCGCGTCGGCGCGGTCTGGCGCAGGCGCTCGGGGTGGCCCACCATCTCGTCGACCGTGCGGTACCCCAGGCGCGCCATGATGCGGCGCAGCTGCTCGGCGACCATCGTCATGAAGTTGACGACGTACTCGGGCTTGCCCGAGAAGTGCCCGCGCAGCCGGCAGTTCTGCGTCGCGATGCCCACCGGGCAGGTGTCCTGCTGGCAGTCGCGCTGCATCAGGCAGCCCATCGCGATCAGGGGCATCGTGGCGAAGCCGAACTCCTCGGCGCCCAGCAGGCACGCGATCGCGACGTCACGCCCGTCCATGAGCTTGCCGTCGGCCTCGAGCACCACGCGCGAGCGCAGGCCGTTGCGCAGCAGCGTCTGCTGCGTCTCGGCCAGGCCCAGCTCGAGCGGCAGGCCGGCGTGGTAGATGGAGTCGCGCGGCGCGGCGCCGGTGCCGCCGTTCGCGCCCGAGATCAAGATCTTGTGCGCCCCGCCCTTGGCGACGCCGGTCGCAATCGTGCCCACGCCCGCCTCGGCGACGAGCTTGACCGAGACGGCGGCGTCAGGGTTGGCGTTCTTGAGGTCGAAGATCAGCTCCGCCAGGTCCTCGATCGAGTAGATGTCGTGGTGCGGGGGCGGCGAGATGAGCCCCAGGCCCGGCGTCGAGCGCCGCACCCGCGCGATCCACGGCCACACCTTGCGCCCGGGCAGGTGGCCGCCCTCGCCGGGCTTGGCGCCCTGGGCGAGCTTGATCTGGATCTCGCGCGCGCTGGAGAGGTAGCGGCTCGTGACGCCGAAGCGCCCCGACGCGATCTGCTTGATCGCCGAGAGCCTGCTGTCGCCGTTGGGCAGCGTGACCTCGCGGGCGGGGTCCTCGCCGCCCTCGCCGGTGTTGGACTTGCCCCCCAGGCGGTTCATCGCGATCGCCAGGCACTCGTGTGCCTCCTGCGAGATCGACCCCTAGCTCATCGCGCCGGTCGTGAACCCGCGCACGATACAGCTCGCGGGCTCCACCT
>CAIFEU010000095.1:3614-9971 GCA_903789505.1 uncultured Coriobacteriales bacterium
GTTTCCCCTCCCCCCCCCGGGGGACCCCCGCCTGCCCCCGCCCCGGGGGCGCCCCCGGGTATTGCGCGCCTTCGCCCTCGGGCCGGGTCGTGAACCGGCGCACGATACTGCTCGCGGGCTCGACCTCGTCGAGCGGCACCGGGGTGACGCCGTCGGTGTCGAACTCGAGCAGGTCGCGCAGCATGACCGCGCGTCCGGGACGATGCACCTCGCGGGAGTACTCCTCGAACAGCTCCGGGGAGTCCTCGCGCACCGCCCGCTGCAGCAGGTTGACCACCTTGGGCGTGATCAGGTGCTCCTCGCCGCCCACCGGGCGCCACTTGGTGATGCCCGAGCTGGACAGCTCGTCGGGGGCGGGGCTGGCGAGCATCGCCAGCATCTCGTCGTAGCGCTCGTCGCACTCGCGCTGCAGGTCGTCGATGCCCAGCCCGCCCACGCGGCTGACGGTGCCGGTGAAGCAGCGGTCCACCAGCTCGTCGGACAGGCCCACGGCCTCGAAGATCTGGGCGCTGTGGTAGCCCTGCATCGTGGAGATGCCCATCTTGGACATGATCGAGACGATGCCCGAGACCACCGCGTGGTCGTAGTTCTCCACCGCGCGGTCGGGGTCGGACGGGTCGCCCGTCCCCAGCGCGCCGGTCTGCGCCAGGTGGCGGATCGTGTCGTGCGCCAGGTAGGGGTAGATGCCCGAGACGGAGTAGCCCACCAGGCACGCGAAGTCATGGGCGCACACCGCGTCGCCGGTCTCGACGATGATGTCGGTCTTGGTGCGCAGGCCGGCGCGCATCAGGTGGTTGTGGACGCCGGCTGCCGCCAGCAGCGAGGGAATCGGGACCTCGCCGGCACCGGCGCGGTCGGAGACGCCCAGGATGTTGCAGCCGTCGTCGCGCACGGCGGCGACCGCCTGGCGGCACAGCTCGTCCAGGGCGTCGGACAGCGCGTGGGGTCCGGCGTCGCGGCGGTAGACCGCGCGCAGGCGGCGCACCCTGAAGCCCTGACGCTCGGTCGAGAGCAGCGCCTCGTACTGCTCGCCGTTCAGCAGCGGCGTCTCGAGCCGAACGAGCCTGCAGTTGGAGCTCGCGTCCTCGAGCATGTTGCCGTGGTTGCCCACGTAGGTGAGCGTGGAGGTGATGAACGTCTCGCGCAGGGCGTCGATTGGCGGGTTCGTGACCTGGGCGAACAGCTGGTTGAAGTAGTCGAACAGGCTGCGCGGGCGCTCCGACAGGCACGCCAGGGGCACGTCGGCGCCCATCGACGCCAGCGGCACCGAGCCGGTGCGCGCCATCGGCAGGATCGCCTCCTCGACGTCGTCGTAGTGCACGCCGTGGACCGCCTGGCGCTGCGCCAGGGGCAGGTCGCCGTCGACGGCGCCGCCCCGGTCGGGGGAGCCCGCCCCGTCGCCCGCCGCGCCCGCGCACCCGTCCTGCGCCTCCGCGGCCTGCTGGCGGGCGCGCGTGCGCGCCTCGTCGACGACGTCGTCGATCGTCAGCGTGTTGGCGTCGATCCAGACGCGGTAGGGCTTCTCGCGCGAGAGGGCGTCCTTGATCTCGTCGTTGAACATGACGCGCCCGCGCTTGGGGTCGACCAACAGCATCTCGCCCGGGCCCAGGCTGCCCGACATCAGGATGTTGGAGGGCTCGACGTCGAGCACGCCCACCTCGCTGGACAGGATCAGGCGGTCGTCGTTGGTCACGTAGTAGCGGGCGGGGCGCAGGCCGTTGCGGTCCATCACCGCGCCGGTGATCACGCCGTCGGAGAACGCGATTGCAGCCGGTCCGTCCCATGCCTCGGTCACCATCGACTGGTAGGCGTCCCACGCGCGCCGGCGCTCCGAGAGCGCCTGGTTGTGGTCCCACGGCTCGGGGATCAGCATCGAGATCGCGCGCGGCAGGCTGCGCCCGTTCATCGTGAGGAACTCGATGACGTTGTCCAGCATCGCCGAGTCGGAGCCCTCGCGGCCGATGACCGGCAGCACCCGCTTGAGGTCGTCGCCCATCACCGGCGAGTACAGGCCCGGCTCGCGCGCGGCGATCCAGCTGCGGTTGCCGCGCAGCGTGTTGATCTCGCCGTTGTGGATGATGTAGCGGTTGGGGTGCGCCTTCTCCCAGGAAGGCGTCGTGTTGGTGGAGTAGCGCGAGTGCACCAGCGCCAGCGAGGTCTCGGTGGCGGCGTCGGCGAGGTCGGGGAAGAAGCCGCGCATCTGCGTGGACAGCAGCATGCCCTTGTAGACGATCGTGCGCGAGCTCATCGAGCAGATGTAGAAGATGCGCGGCTCGGCGAGCTCGGGGGTCACCTTGCCCGCCTTCTCGACCTCGCGGCGGCACACGTACAGCGCGCGCTCGAAGTCCTGGCCACGCGCGGTCGAGGCGGGCCTGCCGAGGAACGCCTGCCTGATCGTGGGCATGCACGCCAGCGCCGTCGACCCCAGGCCGTGGGTGTCGGTGGGCACGTCGCGCCAGAACAGCAGCGGGATGCCGTTGCGCGCGCACGCCTCCTCGAACACCCGCATGCCGGCGCGCACGCCCTGCTCCTCGCGCGGCAGGAAGACCATCGCGACCGCGTAGTCGCCCTCGTCGGGCAGCAGGTGGCCGTACTTCTGCGCCTCGCGGCGGAACAGCCGGTGGGGGATCTGGAACAGGATGCCCGCGCCGTCGCCGGTGTTGCGCTCCAGGCCGACGCCGCCGCGATGCTCCAGGTTGATGAGGACGGACAGCGCGTCGTCGATCATCTGGTGGGAACGCACGCCCGACAGGTGCGCGAGCACCCCGATGCCGCAGGCGTCGTGCTCGAACTCGGGGCGCCACAGGCCCTGCCGGGCGTCGCGCTGGTGAGCCCGCCCGCTCTCGCGAGCGGCGGGCGTCTGGTCTTCGGTCATGGAAGGCACCTCCGTAGATGTCCCTCTCCCGTGTGGGGCATGGGCGCGCCCGGCGAGCGGCCGCGGGCCCCAGGGGGCGATCGCCGCGGGGTCGCCGCCCCGGGCGCTGAGCGATCGACAATATGGGTTGCATAAGTCTAGAGGCGCGCCGCGAACGCGCTGTCTCAAAATCGTTTCCATCTCGTGAATCGGTGGTTATCGTCGTGCGACCGCGTCACCGACCGCACACAGCGCCACCCGCCCGCGCGCCGCCGCGCCGCGGCGGGAGCCCCCACGGGCGGGCGGGGCGCGGTACGGACGGGGCAGGCGCACGAAGGCGCCCATGCTATGATGCGACCGTCCGCTCCCCCGACGGCGCGGCGCCCCCGAGCCGCGGGTCGCCGACGAAGGAGGCCGCCATGAAGTCGCTGCCCTCCGAGCGCCTCGACCCGCGCGTCAGGAACGTGTGGCGCATCAGCGACGCGATCGGCGTCTCGCTGGTGATGCTGCCCCTGACCCTGGCGTTCGGCGCCCCCTACCTGCTCGCCGCCACCGAGAGCCTGCGACGGGCTCTCGGCGTCGCGACGCTCGCGTGCCTGATCGCCTGGGCCGCCCTGCTGGTGGTCGTCGTCGCGGTGCTGCCGCCGATCCGCTACGCGCGCTGGCGCTACGAGCTCACCGACGACTACCTGGACGTCGCGAAGGGCATCGTCTGGCGCACGCGTCACACGGTGCCGTTCATCCGCGTCCAGGACACCGACACGCGCCAGGGCCCGATCATGCGCGCCTTCGGGCTGGCGAGCGTCACCGTCTCGACCGCCTCGGACAGCCACGAGATCCCCGGCCTCACCTTCGAGGTCGCGGAGCGCATGCGCGACCGCGCCGCCGAGCTGGCGCGCATAGCGCGGGAGGACGTGTAGCGATGGGCGCGCCGGACTCGCCGTCGGTCCTCGCGAGCACGTTCGCCACCGGCAGGCGCTACCGCGTGCACCGCAGCTACGTCCTGCTGCGACCGCTCACCCTGGCGGCGGCGGTCCTCACCGTGGCGCTGGCGAGCTCCCTGGACGCCCTCATCGACGCCGCGGGCGGCTCCCTCGGCGACGCCCTGCCGCCGGCGTGGCTCGTGGCGCTCGTCGCCGTCGGGGCGTTTGCGGCGTTCTACCTGGTGTCCCTCGCGTTCATCGCGCTCGCCTGGCGCAACCTGTGGTTCGAGTTCGGCCAGGGCGAGTTCTCCCTGTACTCGGGGGTAATCTCCAAGCGGCGCCAGCACCTGCCCTACGCGCGCGTGCAGTCGGTGGGCCACCGCGCCGACCTCCTGCAGCGCGTGGCGGGGGTGTGCACGGTCACGGTCGAGTCCGCAGGGGGTGGGGCGAACACGACGATCAGGGTGCCCTACCTCACGCTCGACGCCGCCGAGCGCCTGCGCGCCGAGATGCTCGCGCGCAGGCAGGCGGCGCAGCCGGGCTCTGGCTGCGAGCTCGCGTACCACGGCGAGCTCGACCTGCCCACCGACCGGCGCGCGAAGGGGGAGGCTGCCGCCCGGGCGGGCGGCCGGGAGGGTGCGGGCTCGCCGTCGGCGTCCCCGCGCATGCCGGAGCCCGTCGCCGACGCCCCCGTCGGCACGGCGGCGCAGGCGGCGCGCGCGGCCGCCGCCGGCCCCGCGCTCCACGACGCCGGCAGGGCCGTGGGCGCATGGCGCGGGCTCCGGGGCGGGTCTCAGGCCCACGGCGGGCGGGAGGCGTCGTTCCAGTGCGGCCTGTCGAACCGGGAGCTGCTGCTGACCGCCGTCTCGCACGACTCGGTCGTCGTGGCGGCGCTCTCGCTCGCCTTCACCGTCGCCGGGATGGTCGGCCTGTGGTCGCTCGGCGGCGCGCCCGCCGCGGGCGGGGTCGCGCTCACGCTCGCCGCCCTGGCGCTGGGCGCGGTCGTCGCGACCGTCTCCAACGCGCTGACGTTCGGCGGGTTCTCGGTGCGGCGCGTCGGCGACCGCGTCGAGGTCGAGAGCGGCGTGCTCGCGCACCAGTACACGGGCGTGGACGTGGAGCGCATCCAGACCGTCGCCGTCCGTCAGTCGCTCGTCAGGCGCCTGATGGGCTACTGCGAGCTCTCGGTCGGCATCATCAGCTCCCCCGGCTCCCAGTCCGGCGGCAACTCCTCCAAGCTCAACCGCGGCGGGCTGGTCATCCACCCCTTCGTGCGCCTGTCCGAGGCCGACCGCGTCATCGACGCGCTGCTGCCCGAGCTCGCCGGCCGCCCGAGCCGCGACCGGCTGTCCCCGCTGCCGCGCCCCGCCCTGCGCAGGGCCCTGCTGCGCCGCGGAGTATGGTTCAACCCCTGGCTGTGGGCCTGCCTGTGCGTCCTCGCGACGTGCGCCATCGCCTCCGCAGGCTCGGGAGACACCGCCGCCGGCGACGTCGCGCGAACGGTGGCGCTCGCGACGTCGGCCGTGTGCGCGGCGGGCAGCGCCCTGCGCCTGGCGGGGGCGGCGCTGTGGGCGCGCGGCTCCGGCCACGCGCTCGCTCGCGACTGCGTGATGGTCCTCAACGACGGGCTGCGCACGAGCTGCGTCGTGGTGCCGCGGCGCAAGGTGCAGAGCGCCGGCACGCGCGCCAACCCCTTCCAGCGCCGCCTGGGGCTCACGACGATGCGCGCGTCCACGGCGGCGGGGGCGAGCCTCGTCGTCAGCCTCGTCGACGTCACCGAGGACGAGGGCCTGGAGTGGCTGGGCTGGCTGCGCCCGGGCCGCTGAGCGCGGGGTCGGCGGCACGCCCGCAGTAGTGCCTGAACGCGCAGAACGCGCACGCGCGCGAATCGCCCGCCAGGTGCTCGAAGTCGCGCGCCATGATCGCCCGGGCCACCCGGTCGAAGCGCTCCATCGTGGCGTCGATCGACTCCTGCGTGCGCGGGAAGCTCACCGTGGGGTCGGAGGAGTCGTCGCCCGGGAAGAACAGGTGCATCATCCCGACCCGGCAGCCCCGCCTGCGCTCCACGAGGTGGGCGTAGAGCTGCAGCTGGTCGCGATAGGCGGCCAGCAGCGGGCTGCCCGGCTCCGGGATGGCCCCGGTCTTGAAGTCGAACAGGTCGACCGCCCCGTCCCTGCCCGTCATCAGGTCGACCCTGCCCCTGATCACGTACAGCGGCGTGGCCTCGCTCACCTCGAACTCGGCCTCGCGGACGTCGTCCCAGTCGCCGCCGCGCCATGCGACGTAGCGCATGACCTGGCGCTTCGCCTGGGCGAGGCGCGCGTCGTCGAGGTAGGCGTGGCCCATCTCGCGCAGGGACCGGTAGTTCGCGTCGAGCCACTGGCCGACGCGTCTGCCGCTCACGTCGGTGCGCCTGCCGGAGAGCACCGCGCGGTGGACGTCCTCGATCGTCTGGTGAACCAGCGTGCCGAGCACCATCTCGTCGGAGCTGGTGCGCGGGAACCCCAGCACCCGGAAGAGCTTGTAGCTGCGCGGGCAGCGCTCGTATACCGCCACGTCGCCCGTGAACGAGAAGGTGGG
>CAIFEU010000096.1 GCA_903789505.1 uncultured Coriobacteriales bacterium
GAACGGCATCGACCTGCGCAAGGACCCGATGGCGCTGCAGCGCCTGAAGGAGGCAGCGGAGAACGCGAAGAAGGAGCTGTCCGCAGCCCAGCAGGCGCAGATCAACCTGCCGTTCATCACCGCCGACGCCTCGGGCCCCAAGCACCTCGACTACACGCTGACCCGCTCCGAGTTCGAGCGCATCACCCATGACCTGCTCGAGCGCTGCAAGCAGCCGGTCACCAAGGTGCTGCAGGACGCCGGCATCCAGATGAGCGACGTCAACGAGGTCATCCTGGTCGGCGGCTCCACGCGTATGCCCGCCGTGCAGGAGCTGGTCAAGAGGATGACCGGCAAGCAGCCGAACATGAGCGTGAACCCCGACGAGGTCGTCGCCGTGGGCGCGGCGGTCCAGGGTGGCGTCCTGACCGGCGACGTGAGCGGCATCCTGCTGCTCGACGTCACCCCGCTGTCGCTGGGCGTCGAGACCATGGGCGGCGTCATGACCAAGATGATCGACCGCAACACGACGATCCCGACGAGCAAGAGCGAGATTTACTCCACGGCGTCGGACAACCAGACGTCGGTCGAAATCAACGTCCTGCAGGGCGAGCGCGAGATGGCGCGCGACAACAAGAGCCTGGGCAAGTTCCAGCTCACCGGCATCCCCGCCGCGCGTCGTGGCGTCCCGCAGATTGAGGTCACGTTCGACATCGACGCCAACGGCATCGTGAAGGTCTCCGCCAAGGACCTGGGCACCGGCAAGCAGCAGCAGATCACGATCAGCGGCTCCACGGCGCTGTCCGACGACGAGGTCGACCGCATGGTCAAGGATGCCGAGGCGCATGCCGAGGAGGACAAGAAGCAGAAGGACGAGATCGAGACGCGCAACCAGACCGACTCGCTGGTCTACTCCACCGAGCAGACGCTGTCCGAGCTGGGCGACAAGGTCCCGGCTGACACCAAGTCCTCGGCCGAGGCCGCTATCCAGAAGGCCAAGGACGCCCTGAACGGCACCGACATGGAGGCGATCAAGCAGGCGGGCGAGGAGCTCAAGCAGGTCGGCTACAAGCTGGCCGAGATCGTCTACTCTGATGCCAATGCCAACGCCTCGGGCGCCAACGGCGGCTCCGCGGCGGCGGGTTCGGGCGCGACGCAGGGCGGTTCCGACGACGTCGTCGATGCCGACTACGAGGTCGTCGACGACGACAAGGATAAGAAGGAGAACTAACGATGAAGGTCGAAGTCGTCAATCCTGACGAGGAGAGGAACTCCGCGACGGGCGCGGCGGCGGCAGACCCGAAGTCGCAGGGAGCCGATGGCTTCGAGGAGGTCGACGCCGAGGTCGTCGAGCCGGCGCAGGACGCAGCCGCCGGCACCGACGCCGAGGCGGAGGCCCCCGAGGCCGGCGCGTCGGGCGACGCGCGCGACGCGGGCGGGTCGGCCGACGAGACGGGCGACCCGGTCGCTTCCGACGACGAGGTGTTCTCCCTCGACGACCTGAAGAAGGCGCGCCAGTCCGCCGCGGACGCCCAGGAGCGCTACGTGCGCCTGGAGGCCGAGTGGGACAACTACCGCAAGCGCGTGTCGCGCGAGCGCGACGCCGAGAGGACGAGGGCGGCTGAGTCCCTGGTCACCAAGCTGCTTCCGGTCGTCGACGACATCGAGCGGGCGCTCGACCACGCCGCGATCCAGCAGCCCGAGGGCGCGTTCTCGCAGTTCGTCGACGGCATCGAGGCCGTCCACACCAAGTTCGTGAACATCCTCGAGAAGGAGGGGGTCGAGGTCATCGACCCCGCCGGACAGCCGTTCAACATGCACGAGCACCAGGCGGTCGGCCACGTCGACGACGCGAGCTCCTACGACGAGACGGTCCACGACGTCTACCAGAAGGGCTACCGCATGGGCGGGCGCGTGATTCGCCCGGCGATGGTCACCGTGACCAAGGGCGGGCCTGTGCGTCCCGCCGAGCCCGCGGACGCCGACGGGGGCGCCCAGGGCTAGCGGGCGCGCGGGGTAGGCGCCCCGTGCCACACGCGGGCCCCGGGCGGGGACGCGCATACGACGAGCGGACCAGGCCGCGTCGGGTGCTCTGTGGGCCCGGCGCGGCCCTCGTCAAGCTAGGAGGAGGTGCAACATGAGCAACGAGAAGAATCTCTACGAGGTTCTCGGCGTCTCGCAGAACGCCACGACCGACGAGATTAACAAGGCGTTCCGCAAGCTGGCGGTCAAGTACCACCCTGACGCCGGCGGCGACGCGGAGAAGTTCAAGCAGATCAGCCAGGCTTACGACGTGCTCTCCGACTCCAAGAAGCGCGCCGAGTACGACCAGGCGCTCAAGTACGGCGCGTTCATGGGCGGCGCGGGCGGACGCCCGGGCGCCGGCGGGTCGGGCATGGGCGACATGGGCATGGACTGGCAGAGCATCATCGACTCGATCCTGCGCGGCGAGGGGGCGTTCGGCACCGAGTGGGACCCCCAGGCGACCGGCTTCGGCGGGTTCAACGGCTGGGGCCAGCCTCGCCCGACGCGCGGCAAGGACCTGTCGATGACGGTGACTGTGCCGTTCGAGGACGCGCTCGCGGGCACTACCCGCAAGGTTACCTATCGGATCCCGTCCACCGGCCAGACCGAGTCGCTCACGGTCAAGATTCCGGCAGGCGCCGTCGACGGAGGCAAGCTGCACTATCACGGCCGCGGCGAGTTCGGCGCGAACGGGGGTGAGCGCGGCGACCTGGTCATCACGACGCGCGTCGGCGCGCACCCCTTCTACACGCGTGACGGCGCCGACGTCAAGATGACGCTGCCGATCAGCGTGTCGGAGGCGGCCCTGGGCGCCGAGATCCAGGTGCCCGCGCCCAACGGCAAGCGCCTGCTGCTCAAGGTGCCCGCCGGCACGCAGCCGGGCAAGGTGTTCCGCTTCAGGGACATGGGCGCGCCCGACGTCAGGCACAAGGGGTCGCGCGGCTCGTTCTACGTCAGGATCGACGTGAGCGTCCCGAGGGACCTCAGCAAGGAGGAGCGCGACCTGTTCGAGCGCCTGGGGCGCTTGGACCAGCGCACGCCTCGCGCGGCGATAGAGGGGCGTGAGTGACGATGTGCGCAGCCAGAGGCAGGTCGGGAGACGCCAAGGGAGGCGACGCCGGCTTCGGCAACCCAAAGAACCGCCCGCTGTACATGATCTCGGTCGCCGCAGAGCTCACGGGCATGCACCCGCAGACCCTGAGAATCTACGAGTCCAAGGGGCTGGTGAGCCCGCAGCGCTCCAACGGCAACACCCGCCTGTACTCGCAGGCCGACATCGAGCGCCTGGAGCTGATCGGTCGCCTGACCGACGAGGGCGTCAACCTCGCCGGCGTCGTGCGCATTCTCGACCAGAGGAGCCAGATCGAGGAGCTCAACGAGGAGATCGACCAGCTGCGCGAGGAGGTCAAGGGGCTGCGCGAGCAGATTCGCGAGTATCGGACGCGCGAGACGATCACCGCGCTGACGCGCTATGACGGCTCGGCGGACACGAGGACGTTCCTGAACCGCATGCTCGGCGAGGGGGACGCCGCGGGCGCCGACCCCGCCGGCGGCGCGGGCGAGGACGGTATGTGACGGACGGGCGGCGGCGTCGGCGCCGACGCGCGTCCGAATGTAGAGAGAAAGGACGGGTGAACGCGTATGAGGCTTGACAAGCTTGCTATGACCTCGCAGGAGGCGCTGCAGGCGGCAATCGGCATCGCCAGCGATAACAGCGCATCCGAGGTCGCCCCGATTCACCTGCTTAAGGCGATGCTCGACTCCGGGGAACGCAACCTCTCCGCGATCATCGAGCGCGTGGGCGCAGACCCCACCCAGATCAACGCGATGTGCGACGCCGCGATGGCCAAGGTGCCGCGCGTCTCCGGCGACGTGCAGGTTGGCATGTCCAGCGACCTCACGAAGGTCTTCAACGCCGCCGAGAAGACGGCGGCGCGCATGGACGACTCGTTCGTGACCACGGAGCACCTGCTGCTGGCCATGACCGACGACCGCGGCCTGGCGGGCGAGGTGCTGCGCAACGCGGGCGTGACCCACGACCGCGTGATGCAGGCGTACAAGGACCTGCGCGGCGACGAGCACGTGACCTCCGCCGACGCCAAGCCGCAGTTCGAGGCGCTCAAGCAGTACGGACGCAACATCACCGACATGGCGCGCGAGGGCAAGCTCGACCCGGTCATCGGCCGTGTCGAGGAGATTCGCCGCACGATTCAGGTGCTGTCGCGCCGCACGAAGAACAACCCGGTGCTGATCGGTGAGCCCGGCGTGGGCAAGACGGCCATCGTCGAGGGGCTCGCCCAGCGCATCGTCGCCGGCGACGTCCCCTCCACGCTCAAGGACCACGACGTGGTCGAGCTCGACATGAGCGCGCTGGTGGCGGGCGCCAAGTACCGCGGCGAGTTCGAGGACCGCCTCAAGAGCGTGCTCAAGGAGGTCGAGAAGGCCAACGGGCAGGTCATCCTGTTCATCGACGAGCTGCACACGATTGTGGGTGCCGGCGCGTCGGAGGGCTCGATGGACGCCAGCAACATCCTCAAGCCTGCGCTTGCCCGCGGCGAGCTGCACGCGATCGGCGCGACGACGCTGGACGAGTACCGCAAGTACATCGAGAAGGACGCGGCGCTCGCGCGACGCTTCCAGCCGGTGATCGTCGACCAGCCCAGCGTCGAGGACACGGTCTCGATCCTGCGTGGCATCAAGGAGAAGTACGAGATTCACCACGGCGTGCGCATCACCGACTCCGCGCTGGTCGCCGCCGCCCAGCTTTCCGACCGCTACATCACCGACCGCTTCCTGCCCGACAAGGCGATCGACCTGGTCGACGAGGCCGCGAGCCGGCTGCGGATGGAGCTGGACTCGATGCCCAGCGATATCGACGCCGTCGACCGCCAGCTGACCCAGATGCAGATCGAGGAGCAGGCGCTGATGAAGGAGGAGGACGACGCCTCCAAGGAGCGCCTGCAGACCCTGCGGCAGGAGATTGCCCAGACGCGTGAGAAGCTCGACGGGATGAAGGCCTCCTGGCAGAACGAGAAGCGCGTGATTGACCACGTGCAGGAGCTCAAGGGTAAGATCGACGACGCGAAGACGGAGGAGGAGCGCGCGACCCGCGAGGGCGACCTAGCCCGCGCCTCCGAGATTCGCTACTCGACGATCCCGCAGCTCGAGACCGAGTACCACCAGGCCGAGGACGCGCTGCGCGACAAGCAGGAGAGCGGCGGCATCCTCAAGGAGGAGGTCACCCCCGACGAGATCGCCGAGGTCGTGTCCCACTGGACGGGCGTGCCGGTGTCCAAGATGATGCAGGGCGACATGGACAAGCTCCGCAACCTCGAGGAGACCCTCAAGAAGCGCGTCGTGGGGCAGGACGAGGCCGTGCACGCGGTCGCGTCTGCGGTGCGCCGCAGCCGCGCCGGGCTCGCCGACCCCAACCGGCCGCTGGGCAGCTTCCTGTTCCTGGGCCCCACCGGCGTCGGCAAGACCGAGCTGGCGAAGGCGCTGGCGGAGGCGCTGTTCGACGACGAGCGCGCGATGGTGCGCATCGACATGAGCGAGTACATGGAGAAGTTCTCGGTCCAGCGCCTGATCGGCGCGCCGCCGGGATACGTCGGCTACGAGGAGGGGGGACAGCTCACCGAGGCGGGTCGGCGCCATCCCTACACGGTGATCCTGCTCGACGAGCTCGAGAAGGCGCACCCGGACGTGTTCAACGTGCTGCTGCAGGTCCTCGATGACGGCAGGCTGACCGACGGCCAGGGTCGCTCGGTGAGCTTCAAGAACGCAATCATCATCATGACCAGCAACGTCGGCTCGCAGTTCATCGTCGAGGCGGGCAAGGACGGCGACCGCGCGAAGATGCGCGAGTCGGTGAACCAGGCCCTGCACGCGACGTTCAAGCCCGAGTTCCTCAACCGTATCGACGACATCGTGATGTTCAACTCGCTGGGACTCGACCAGATCGAGAAGATCGTGGACATCCAGCTCGACGAGGTCCGCGACCGCCTCGCCAACGACCGCATCTCGATGAAGGTCACGCCGAGCGCGATAGAGTCCCTGTCGCTGGGCGGCCTCGACCCGGTGTACGGTGCCCGCCCGCTGCGTCGGCTGATCCAGTCGCACGTCGTGGACGCGATTGCGAACCTGATCATCGACGCGAAGGTCGGCGAGAACGACGTGGTGCTCGTGGACGCGGACGAGAACGGCGAAATCGTCGTGAGCAGGGACGACGAGGCCTCCGCGGCGGCTCGCGCCAAGGCTTCGAAGGAGGGCGGCGACGCCGACGCGATTCCGGTGGAGCCCGACTCGGTGGAGTGACGCGCCGCGGGACGAGCGGTGAGCGTGGTGCGATGGGGCGGACCTTCCGCGAGGGGGGCCGCCCCTTCTGCGTTCGTGCGACGGGCGCGGCTCGCGCCGCCGCCTCGACCGCGCCTGTCCGCGCCGCGGCAGACTCCGCCGCGCGCCCGCCCCGACCCTTGCGCCTCCGGGGGCCGAGGCGGGCCGCCTACGGGTGGAGGTCGATGTCCGTCCAGCGGTCGAGCCACAGGTCCGCCACGGAGCGCAGCGCGTCGACCTTCTGCGTCCTGCCGTCCGAGCGAACCGCGCACCCGGTCATGCCCGTGCTCATCGCGGCGCGAAGCCCCGGGACGATGTCCTCGAACACGATGCAGTCCCGCGGTCTGACCCCGATTCTGCGCGCCGCCTCGAGGTAGATGTCGGGGTGGTTCTTGGAGCGCGCGACCTCGGCCCCGTGCACGCGCGCGTCGAACAGCTCGTCGGCGTCCACGCGCGGCTTCATCGCGTCGATCACGTTGGCGTCGTTGGTGGTGGCGAGGGCGACGCGCACGCCGCGGGAGCGCAGCGCCTCGATGTAGGCGCGGGCGCCCTGCCGCAGCGTGACGCGCTCGCCGTAGAGCCGCGCGCCGATGCGGTTCCACTCCGCGCAGATGGCGTCGGGGTCCTCGTCGAGGTGGTAGTGGTCGATGACGTACCTGGACCCCTCGGCGAAGCCCAGCACCGACAGCTCCGCCGCGAACTGCGGCGTGTACCGCAGGCCGCGCTCGCCCAGGAACTCGCGGTCGACCTGCTCCCAGATGCCGCTCGAGAACGCGATCGTGCCGTCGAAGTCGAAGATCGCCCCGTCGAAGGTGGGCGGCCACAGCAGCGGCGCCGCGGGGACCGCGCGGGTCCCGGGGAGCCCGCCGGCGGCTGGCCGGCGCTCGGGAGCGTCCGCGGCTCCGGGCTCGTGCCGGTCGAGGGAGGGGAGGTCTGTGCTGTTCCGGATGGTCATGGCTCGAAGCGCTTTCTGGTAGGGAAGCTAACGCATAATGATGCGATTGGACATGGGCGGGCGGCGTGCTGCCGCCCGCGGCATGAGACAGGATAGCTCATGCCCCGCCCGCATGCGACGCGCGGCGCGGCAGACCGAGGTGGGAGGGCGCGGATGGCACAGGGTGGCGAAGGCGGGCGCGGCAGGCGCCGTGCGAGGAGGGAGCCCGGCGGCACCGGCGCAGCGGGCCCGGCGCGCCGGCGGGAGGGCGGCGCGGAGCCGTCGCGCGTCCCCGAGGGTGCGTCGGCGGGCGGCGACGCGCCCGGGGCGCAGGCGAGCGGCGTGGACTCCATCGACGACATGACCCCCGAGCAGCGCGTGGGCGCGCTGGCGACGATGGCCCATGCAGGGGACGTGCGGGTGCGCAAGAGCGTCGCGGTGGCGCTGGGGCGCATCGACACGCCCGCGGCGACCGGCCCGCTGTGCGACATGCTCGGCGACCCCGACGAGGGAGTGCGGGTCCTGGCGTGCCAGGCCCTCGGGCGCCGCCGCGACCCCGCGAGCGTCCAGAGCCTGCTCTGCCGCATGCACGACCCGTCCGTGCAGGTCAGGTCGGGCGTCCTGTTCGCGCTGGGCAGCATCAGCGCGGGGGCGGGCCTGGGCAGGGACCGGCTTGCCGCCATGTTCGCTCCGATCGTCGTGATGGCATTCGACCCCGACGACGGCGTGCGCGCCGACGCCGCGGCGGTGCTGGGGACGCTGCTCGACTCCCGCGCGACCGAGCCGCTGCTGCTGCTCGTCGAGGACGACGACCCACGCGTGAGGGGCAACGCCTGCGCCAGCCTGGGGCTCACGGGCGCCGACGACGACCCCGAGACGGCCGACCGTGTCGCGCAGGCCCTCGCCGGGCGGGTCTGCGACGACGCCGAGGCGCCCCTGGTGCGCGTGAGCGCGCTGGACGGGCTGGCGCGCAGGTCCGAGCGCGGGTGGCTCGACGGGCGGGAGGGGCTCGTGCGCGAGGCGGTCCACGTCGCGTGCGCCCTTGCCGGCGCGCCCGTCCGCGCCCAGGCCGAAGACCCCGGCGGGGACGCAGCTGACCACGAGCCGACCGAGCGCGACCTGCGTCAGACCGCCGTGTGGGCGCTCGGGATGCTTCCGTGCGAGGCCGGTGACGACGCGCTGCGCGACGAGGCGTTCGCTACCCTTGAGCGCGCCCTGGCGGACCCCGACCCGTGGTGCCAGCGCTACGCCGTGGAGGCCCTGTGCCGCAGGGGCGAGGCGCGCGGGATCGCCGCCCTGGGCGCCCTGCGCGAGCGACGCGACTCCGGCGACGCGCAGCTTGACCGGGAGGCCTCCCGCCTGCTCGACGCCGCCCTCGGCCAGGCGAGCGGTGATGCCTCGCCGCGCCCCGGCTCGGGCGTCGCGGGCGAGGGGTAGGGACGGGCCACCGCGCGTTTGCGGCCGGCCTTCACGGCGAGGTCCGAGGGACCTCGGCTCCTCCTGCCTTCTTGGCAGGTTGTGTGTACGCCTCCTCGCCGCCGGAGAAGTCTGCCCTGCGGGCATCTGGCACGTGATAACATATCTTGCTTGCCGGCCTTGGTCGGAACCAAGGCGCCATCGATTCGCAAAGGAGTCATGTTTCCATGAAGAAGGGCATCCATCCCGAGTACGTCGAGTGCACGGTTCGCTGCACCTGCGGCAACACGTTCAAGACCCGCTCGACCAAGCCCGAGATCACCGTCGAGCTCTGCAACGAGTGCCACCCGTTCTACACGGGCCAGCAGAAGTTCGTCGACACCGGCGGGCGCGTCCAGCGCTTCTCCGACAAGTTCGGCTCGGCTGCCGCCCAGACGCTGAAGAAGGCGCAGGACGCCAAGGCCGAGAAGGCCGCCAAGGCCGCGGCGGCCGAGGCTGCCGCCAAGGCGGAGCGCGAGGCCAAGAAGGCCGAGAAGGCCAAGCGCGCCGCGGAGTACGCGAAGAAGGCCGAGGCCGAGGCTGCCGCCAAGGCCGCGGAGGAGACCAGCGAGGAGCAGGCCGCTCCTGCCGAGGAGCAGCCCGCCGAGGAGCCGGCTCCCGCGGCAGAGTAAGCGGAATGCGACGCCCCGGGGGCGCCGCGCGCATACGGGCACATCCGTCGAGACGGGGGGGCCCCCCGGGGGGGGGGGGGGGGGGGGGGGCCGGGGGGGGGGGGGGCGGGCGCCCCCCCCCGGCTCGCGTTGGGGTATGGTGTCACGCGAAGGCGTCCCGGGCGCGGGGTTCGACCTGCCGGGGCGGGCGGCGCGGGCCTTCCGCGCGAGACGGCAGCGTGAGAGGCGGGGGTGGACGGCGATGGGCAAGGTGACCAAGCTGGTCGGTGCCGTCGGGAGGATGGCGGGCTCGGTCCCCGAGCCGATTCGCTCGGCCGTGCGCGACGAGGTGCGCAAGACCGTCGAGCAGGTCGCGCCCTCCCCCGAGCAGATCGCGCGGGGAGTGACGGCGGCGGGGGAGAGGCTGCGCGAGCGCGCCCCCGAGGCGATGGGGAAGGCGCAGGCGGCGGCAGGGGGCGTGCTCTCCGCCGCGCGCCGGTACGCCCCCGGAGTGCTGGACCGCGCCGAGC
>CAIFEU010000097.1:0-8750 GCA_903789505.1 uncultured Coriobacteriales bacterium
GCGGGGGGCGGCTCCACGGAAGGGACACAGGCGCCCCCGGGCGGGCCGGGGGCGCCTCGAGCTGTCCGGGGCTATTCGGTTGTTCCGTCGCTTACCGGCTTTGGCTCGGAGCGGCTCGCCCTACTGTACGTCGGTCAGGCTGGCGAGCTTGTTGTAGATGTCGGTGTTGTCGAAGGCGCCGCAGAACTGGTCGGCACCGCAGCCCAGGGCATAGATGCCCACGGGCGCGCCGGTGTGGGCGTAGGTGGTGTGGCCGATGCCCGACTTCTGGTCGAGGATGTGGCAGAGGCACATGGAGAACGGCTGGTAGCTGCCGTACAGCTCGTACTCCTGCTGAGTCATCTCGGTCTGGGTCGTGCTCGCGCCCAGCATCTGACGCTCGAAGGCGTCCTGCAGCTCGTTGAGCTCGTACTCGGTGAGGACCAGCTTGTCGTCATCCTCGGTCTTGGCGTCATCGGTGCAGGTCAGGCCGAAGTACTCCTTGACGTCCTTGAGAGCCTGCGCGAACGTGGTGCCCTCCGCGCGGTAGTTGGCGACGACGTCGGTGTCGAACTTGGCGTAGGACGTCTTCTGGAACGTGAGGTTGCGCAGGAACGTGTCGTAGTTGGTCGTCTTGTACCCGATGCCCAGACCGCCGGTCTCGTGGTCGGCCGTGACCAGGATCAGCGTGTCGTCGGGATGCGCCTCGTAGAAGCTCACCGCGGACTCGACGGCCTTGCTCAGAGCGATCGTGTCGTGGATGCAGGCGGCGGCGTCGTTCGCGTGGCACGCCCAGTCGATCTTGCCGCCCTCGACCATCATGAAGAACGGGTCAATGTCAGCGGAGGAGTCGGACGCCTTGTCGCCGGCGATGACCTCGATGGCCTTGTTGACGTAGTCCACCAGGCGCCACTCACCGTCGGCCGCGTCCATGTCGTAGTTCATCGCGTCACCGTCGGCGACCGTCTCGGAGATGATCAGGGTCCTGTCGGAGTCGCCGGCCTTGAGCGCCTCGGCGTCGGCCTGCTTGGTGATAACGCGATAGCCTGCGTCCTCCGCGACCTTGAGCAGGTCCGTCTTGTCCTCGTCGGTGCCGGTGGGAGCGAGGAACGCGCCGCCGGCGAAGAACTCGAAGCCGCTCTGGGCGAGCTCCTCACCGATCTCGTAGTAGTTCTTGCGGCTCGACTGGTGCGCGTAGAACGCGGCGGGCGTCGCGTGGTTCATGTTGACCGAGGTCAGCACGCCAATCTTGAAGCCCTTCTGCGAGTGCAGCTTCTCGGAGATGGTCTCGAAGGCCACCGACTTGGTCTCCGGGTCCATGTTGATGACGCCGGAGAGCGTCTTGTTGCCCGTGGCGATCGAGGTCGCGGTGGAGGCGGAGTCGGGGCAGAACGAGGAGCTGTCATAGGTGGTGACGCTGCCGAAGTACGGGAACTGCTGGAAGCTCAGCGGCTCCTGCACGACCTCCCCGCCGTTGTTCACCGCACCCTGGAAGAAGCTGGAGATCTGCACCTGCTCGTTGCCCATGCCGTCGCCGATGAACAGGAAGATGTGCTTGGGGGCGGCGTCCGTGGTCGCAGCGGACTTCTTGGAGTCGGAGGCGGCGGACTCGCTTGCACGCGCGTCCCTGACGATTGCGCCGCCGGCGATCATCGCCGCCGTCCCGGCCGCACCCGCCTTGATGAGGTCGCGACGGGTAACGTTGGACGCATCCTGGGCGAAATTCATAGAACGAGGGTCCTCTCTCTTCAGCGAATGCCCTGCGCGGGGTCGGGCGCATGGGGCGGCTCCGTCCCGTGGAGCCGGCTCCTATTCTCTTCGCTGGAGGAAAAGCCCCCGTCATAGCCGCGATAGAGCTGAGTCAGCAGCTCGTCAGCCTCGTGAAACCGTCGCGTATGCGCGCCGTAAGCGCGCCGGACGCAGCGCAATCGCCGATGAGCGCGCGACAGGCAGGGAACGACGCAATCGCCCCCTGCGGGGCACGCGATGCCTGCGGCGCCATCAGAACGGGCTGCCGCCTCCGCAGTAGCCGTCGCAGTAGTTGTACGCGTGGACCGCGACGCCCGAGCTGGGAATCGACTCGATGATCATGCCGTCGCCCACGTACATCGCGACGTGGTAGATGGAGCCGCCGCGCGAGTAGAACACCAGGTTGCCCGGCACGAGGCTGCCCACGTCGTAGACGAGGTTGCCCGCCGCGACGACGGTGTTGTACTGGACGCCCGACTGGTGGTAGAGGCTATAGCCGCAGTCGGCGTAGGCCTGCGAGGTGAGGCCGGAGCAGTCCAAGACGCTGTATGGCGTGCCGAGATAGTTGTACGCTGCCGCGACGACGTCCGCCGGCTGATAGCCGGTGCCCCCCGAGCTCCCCGAGCTGGAGGAGGACCCGGACGACTCGCCTCCCGAACCTGACGTCGACCCGGAGTCGGAGCCCGACGCCGTGGACGAGGTGTCGACGGAGTAGACCTGCGCCCCCTGCCCCTGCGAGCTCGCCGCCTGCGCGGCGGCCTCTGCCGCTGCGGCCTGGCGCGCCGCCTCCGCCTGCGCCTCGATCTCCGCCTGCTTCTGCGCCATCAGGTCCTGGACCTGCTGGTCGAGGCTCGACGCGTATGCCTCGGTCTGGGCGACCTGGTCGTTGAGCTCGTCGAGCTGCGTCTGCTGGTCGGAGAGGAGCTGCTCCTGCTGCGCCTGCTGGTCCTGGAGCTGGGACTGCTCGGACTCAAGCTCGCTCTGGGCGTCGACAACCTCCTGGATGAGCTGGGCGTCCGAGTCGGAGATCTTGTTCGCCAGGTACACCCTGTTCGTGAGGTCCTCGTAGCTGTCCGCGCCCAGGACGAGGTCGAGCAGGGCGGTGTCGCCCGCCTTGTAGCTGGCGGCGATGCGATTCGAGAGCGCCTCGCGCTTGTCGTCGAGGTCGGCCTGGGTCTGCTCAATCTGGGTCTGCAGGTCGCTGATTGCCTGGTTGGTCGCATCGAGGTCGGAGGAAATCTGCTGGTAGTTCGCCTCGGCGTCGAAGACCTCGTTGTTCAGCTGGTCGAGCTGCGTCATCGCGTCGTTGTAGCGCTGCTGGGCGTCGGCGAGGGCGGCGTTGGTCTCGTCCGAGCCGTTGTAGTCATCGGCGAAGGCGAGGGTCCGGACGAGCGAGACCGAGGCGAGCGCCGGCAGCGCGACGGCGAGCCCTCCCAGGAGCGTCCGCCGGTCGATGGGTGTGGATGTGGTGCGATTGGTGTGTGATTCCATCAGGATTGGCCTTTCGATTCGTCTGTGCACCCATCACTCTAGCCGCGCGGCGAACGCCTCATGCGTGCGGGGCGCGATTCACGCCCAACTTCCGCATGCGTGGAGGGTCGCTGAAACGACGGCGCGGCGCGCATGCGAATGGGACATGCGCGCTGGTGAGAGGCATAGGCGAGCAGGGCGCGGAAGGCGCACGGGCGAGCCCGGCGAGGAGACCTGCGGGCGCGGGCGAACGGGCGAGCCGCCGCGCCCCGTCGGCGGCGCCGGGACGCTGCCGCGGAGGGGCGACGGCGGCATGGCGGCGACTAGTCGCCCACCTTGAGGGCCATGACGCGACGGACCGCCCCCTTGCCGCCCTCGGCGTCGCTGGGATGCGTGTCGAGCAGGCCCTGGGCCTTCTCGATGACGTCGGACGGGTACTCGATGTCGGGGTTGACGCCACCCTTGGTGGGGTCGATCACCACGGTCCAGTTGTCCTTCGCAAGGGCGCTGATGACGTCGGACGTGATGGAGCCGTGGGCAATGACCTCGCCGCTCTCGTCGATGGCATGGCACTTGTAGCCGAAGCCCTTGCCCTTTGCTCCCTTGGGGGCAAAGCCGTGCTCCCACTCGACGATTCGGGCGAACTTGTACTGGGCCATGAAAGGCGCCTCCTTCTCTCCCTCCCGCAGGACCCGCCGACGGTGGGGGTGGCACGCCGCCGAAGCCTCGGCAGCAGGCCGAGACGACGGGCGCGCACCGCGGCGCCGGCGCGGCGCGGGTGGGAAAAGCGAATAGATTCTTTCTTTGGTACCCCAGTTGCCGCGAAGGCAGACACCGGGGCACCGCGGACGGACGATTCGCCGGCGCGAGGGACGACGCACGCGAATCCGCGCATCTCACGACACCCGCACGCCCCGCGCTCTCCGCAGGGCTATCATGGCGTCGCGGCGCGTGTGTCGGCACCGCAATAGACGACGAGAGACGCGGCGGCGCGTGCGGGAGGGAGAGCCCGTCCCGTTGGCCCGCCGCGGCGAAGGGATGGGAGGCCGCATGGCTGCCGATCGAACGGAGAGCAGGTTCTTCACGGTTGACCCCGACGTCCAGATTCACTTCTGGGACCGGGGGCAGGGCGACGCGATCGTGTTCGTCCCGGGGCTCACCTTCTCGGGAGAGATCTTCAAGGAGCAGGTCGAGCACTTCGGCCGCGACCACCGCGTGATCGCCGTCGACCCGCGCGGCCAGGGGCTCTCCACCAAGACGGTGCACGGCAACGACTACGTGACGCACGGGGCGGACCTCATCAAGCTCACGCGCGGCCTGGGGCTGGAGAACGTCGTGCTCGTGGGATGGTCGACCGGAAACTTGGAGGTCTGGTCCTACCTGGAGCAGGCCGGGTACGACAGCGTGAGGGGCGCCGTCACGATCGACATGAGCCCGCTGCCGCTGTCGTGGGACCCCGCATGGTGGACGGAGGGCACCCCGCAGGAGCTCTCCGAGATCGCCAGTCGAACGCTGACCAACCCCGAGTCCGCCGAGGGGTTCTGGAGTGACTACCTCACGCAGGTCATGATGCAGCGCAAGCTGGAGCCCGCGGAGTACGAGTACCTGATGGACATGTCGCGGCGCACCCCGTGGTGGGTCGCCCACGAGCTGTTCTGCAACGCCATCTTCTCCAACTACCTCGAGGTCGCCCAGACCGCGGCAAAGAGGATTCCCACTCTGATGTATATCGCGGAGCACTGGGCGGACATCGCCGAGCCGTTCTGCCACAGGCAGTTCCCCGAGACGCCCACCTACGTGATGGGCGGTCACCTGATGGCCTACGAGTACCCCGAGAAGTTCGACGCACGCCTCGAGGAGTTCCTCGCGGGCATCGAGTAGCCGTGCCAGCCTCACGAGCGCGTCTACCCGGCGGGCGCGCCGCAACGCGTGCCCTGCGGGCACTCTCCCGCCCTTCGTCACCTGCCGCTCGATGGCGCGGCGATGATTTTCGTGCCGACAGGGGGCGGGACGGGGGCCACGGGGCACGCGTGCTATCATGTGCGCCCGAATCGATGGTCAGCGCCCGGCCAGCGCAGCAGGGCGCCGGTGTCGGGGCCATCTGGGCGGTCCCGCGAGGCGCGCAGCAGAGGGGAGCTTCTTGCCGATGAGAGTCATCGTTACCAAGTCGTACGACGAGATGAGCAGGGTGGCCGCCGACGAACTGGCGGCATGCGTCCGTGACAACCCCGCGTGCGTGCTTGGGCTCGCCACGGGCACGACGCCGATCGGCCTGTACGCCGACCTCGTCTCCGACTTCGAGGCGGGCAGGCTGAGCTTCGCCGGCGTGACCAGCTTCAACCTCGACGAGTACGTCGGCCTCGAAGGAACGCACCCTCAGAGCTATCGCTACTTCATGAACAAGAACCTGTTCGACCACGTCGACATCGACATTGCGCACACGCACGTCCCCAGCGGCCTGGGTGACGACGACGGCAAGGTGTCGAGTGAGTACGAGCTCGCCATCAGGCAGGCGGGCGGCGTCGACCTTCAGCTCCTGGGCATCGGGCCGAACGGGCACATCGGCTTCAACGAGCCCACCGACCACTTCCCCGTGGCGACGCACCGCGTCGAGCTCACCGAGAGCACGCGCGTCGCGAACAGCCGCCTGTTCGACTCGCTCGACGAGGTGCCGCGCTACGCGCGCACGATGGGCATCGGCACGATCATGCGCGCGCGCAAGATCGTGCTGGTCGCGAGCGGTGAGAACAAGGCGCAGATCCTCAGGGACGCAATCGAGGGTCCGGTCACGCCGATGGTCCCCGCCTCCATCCTGCAGTTCCACCCCAACGTCGTGGTTGTCGCCGACGACAAGGCGGGAGCCCTGCTGTCCAGGTAGGGTGACGCCGGGCGCCATCACCCCGCATCGGGCGCCCGGAAAGAGAAGGGAAGCTTCCGTGGACTCTGGCAACGCTTGTGACGACTGCCCCGTCGCGGCAGGGGACGAGGCAGAAACCGTCGGCGGCATCAGGGGCGCGGCGGTCTTTGACGGCCGTCGGTTCGTGCCCGCGTACGTGCCGATCGAGGGCGGCCGCTTCCTCGACCCCCGGCCCGTCGACGAGGGCGAACCCGAGACGGCGGGACCCGACGCGGGCGGTCTCAGCACGGACGCCACGCTCGAGGTGCCCGACGGCTTCGTGATTCCCGGGCTGGTCGACATCCACTTCCACGGCTGCATGGACCGCGACTTCTCCGACGGCGACCTTGCGGGCCTCCACGAGATTGCGGCGTTCGAGGCGAGCCAGGGCGTGACGGCCATCTGCCCCGCCTCGATGACGCTGCCCACCGACGTGCTCGACCAGGCTATGCGCGCAGCGGCGCGGTTCGTCCCCGCGCAGGGCGAGTCGTCGCTGGTCGGCATCAACATGGAGGGGCCGTACATCTCCCCCGACAAGGTCGGCGCGCAGAACCCCGCCTACGTCCGCCCGGCGAGCCTCGAGGAGTTCGCGGGGCTTCAGGAAGCGTCCGGGGGGCTCATCCGCCTCATTGACCTGGCGCCCGAGATTCCCGGCAACCTCGACTTCGTCCGCGAGGTTGCCGCCGGCGCAGCCGCGGGCGCGTTCGCGGGGAAACAGCTTGGCGTGCGTGTGTCGATCGCCCACACCGCGACCGACTACGACTGCGCAGCGCGCGCCTTCGAGCTGGGGGCGCGCCACATGACGCACCTGTACAACGCCATGCCCAAGCTGCAGCACCGCGCCCCCGGCCCCATTGCCGCCGGGGCGGAGCGCGACGACGTGAGCGCTGAGCTCATCGCCGACGGTGTCCACGTGCACCCCTCGATGGTGCGCCTGGCGTTCAACATGTTCGGCGCCGAGCGCATCTGCCTGATCAGCGACTCGCTGCGCGCCTGCGGCCTGGGGGACGGCACCTACGAGCTGGGCGGGCAGCTCTTCACCGTGGCGGGGCCGCGCGCGACGATCGAGAACGGGTCGCTGGCCGGCTCGGTGTCGACGCTGATGCAGTGCATGCGCACCGCCGTCACCAAGATGGGGATCCCGCTCGAGCTCGCCGTGCGCGCCGCGAGCGCGAACCCCGCCCGGGCAATCGGCGTGGACGCGCTGCACGGCTCCATCGCCGCCGGCCACGTCGCCGACGCGGTGGTCCTGAACCGGGACCTTACGGTGCGTCACGTCGTCGTGCGCGGAAGGCTCGTGCGGTAGCCGGAGCCAGCAGCAGAGCCAGGGGAAGAGGCCAGCGGCAGCGAATGCGGGCGTGCGACGCGCGACATCGTCGCGCGTTGTCCCTCGCGCACCGCGAGCCACCGAAGGTCGCACGACGACCTCCCTCACCGGGACGCGCCGCGCCCCCGCCCTCCCAAAGCAAGGCCGCCCCGCCTGCCGCGAGCGGCGTCCTGCCGAAGCGCGTTGGCACGCTCCTCCCCCGCCCGCACGCGCGCGAGGGCGTCGGCGTGCTCGGACACGAGGAAGGCGTCGTAGTCGCCCTGGGCAAGTCGGCGCAGCCGCGGGCCGAACGAGTCGACGAAGTAGATATCGTCGGGGCGCCCGACCAGGCCGAGGCGCTCGAGCCCTCCACCGTGCAGGGTGTCGTAGATCAGGCGCATGCCGTCAGGGTCGGTCATCAGGTCCACGTTGGTCAGGATGCAGTCGCCGACCCAGTTGGCGTAGCTCACGTGGATGGGCCCGAGCAGGTCCTGCTCGTCGAGGAAGTCGTGCAGCGCGCAGCATGCCTGGTAGAAGTCGAGCGGGTATCTCGCGGTCGAGTGCAGCTGGCTTCCGGGCATTCCCGTCCGATAGTACGCGAACGAGCCGTCCACGCACAGAATCGCACGGGCAAGCATGAGCGCCGAGCAGGTGAACAGCATGTCCTCTGTATGGTGAAGCTCCTGCAGGCGCAGGCTGTTGTCGCGCACGAACTGGGTTCTGAACAGCTTGTTGTGGAGCCAGTTCTGGAACGAGTTCAGGATGCGGTCAGGGTTGTCCCGCCAGGTGAACGGTCGGTCGGGGAAGTACTGGGGCATCATCGAGTAGTACAGCCGCTCGTCTGTCCCCGTGCGCTCGTCATGCCCAACCTCGGGGAACACGGCGACGTCGACCGTGACCCCCGCACGCGCGCTCTCGTCAATCGCGCCCATGACATGGGAGAACAGGTCGAGGTCGCAGTAGTCGTCGGCGTCCATCGACGTGAGGTACTGCCCGCGCGCGAGCTCGAGGCCGCGGTTGCGGGCACGGGCGGGGCCGGAGTTGGGCTGGGTGACGACGCGGACCCGGGGGTCGCGAGCGGCGTAGGCGCGCAGAATCGAGAGACTCTCGTCGGTCGAGCCGTCGTCGACGCAGATGATCTCGATGTCGCGCAGTGTCTGGCCGATGAGGCTGTCGAGGCGTTGGGGGAGGAAGCGCGCGGCATTGTACACCGGCATGACGACCGAGACGCGCGGCTGGCCCTCGGGCGCGCCGACGCGGAGGTCGGCCGATGCGCGGGCGACTCCCCCCGGCACGGGATCACCCCCAGCCCCCGGGAGCCCACCCCCCGCCCCCCACCCCGGCGGAGCG
>CAIFEU010000097.1:8760-9863 GCA_903789505.1 uncultured Coriobacteriales bacterium
GGGCCCGGGGGCGCCCCCGGGGGGGGGGGGGGCGGGGGGGGGGCCCCCGCGCGGCGCCGGGGCCGCCCCCGGGGCGGGGGCGCCCGGCCCGCCCGCCGCCGACGCAGGCGTAGCGCCCGCGACGTCCTCTCTGTGGCGGACGAGCACCTCGCGGACCGTCACGATCCGGCTCGCCCGGCGCAGGGCGTCGTAGTCGGTCAGGCCGTCGTCCCTACCGCCCCTATCGGCGAGGACCCGGGAGATGAAGTCGGTGCGGTACATGCGGTTCCACGGGTGAGGGGCAAACGCCGAGTACACTCGGTCGCCCAGCAGCCCGTACGAGAGGGGCTCGCGCGACTGTGGGGGCAGCATCGCCGTCCGCATGGCCTCGGGGAGCGGGCGGGAGCGGTCCTGCCCCGTCGAGAACGCGCACGCCTGGCACACCGCGACGTCCGCCCCCAACCGCTCGCAGCGCTCGAGCATGCTCTGGAGCAACCGGTAGTCGAACTCGTCGCGGCCGTCGAGCAGCATCAGGTACGGCGCCCGCGCCAGCCCCACCCCCGTCGCCCAGGCGTCGGAGGAAAGCCCGTCGAGGTCGACGCGCCCGAGGGCGTCAGCGGGGGCTTCGCGTCTCACGACGCGCACGCGCGCGTCGCCAGCGGCGATGCGGGCGAGGGACTCCTCCGCCTCCGGCGACGCCCCCTCGTCGATGCAGATGAGCTCGAAGTCCCCCAGAGACTGGCCCAGGACCGAGTCGACGCAGGCGCGCAGCGACGCGGCAGTCCCGACGACGGGCACCACGACGCTGACGCGCGGCGACCCCTCACTGGACGCGGCGTGCGGGGGTCGCGTGATGACGACCCTCTCCTGTGCGCGATCGACGTCGGTGGGCTCGTACGGCCGCCGAACGAGCTTGTCCCGCACGACGCCCAGAACGCGACGGGCGCCTCCGTCATGCCACACCTTGCCCATCGTATGCAGCTTGCGCCTCGCGAGCGCAAGACCACGGTCGGGGTCGACCCCACGGTCCATGAAGTCGATGAAGCCCTGCGGGTCGGTGATCGACTTGCACATGATCGCGTACTTGCCGGGGCTGAACAGCGATGGTACGACAACGCCCCCCG
>CAIFEU010000098.1:0-9198 GCA_903789505.1 uncultured Coriobacteriales bacterium
GGCGCGGGGGCACGCGGCTTGCGCGGCAACGGAGATTGGCCCCAAGCCGCTGGGAGAGGCCCGGGGGGGGGGGCGTCGTGATGCCCGTCGTTAATCGCGCGCTGCTCCATCGTCTCTACGACCCCCTCGATGGCGGCGTGTTGCTGGTGAGCGCGGACGGGCAGGAGCGCATCCTGTTCGCGAGCGCCCCGCTGCTCAGGATGTACGGGTGCGCGAGCGAGGAGGAGCTCGAGCGGCGCTGCGGAGGCACGCTGCGCGGCATGGTGTACGAGCGCGACTACCGCCCGCTGCGCCTGCTCGCACCCGACGGCTCCGGCACGTGCCTCGTCTCGTATCACTACCAGAACGAGGGCGGCCACTTCCGCACCCTCGAGGGCACGGTCAAGAGGGCGCGCCTGTCCGGCGCCGACGAAGTGTGGGTCATCCAGCTCGTCTGCGTCGAGGAGCGCCGCGCGATGCTCTCCGCCGACGCCCTCACCGGGCTGCCCGGCAAGAAGGAGTTCGAGAAGCGCGCGCTGCAGCTTGCCGAGCGCAACCGCGCGAGGGGCACCATCGAGGAGTTTTGCCCGGTGCGCTTCAACCTCACGAACTTCCGGGAGTACAACCGCCTCAACGGCTCCCAGGCGGGCGACGCCTGTCTGAGGATGATTGCCAGGACGCTCTCCAAGGCGTTTCCCGGCCAGCTGCTCTGCCACCTCACGGGCGACCTGTTCGAGGGGCTGCTCAGGCGCGACGGTCTGGAGGAGGCGCTCTCCCGCGTGGCGCGGGTCGTCGACGACTACACGGGCAACGACTCAATCACCCTCAAGGCGGGCATTTACCTCGCCGGACCCAAGGACGACCGCGACGCCATCGTTCACAGCTTCGACATGGCCAAGCTCGCCTGCGACTCGATCGCCAAGGACGCGACCAGGTCGTACGCCTTCTACACCGACGACATGGGTGAGCGCTTCAAGATGCGCATGTACATCGTCGAGAACTTCGACCGCGCGCTGAGGAACGGCTACATCAGGGTGTACTTCCAGCCGGTGGTGCGCACGATGTCGGGCAAGCTCTGCGGCTTCGAGGCGCTCTCGCGCTGGCAGGACCCGGAGCGCGGAGAGATCTCGCCGGCGATCTTCGTGCCCGTTCTGGAGGACGCGCGCCTGGTCGGCAAGCTCGACGCGTTCGTTGTCGACCGCGTGGCGCGCGTCATCCGTGACCGCCGGAAGAACGGCCTGTGGGCGCTGCCGGTGTCGTTCAACCTCTCGAAGATTGACTTCGACGTCGCCGACCCGTTCAGCATGGTCGAGACCGCCGTCCAGCGCTACGCGATTCCTCGCGAGTGCATGTGCGTGGAGATCACCGAGTCGGTCATGGCGTACGACCGCCAGCGCATCTCCGAGGTCATCGGGCAGTTCCATAGCGCCGGATACCAGGTGTGGCTCGACGACTTCGGCAGCGAGTACTCGTCGCTCAACTCGCTGCACCGCTTCGACTTCGACGAGCTCAAGATCGACATGGGGTTCTTCAGTGACTTCGACGCGCGCAGCCGCAAGATCATCACGAGCATCGTGGCGATGGCCAAGCTGCTGGGCGTCGGCACGCTGGCGGAGGGCGTCGAGAGCGAGGAGCAGGTCAGGTTCCTGCGCGACATCGGCTGCGGCAAGATTCAGGGCTACTACTACGGCCGCCCCATGAGCCTCGAGGAGTGCATGGCCTACTGCGAGCGGCGGCGCCTGCGCGCCGAGTACCCCGACGAGGGGCGCGTCTATGCCGCCGCGGAGCAAGTCAACTTCATCACCGAGCTGCCGACGGCGGTCTTCTCCTCCTCCGAGGGCAACGTCAGGATCCTGCACGAGAACGAGGCCTATCGCGCGCAGCTGGGCATCGCGCGGCGGGGTGACGCCGACGACTCCCGCGCGACGGGGCAGGCGGCCCGGTCTCGCTCTGACCAGGGCGTGGCGTACGCGGGACGCGCTGCGGGCGAGGCGGACGAGACGCTTCGTCGTCCGGTGTTCCCCCTCAAGGGCAGGCTGAACGCATTCCTCGAGAGGGTTGCCCGCGACGGGCGCCGGCACAGCCTTACGTTCGTCGACAGCGGCAGCTACTACAAGCTCGACGCGCGCAAGATCGCCGGCGACGACGCGCATTGGCTCGGCGAGGTGAACGCCTACAACATCAGCGACGGCAAAGACGCCCGCAGCGTGAGCCTGCTGGACCGCGTGGGACGCTACGCCGTGCACATCTACGACGGGATTTACCTGCTCGACGTCGCGCACGACCGCATCGACGTGCTGGGCTGCACCCACTTTCGGGTCTCCGTGGGGCAGCGCTTCGAGGGGATCGGGGGGTCGTTCCGGAGCTTCGCCGAGGAGCTGGTGCACCCCGACGACCGCGAGCGGTTCGTGCGGTTCATCGACGTCGACAACATATACCGACGCTTCGAGGACTCGGGGCGCTCCGAGGTGGGAGACCTGTTCCGAGTCAGGTGCGAGGACGGGGCGTATCACTGGACCGTCTTCCACGCCATCGTCCTGAACGAGACCACGCCGCGCAACATCCTGCTGTGCGAGCGCGAGGACATCTGGGAGGCCAAGACCAAGGCCGACCGCGACCAGCTGCTCCCGGTGATGGCCGACTCGATGGGCGTCGGCCCGGCGGTCACGGTGGGCTCAACGCGTGACATCTACCGGGAGCTGGTCCTGGCGACGTGCCGTAACGCCGGCCTCAAGCTCTTCTGGAAGGATACCGACCTGCGCTACGTGGGGGCGAGCGACTCGCTGCTGCGCTACTTCGGCATCGAGGGGATGGACGGGCTCGTGGGCAAGAGCGACGCCGAGCTCGGCTGGCACGTCGACTGCGCCCAGGTGGTCGAGCAGGACAGGCACATCCTGCAACAGGGGGAGAGCAAGCGCGGCTCGGTGGAGCATCTGGTAGTGCGCGGCGAGCTCCGGCTGGTGAGCGTCACCGAGTTCCCCTACTACGACGGCAACCGGGTCGCCGGCGTGGCGGGCTACTTCGTCGACCTGGAGGACGTCCGCGACCTGACGCGCTCCGACGTCATGGACGCGCAGACCGGGTGCCTCAACGCGCGCGGCATGCTCAGCGCCTGTGTGATGTACCACGACGCGCTCGCCCTGCACGGGGAGAACTACGAGGCCCTGCTCATGAGCGTGGGGGAGTACTCCCGGGTGTGCAAGGCGCTCGGCGCCCAGCGCGCCGAGGAGCTGCCCGAGGCGATCGCCGCCGCGCTCCTCGCCCGCGCCCCCCGCGGTGCCGTCATCGGCCGCACGGGCGCGTGCAGGTTCATGTGCCTGTGCAAGGAGGCCGACTCTTCCCTTGCCGACGAGCTGCTGGAGGCCGCGGACGGCGCGGTCCGCGAGTTCGGCATGATGACGAGCCGCGGGACGACGCCCAACCTGCTGCACGCGGTCGCCTGGGGCACCGAGGCCAAGGAGGCCGACGGGGTGCTCGATCTGCTGAGAAGGCGGCTCCGCAAGGTCGAGACCGCGCGCTTCGGCGAGGTGCCGCTGGTGGCGGGTGGCGGCGTGAGCTTTGCCCCAGAGTGCTTCGAGGGGCTGCCTGACGTCGTCTTTGTCCTGGACCCCAAGACCTACGAGCTGGTCTACGCCAACCGCACGTTCCGAGACGCGTACGGCATTCCCGGCGCGCTGCCGGAGGGGGCCAAGTGCTACGAGATTCTCGAGGGCAGGGACGCCCCCTGCGAGAAGTGCCCCAACGACCAGCTGCGCCTCGACGCCTTCCACTGCCACTACGTCTGCAACAGCAGGGCGGCGCATGACCTGCTCATGCGCGACACGCTCGCGCTGTGGCACGGCAGGACCCTGCGGTTCTCGCTCGGCTACAACCTGAGCGACTTCGTGCAGTCGAGCTCCGACGCCGACCTCCAGGCGCTCTACGAGATCGGCGCCAACGACGCGATATCGACCGGCATGGGGGAGAGCGACCCCGACAGGGGCATCCGCCGCATGATCGAGCGCATCTCGCAGTACCTGGGCTCTGAGCGGATCATGGTGTTCGAGGAGCGCGACGACGATACCGTGAGCTGCACCTACGAGTGGTGCCATGCGGGACAGATGCCCCTGATTGACGAGCTCCAGGGTATCCGCCGCGCCGACGTCGAGGCGCTGTATCGACTGTTCCGCACCAGCCACATGGCCATGGTCAGCGACTTCGAGGCGTTCTCGCGCGAGAACCCCGACGTGCGCCTGCACATCCCCGACATTCGCAACTTCGTGAGCGGGCACCTCGTCATGTCGGGCGCCTCGCTGGGGTTCACGATGGTCGTGAACGTGGCGCCGAGCGTGTTCAAGGGCATGGAAGCCCTGCTCTCGACCCTCACGAGCTTCATCGCGGTGATGCTGCGCAACCGCAGCACGCTGCACGACGCCATGGAGCAGAGCCGACGCGACCTGCTCACCGGGGCGCTCAACCGCCGCGGCCTGCAGTGCTTCTTCGATGAATGGAAGGGCGGGGAGCCGCTCGCGCTGATCTCGTGCGACCTCAACGGCCTCAAGGAGGTCAACGACGAGCGCGGTCACGCGGCGGGCGATAGCCTGATCGCGGAGGCTGCGCGCACCCTGATCGAGATCTTCGACCGCGACCACGTGGTGCGCATGGGCGGCGACGAGTTCGTGGCCATCGCACAGGGATACGATGACCTGGCGGCGCAGCGCGCCGTGGAGCGCATCAAGGGCGAGCTTGCCTACCGCGGCATCAGCATGGCGGTGGGGTACGCCGTCTACGATCGCGTGCGCGTCGAGCGCCCCCATGACGCCGGCACCGCCGTCGCGTCGGCGGGCGGCGGGCCCTCCGGCGAGTGGCCAGCGGTGGATCTCGACGCCCTCGCCAAGGCCGCCGACCGCAGCATGTACCAGGACAAGGCGCGCATGTACCGGCGAAGCGAGGTCATGGCGAGCGAAGAGGTGGCGGAGGACTAGGACGCGGGGCGTCGGACTGCGGGGCCGTCACCCCGCCCGACGCCGGCGCTTCTCCCGCCGCCGTCGCAGGCCCTCGCCCTGCATCCGATCTCGGCGCTTCACCACAGCGAGGTGAACGCGCGCGACCTGCGCAAACGCTGTCAAGTCCCTTTCTGCCGCGGGGTCCTTTTCGCACATTCATCTGATTGGGGCGAGGCCACCGCCGCCGGGGCGTCCCTACGATGGGCGCAGTCGGATGGCGGCGCCGCGTCGCGGGCAGGGGGCGCGGGACGGCGGGAGGGCGCAACGGACGCTCGCCCGCCGAGGGCTCACGCGGGTGGCCCGCGGGCTGCAGGGGCGCCGCGCTTCCGAGGGGGTCCACGACCATTGGAGGTTGCGCTATGAGCTCTAAGATGTCTCGTCGTTCGTTCCTCGGCGTCGGCGCGGCGGCGGTCGCCGCCGTCAGCGGTGCCGCAAGCCTGGCAAGCACCGCGCTCGCCGCACCGGGCGCCATGCCCGACAACGGTGCGACCGGCACCGCCACCACCGACGAGAGCACGACCGGCAACACGCACCTGGCGGTCAACGACACCGGCCACCCCGGCTACTGGGATGACAACGGGATGTGGATCCCCGGCTGGCTCGTCGCGCCCGACGCTCCGACCTCTGCCGACGAGGAGCTCGACTGCGACGTGCTCGTCGTGGGCCTGGGCGTCTCGGGCCTGTGCGCCGCGCGCGCCGCGATCGAGGAGGGCGCCAAGGTCATCTGCATCGAGCAGTCCGAGAGCTACAACTGCCGCGCCGCCCAGTTCGGCAACATCAACTCCAGCTGGGCCGTCAAGGGCGGCGTCGAGTTCACGCCCGAGGAGAAGATCGGCATGATGAACGCCGAGCTCCAGGCCAACGGCTGGCGCCCGGACGCCCGCATCTGGAACTACTGGATCAACCACTCCGGCGAGGCGTTCGACTGGCACGTCTCGGCCAACCCCGACATCATCTTCCTCGACCCCAACCAGACTCCGACCGAGTCCGGCGTGAACGGCGCCGACGTGCCCACCGGCGGCATGGGCGCCACCTCGACCGACGGCAACATGTACATGACCTGCTTCAACAACCCCAAGAACCCCGAGTACGACTACGACTCGGAGCTCTACCCGATGTACCCCGACGTCATCTGCTTCCGCCCGGATCAGACCGCGCTCAACGACAAGATCATGGAGATCATCCAGGCCAGCGCCGACGTCCACTTCTCGACCAAGTGCCTGCAGTTCATCACCAACTCCGACGGCGCCGTGGTGGGCGCCTGGGCCAAGGACTCCGACGGCAAGGTGCTCAAGGTCAACGCCAAGGCCGTCGTGGACGCCTGCGGCGACTACGGCTCCAACACCGAGATGCGCTCCTACTTCAGCCATGAGTCGTTCGAGATGCAGTTCGGCTGGACCTCGACTGACTACGAGGGCAACCCCACCAACATGGGCATGGGCCTCAAGATGGCCGTGTGGGCCGGCGCCGCGCCCGACTTTTCCGCCGCCTCTGTCATGACCCACTCCTTCGGCGGCGCCCTGGGCTGCGACCCGTTCCTGCTGGTGAACAAGAACGGTGACCGCTTCTGCAACGAGGACGTGCCCGGCCACCTGCTGTCGCAGGTCACCATCCGCCAGCCCGAGCAGAAGACCTACCAGATCTTCGACAGCAACTACCCGGACCAGGTGCACACGATGCCCAACGGCCATGCCTGCTACTGGAAGATCAACGAGGACGTCGAGAGCGAGCCCTGGGGCAACTACATCGAGAAGATCGGCCAGCGCACCTCCGAGGAGGTCACCGAGGCCGCGACCGCGGTGTGCGACACGCTCGACGAGCTCGCCGAGGCGATCGACGTTCCCGCCGACGAGCTGAAGAAGACTATCGCTCGCTACAACGAGCTCGCCCGCCTCGGCCGCGACGACGACTTCGGCAAGCGTGCCGACCGCATGTACCCGATCGTCGAGCCGCCGTTCTACGCCACCGAAATCAGTAACATCTTCGCGTTCTGCATGACCCACGGCGTGCGCGCAGACGCTGACTGCCATGCCCTGAACAAGGACTGGGACGTCGTAAAGGGCCTGTACGTGTGCGGCAACACGCAGGGCTGCCGCTTCGCCGAGGACTACCCGACCACGATTATGGGCGTCTCCCACGGCATGGCGATGACGTTCGGCCGCCTCGCCGGCATCAACGCCGCCCAGGGCAAGTAGGGCAGGTAGAATCGCGGAAGGCACGTAGGCCGTCTCCCGGCTCGGGCGGCCACCGCGGGCTCGTGCGTCCGCCATGGCGGCGTGCGAGCGGCGGCGGACCGTGTGCCGGGAGGGTCGAGGCGGGGGCGCGTCAGGACGGGGAGGCCCGTGCCGGCGCGCCCCCGCGCGTGGAAGGGGCGCGCGTCGTCGCGGCGCGCAGCCGTCGGCGACGAGAGGGGTGCGGACGATGGACGATGCCAGGGTCGAGGACGAGCGTGCGTGCGCGGAGCGGGGCGACGCGGGCGCGGACGCCCGTGCGAGTGCGGACGTCCGATCGGGTGTGGAACCGGCGCACCATGAGGCACAGGGCGCGGGCGACCCGCCCCGGCAGCGAGAGCGGCGGCAGCGCAGCTTCCTGGGCGTGTTCGACCGACTGCTCAAGGCCATGCAGCTCGACTATGCGCGCGCCGACCGGTTCCCGGCATCCGGCTACTCCGACTTCGCCGGCAAGCTGTACACGCTCAACTCGAGCATGTTCCAGAACGCTGCCTTCTGCGACCGCACGCTCACGCAGATGATCCTGCACTACCTCGCCTGGTTCCAAGACCCCGGCCTGCAGCTGGTGGTGGGGCCCGGCGCAGCCTGGCATGTGCGGCAGGACTTCCGCACGCAGCGCCTGGGTGACGCGCTGTGGGTCACCTGGGCGGCCCCCGGTGCGCCGGTCGTCGCCGGCGAGCGCGTCGTGGGCGTGAACGGGAGCTCGCTCGACGAGATCCGCCCGGAGATCGAACGGACCCTGTGGACGACGGTCGAGCCACCCGATTCTGAGCGCGAGGACTGGTCGGTCGTGCTGGCGTTTGCGCGGCACCTCACGGTCGAGGGCGTCGACGGCGCCCGCCGCACGGTGCGCCTGGACGTCACCGCGGGCGACGCCGCGTGGGCGCGGGCTGCCGGGACGGCCGGCGCGGTGGGGCCAGGCGCGAGCGGGGGGTCTGCCGCCTGCGCCCCCTCTGCCCCCGACCACGCCGTCGCCGGGCCCGAGCTGGGTGCGTGCTGCGAGTTCACCCGGCGCGGGGAGGCGAGCGTGCTGACGCTGCGCAACCCCCGCGACCCCGGCTTCGCCTCGGCGCTGGCGGACGCCCTGCCGGCGGCGCGCACCGCCCGGTACCTGGTCATAGATGTGCGCGGCTGCCGCGGGGGTACCCAGCAGGACGCCTGCGCTCTCGTGCCGCTGGTTCTGGCACCCGGTGCCGTCGCGACTCCCGAGCGGCTCTTCGGACGGCCGGGCATCGCGATGAACTACTCGCAGCACAACGTCGACGCCAAGCTCGTCGAGCTCGCCGCGATGCGCGCCCGCCTCTCGGTGCCGGGAGCCGCCGGCGCCCCCTCCGACCCCGAGGGTCTCGCGGATCTCGACGAGGTCGAGCGCGACCTGCGCGCCAAGCGGGGCGCAGGCGTCGTCCGGGAGATGACGGGTCCTGACGACGGCTTCTACCCCGACGGGACCTTCACGGGCGTCGCGGCCGCGGGGGAGGATGTCGCGACAGCCGGCCGCTCGGTCGTCGTGCTTGCGGACCGCTTCACCGGGGAGGCCGCCGAGTGGCTGGTGCGCGCAGCCAAGCGCGGCGGCTTCGCCTGCGTGATGGGGCGGGCGACGCTGGGTTCGCTCGACGAGACCTGTCCGCGCGTCATCGCGCTGGACGAGGACTTCACGCTCGTCGTCCCCACGGCGACCTACGTCGAGGCAATCGACGGGGAGCCCACGCTGGGCCGCGGCATCGCGCCCGACGTCCACCTGCCGTGGACCGAGGCGCAGCTTACGACCGACGGCGAGCTCGACGCAGCCTGCGCCCGTGCCTGCGAGTGAGCCGGAGACCAGGCGAGCCCCGAGTGCGCCTCGGTCCACCTGACGATCGCGTAGATCGCATCGCCCCCTCGCCCGGGCGCCCCCGGGGGTGGGGGGGTGGGCCGGCCGCGGGGGTTGGGACCCCCAGACGCGGGCCACCCGGGGGGGTCCGGGGGGGGGGGGGGGGGGGGGGGGGCGCGGGGGGCGGCGGTGG
>CAIFEU010000098.1:9208-9863 GCA_903789505.1 uncultured Coriobacteriales bacterium
CCCCCGCGCCGGGCCGGCCGGTGGTTCGTGGGGGGGCGGGCAGGGCGCTTTTGCGCTCCCGATGCGCCTCTCGACGTGCGTCCTTCGACGGTGTGCGTGCGGGCGAGGCGCCGGCTCGGCCCGTCATGGCCCGGATGTGCCCTCTCGTTCCTGAAAACGTGTCGCTCCAGCATCCGCGAGGTGCCGCAAGGTCGCTCACCTGCGGGCGAAACGTGCCCGACACCTTCCGGAAAACGGCCGATATCGGCCCGGACCCGCGGCGATCAACGAAGCGCAATGGCTCGTTATCCGCACCGTATCGGACAATATATTTTTAGACAATTTTGTCGCAAAGACGCATCGGCATACTTCTAGTCGCATCGCGGGAGTCACCCAACCACTGACGTGATGAGAGACGCGAAGGATGTGATGTACGTATGTGGCAGCACGTGGACGACGCCTCAACCCCGCTTCCCACCCCAGCACCTGACCCGGTCCCCACGCTTCCCCCGGTCTTCGTGACCCTCTCTGCCACGGACGCCGCCATCGCCTAGGGGCATCGCGCCCCAACCCGCAGGCGACCGGCTCGCGCATACGCTCGCGCCGCGTGGGCTGCCACCCACCCCCAGCGCCCCGTGCGCGCCCGCCGCGCGCCACCGGGCGCACCTCGAAGCCG
>CAIFEU010000099.1:0-8984 GCA_903789505.1 uncultured Coriobacteriales bacterium
CCGGGCGGCCGTGGCCGCCGGGGCCGCGGGTTCCCCCGCCCGCCCGGGGCGCATGCCGGTCGCGCCCGCCATCGGAGGCCTCGCCGGGTGCGCCCTTCCCGGCGTCGGGGCTGCCCTTTCCACCGAACGGGTCGTCGTTGGCGGCGGTGCCGTTCTCGAGCCCGCCGCCGCGGCGCGGGTCGCGGCGCCTGAGCGCACCGGTCGCCACCAGGTCGCGCTCGGCGTCCTCCGCCTCGCGCGCCTGCTGCACGAACGGGTCATCGGCAATCCATGCCGACAGCGCGGACTCCTCGTCGTCACCGCACTCGTCGAGGATCACGGCAGCCTCGGAGACGGCGACGAACAGCTCGTCCGCCGACCCCTCCTGGTAGCAGAGGTGGCAGAACGCCCCCGGCAGGACCTCCTGCTGGGCGCTCAGCGTGTTGCCAGCCCCGGGATAGGTGCGCACGACCTCGTGCAGAATCGAGGCGGCGTCCTCCAGCCGGAACTGCTTGTAGGCCATGAAGACGCGCGAGAGGTCGAACCAGGCGTTGCGCTTCCCGCCGAAGCGCGCGATCAGCTCGGCAAGCCCCTCGGGGTCCTCCAGCTTGACGAAGTCGTACGCCGCCACCAGGCGCGCCCCCGCGAGGTCGGGCGTGTCCAGGTCCATGATCCGCTCGCACACCTCGAGCGAGCGGCGGTAGCGGCCGCAGTTGAGCTCCTCGTTCGCGAGGTTGAACAGCCAGCGCAGGTAGGGGCGCATGTAGACCGAGACCGACATGCGACCCTCGGGCGCGGGGAGGCTCTGCGCCGCGGCGATCGCCTCGCACGCCCCGCGCACCTCCTCGGCGCGCTCGCGCAGGAAGCTCACCATGACGTCGCGCGTGCCGTGCTCCATCGAGTACAGGATGCGCACGGCGTCGAAGCACTGGGGGTCGAGCTTGACGGCCTCGCCGAGGTACCCGCAGGCCGTCTTGGTGAGCCGGTCGGCGTCCTCGTCGGTCTGCGCGAACATCACGCGGTCGTCGAGGATGTCGCATGCGCGGCACACCAGGGCGAACGCGCGGTCCGAGTCGTTCTGCGGCAGGCTGTCGCGGTCCTGCGCGTACAGCTCGGGGAACGCCGAGATGCTCGCGACGATGTTGGGGTACCCATCGCTGGTGTGCGGCGCGTCCGCCCAGCGGATCGCGAGCCGCTCGAAGTCCTCCGCACGCGGAATCATCACCATGTCGAACCACCCCTCCTCACACGAAGGCCAGCGGCCTTCCGGCCCGATACGGCTGTCAGAACTTTTAGCATACAACGGGCACGGGCTATCCCATGGGCAGAGAGAACGTCGTGACAGAGCCCCCACCGAGCCGGTGGCGCATCTTGATCTCGCCGTTGTGCGCGCGCACGATCAGCGCCGCGATGTACAGACCGTACTGGGTGCGGTCGATTCGCGCGATGCGACGGATGTCGGCGCGCCCGTCGATCACGCAGGCCGCGGTGGGGACGCCGAGCGCCTCGGCCAGCGCGCGCGATGAGTCCGTGTCGCCCACGATCAGGTCGTGGTCCGCCAGCAGCGCGAGCAGTCGGTGCGACCTCTGGGCGTCATAGTCGTGCGAGAACGCAGCGACGGGCGTCGTCAGGGCGTCGGGGCGGTCGTCCGACACGCTCACGGTGACAAAGCCGGGGTGGCCGTGGACGCCCACGCTCACGCACCCGCCCACCAGGGCGCACGAGAGCGACGCCTCCAGCACAAGCGCCGTCGCCTCGCGCACCATGACCGCGTCGGCGGTGATCGCCGAGACCTCCTCGCTGGGCTCAAGCTCGATGACCGTGGAGCCCAGGCCCTGCCGGCTCGTCTCGACGACGCTCGTGACCTCGGCGCGGACGTCGCACTTCGAGCCGCTGTCGTCGCGCTCGTCGAGGTCGGCGCGCAGGCGGTCGGTCATGATGCGGGTGCGGCGCGACTCCATGTCCGCGACCTCCTCGAGCGCCTCCTTGTACTGCGTGTCGTCGGTCTTCGCCGTCTGGATCATGCGCGAGATGCTCGAGACGGTCTCGGCGGACTGGCTCACGCTCTCCACGAGCCCGCCGATGAAGACGTTGCGGATGTTCGACACGCGCATCGCGCGCAGGTCGCTGGCGTGGCTCGCCGCCATGGCGCGACGCTCGAACGCCGCGAGGATCTGGTCGATCACGAGGTCGAGGAACTCCCGCTCCCCGGCAGACAGCGGCCGCAGCTCGGAGATCGCGACGACGCCGATGACGCTGCCGTCCATCTCCAGGGGGAGGTACAGGATGCGCGAGGCGGAGTTGGTGTCGGTCCCCGCGCCCGCGGGCTGATCGTTGACGAACACCCAGTGGGCGATGTTGCACTCGTTGATGCGCTCGAACTCCTCGGCGTCGATGTCGCCCGGGACCGTGCGCGTCGTCGGGAGGCGCCGATTGCGGCCCCCCACCGAGGGCCGCTCGAACGGGTCGCTGACGTAGAACGCCACCGAGCGCGAGAACAGCCTGGTGAGCGCGTCGAGCGAGACGTCGACGACCTCAATCAGGCCGTGCGTGGACGAGAGCAGCCTCCCCAGCTCGTAGATGGCCTGCGTGTGGCGCTCTCGGATGCCCGCGCTCTCGGCGGAGCGGCCCATGCCCACCGCGATGACCGTGACGATCGACAGGCTCACGACCATGATCGCGTACGAGATCACGCCCGTCGTTCCCAGCGCGACCGAGAAGCGCGGCAGCACCACCGTCGCCTCGAGCACGCAGCACAGCACCAGCGTCAGGATGCTCGGCAGATAGCTGCGCGTGTACGCGGCGACGAGCGTAGCTGCAAGGAAGTAGACCAGGTAGGCTACCTCTCCGAACCCGAACAGGTAGAACAGCATCGCGACGCCGATCGAGGCGGCGACCGCGAGCAGGGCGACGAGCAGGTCGGACGGCTTGAACTCGAGCACCGAGCGGACGCCCCGGGAGAACTCCCTGCCGCGCGAGTCGGGAGCGGCGGCGCCGGGGATGATGTGGGTGCGCACGCCGCCGATAGCCTCGCCGGCCTGCCGGCGCCTCTGGAACGCCCCCGCCGGCTGCAGGCGGGCGTACATCGAGCTGGTCAGGACGACGTCCTGTATCCCCTGGACGCGCAGGTAGTCGCGCAGCACCTCGTAGATGTCCTCGCCGGTCAGCGTCACCAGGTCGTACCCCAGCGCGCCCACCTGCTCGGAGAGCCGGTCGAGCTCGGGGTCGTCCGCCTGCGAGGCGCCGCGACGCGCGTGGCGGACGCACAGCGCCTGCAGCGGGGCGCGGCGCATGTCCGCGAGGCGCTGGGCCTCGTGCAGGACCTCGTTGGGCGGCTCGCCGGGCGTCACCAGGGCGACCATGCGGTCGTGGACGCCGTCGAACCGGGCGGGGCCGGGGCCTCCCGTCTCGGACCGCGCCGCCGAGGAGCTGCTCGCGACGTAGTAGGAGACGCATCTCATCGCCAGCAGGCGAAGCTGGCGCAGGGCGTCGATGTCGACCTGCGCGCGACCCGCCGCCTTTGAGCGCTCCGCCAGCAGCGTGGGGTCCATGTCGACGAACTCGACCTGCTGGGCGTTGTAGAACATGCGGTCCGGGACCAGCAGCGAGGGCGTCTGGCCGGTGATCGCCTTGACGCGGTCGCGCTCGCTCTCGAGGTTGGAGACGCGCAACGGAGCGTACACGTCGATGCCGGCGTGCAGCAGCTCGAGCGCGTCCTGGTACCGGTAGCGGTTGCGCGAACCCGGAGGATTCGCAGCGGCGAAGTCGTCGAGGGCGACCAGGTCCGGCTTGCGCTTGAGGACCTGGTCGACGTCGAACGGCATGCCGACCGTGGCGCCCGTGGAGGGAACGACGAGCTCGGCGAGGAAGACGTCCTTCCCGCGGCCGACCATCCCCTGCAGCTCGTCGAGCAGGGCGCTGGTCGTCCCCGTGAAGGGGGCGTAGCTGAAGAAGAGCTTGAGCGACCCCTCATGCGCCTCGGACGCCTTGGATGGCTCGGAGCCCTCCGAGCTCACCACGGTCATGCGCTTCATGCGAAGCATTCACTCCATATCGACGACTCGCTCGCGACGGCCGCCGCGACCCCCGCCCTCTTGCTGGCGCCGCCGTCCGCGACCGCAGAGGCGGGCATGTCGCCCGTCGCCCTGCCCGCGCGTCCGGCGCCGGTGCGCGTGCCGGCGGCGCCGCCGCGCGTGGAGACGCCCGTGCCCCCGCGCCGGCGGGAGTTCTCCTCCATCTTGCGAAGCAGCTCCGGCGCCATGCCGCGCACCCATGCGTCGACGAGGTCCCAGTCACGGTAGTCGCCCTCGGCGAGCGGGTAGACGCGCAACGCGATGCGCTCCATGCTGCTGAAGCCCTCGGTCCGCTTCCAACCGGGGAAGAACACGCCGCCCGTCCCCTGGGGAATCCCGCTGGAGGACATGATTCGCTCCATCGCCTCGCGCGCCTCGGTCTCGTCGAACGATCCGTCCGCCCGGATGCCGTGCAGCCCCACCGTGAAGCACCTCACCGGCACGGACTTGAGCAGCTCGCCGTTGCGCGCGATCCAGTCGCGCACGTCTCGGTGCCACCTGCCCAGCCGCGCCCCGCTTCCGATGATGATCGAGTCGTAATCTCCCTCGGAGACCTCGGGGCACTGCTCGACCGACATGACCGTCGGCTTGATGCCGTAGGCGATCAGGTCGGACCCGATGCGGCGGGCGATGCTCGCCGTGCACCCTGAAACCGTGGAGAACAGGACCAACACGCGCTGCAGACGATGGTTCATCAACTAGCTCCTTCGTCTCTCATGGTGCCGCGTTCAGTGTCACGCCACCCCCGGGAAACGTCGGCGCATCCCCCAACGCGCCGCCCTCCCCTAGTGACATGAGGACATTGTAGCATTGAAATCCATAATCTTTTTCTTAAGACCCTTGACAGAGTGAGACGCCTAATCTGCATGATATATGTTCTTTTAAGACTGAAAGTTTTTGCGTATTGACATATATTTGTCAGAGCGAAATCGCAGGTAAAAGGGACAGACAATCGGTCGAAGCAGGAATGAGCCACGCAGATGGGTCACCGTGAAACGGTGAGACGCGGTAACCCCCTCCTCAATCGGGGACGCGACCGGGACCGCATGGTGGCCCAGAGGCACGCCGCCGCGCGCCGGGCACGAAGCAGGGGGACAAAGGAGCGCGGCGACGACCGCCACCTTGCGGGTCGCGGTCGCCAGGGCAGATCGGCCCGGCAGCGCCCCGATGCCTGCGCCCCCGTCCGGCGCGCCGCACGCCCCTCTGACGCCCCCATGGCCCGAACGCCCACCTCACGGGCACATGGGGCACATGGGGCGCCTGCGGACGCGCAAGGGCGCGGAGGCGTGTGCAGCGAGCGCAGGAGCCTGCGGGAGCCGGCAACCTTGGCCAGCACAAAACGAAGCCGGGCGGCCGTGGCGCGAGGTCACGACCGCCCGGCGGCAGTCCGATGTCCATCCGTCTCCCGCGCTCAGGGGACCGCAGATTCCCCAGGGGCGCGCCGACGGGGCGGGGTGGCCTTACGCCACCTTGATGCTCTTGCCCATCGACGGGATGATGAGAATCGACAGTGCAGCGGCGAGGATGCCGATGCCCGCCATCGTCGAGGCATAGGCGGAGTTGTACACGACACCGAGCGCGGTGGCGATCATCACGAGTCCGAGCAGGAGCTGCAGGCCCCAGCCCTTGTAGCCGATCACGCGACCGCCGGCGACGGCCTCGAGGAAGGCGACGAAGCCCCACAGGCCGACGAACACGGCGATGACCCACTCGTAGGACAGCGTTCCGAACACCGGGTCAAGGAAGGTCGCCAGGGCGAGGAACACCGAGAAGATGCCGGTCGTCACCATGAAGCCGGACATCGTGCGCGAGCCGCCCTCGCGCTTCCACGCGGCGATCAGCACGATGCCCAGAATCAGCATCACAATGCCGCCGTAGATGCCACCGGCGGTCAGCCCGTCGGGAAGGCCGGTGTTGTGCATGGGCTCGGGCATGATGCCCGGGGCGACAAAGCACAGGATGCCAAGGACCGCGAGCAGAATCGCGCTGAGGTACAGCCCGCCGCTCGTCCATCCGAGCCTCTTCGAAAACTCCGACATGTTTACCCCTTTCCATGACGCCTTGGGGGCGCCCCTCCGGCACGTGCCCAGCATGGAGTCGAGCCTGCGGACACGACCAACGAAATTCCGTGAACCTATTCTATCCTCAACCCCTGCGATAACAAGTGCCGCTTCGGAGCAATGGTGCACACAATCGATATATCATCACGGCCCGCTTGCAAACGCTTGAACGCAGACGACGATTCTAGAAGTCTCCCGTCGAACAGGAGGGAGCGCGCGACGGCTCGGCTCGGAGAACGCCGACAGCCCCGCGCCGCTCGACGCTCACACGTGGGCCCATCCCGTCAGGGCGCACGCGCCGACGAGGACCTCCTCGCGCGACAGGACGCGGGAGAAACCCCGATCGTCGGGGCAGGCGCCGGTCTCGAGCCACCCGCAGACCGCCGAGACGACGCGCTCGACCTCGGCGGTGCCCAGGACTCGCCGGGGCCCGCGAGCCCCCGATGAAAGGGCGAGCTCCCGCCCGAGCGCGCTCACGAACAGCGTCCGCGGGGAGCTCTCCTGGTCGCCGAGCACGACCAAGCTCGACGCCGGGCGCCCGTCGGCGAACAGCCCGGCCGGCAGCGACACCACGCAGCGGACGCGTCCCTGCTCGACGAGCCGGCGCCGCAGCAAGGGCTCCGAGCCGTTGGTCCTGATCAGGGGCGCGTCCGACATCAGGAGGACCGTCGAGCCGCCGGGCGCCTGATGGGAGAGCGCCTGCTCCACCCAGGCGAACGACGAGCGGGCGCGCGGAGGCGTGCCCAGCAGCCAGCGCGCGTCGTCGGGGTCGGGCCTGCCGTCGCACCATGCGCCGTCGTCGGGCGGGAGCTCCCCCACGACGATGTCGGCGCGCCAGTCGGCGAACTCGTCGGCGACGAGCGCACTGCCCACCGCCGCCCCGAGCCCTCCGCGCAGCTCGCCGGCGGGGCGCGTCTGGACGGCACGGACCAGCGACGCGCACAGGGCGTCCGAGAACTCCGCGAACAGGGCGCGCACGGTCGCGCGCGGGAAGGCGCGCGCCAGCAGGTCGCAGGCGAAGCCGTCCGACTCGCACGGGACATACGCCAGTGCCGGGTCGGGGCAGCATGAGAGCGCGACGGCCTCCGCGATTGCGGCGACGCTGGCGGGAATGCCCTCCCCCGCGTCGCCCGCCGTCTGGAACAGCGCCCTGACCTGCGACCCATCGACGTCGGCGGGGTTGAGGCCGTCGAGCGCGCGCACGCACTCCGCGAGCCGGGCGGAGGTCAGCAGGGAGCTGCCGTAGGAGAGGTTCGGCATGAAGGAGAGCAGGTCGTCGTCGGCCGCGGTCGCGAGCCCCGCGTCGAGCGCGGCGACAACGCCGTCGAGGTCCCCCCGCAGCGCGGGGCGTGCGACGCCCTCCCACGCGTCGGGGGCCAGACAGCAGCGCAGGACCGCCATCGGCGCAAGCTCCCACGCGAGGTCGTCGCGCGACAGCCCCCAGGGTGCCGCGAGCTCCGTCAGTCCCGCGAGGCCGCCGAGGCGCGCGCGGGAGAGGGGGTCGAGCGCAGGCTCCCGGGACGGAGCTGGGTCGCGCCCGGCGGCGTCGCCCGTCAGGCGCGCGACCGCGTCCCGGCGCAGCTCCTCGATGCGACCCAGCTCGCGCTCGGCCTGTGTCACCTGCGCCACGAGGGCGCGCGCGAGCCCCGCGAAGGCGGCGTGCGCCCCGGCGTCGCCCACGCTCACACGCAGCCCCGCCAGGTCGTCCAGCGAGCGCGGGCAGGTCGCCGGCGCCCCAGCGCGCCCCGCCGCGCGCGGGCCGTCGAACACGCCCCGTGCGCGCAGCGCGAACAGCAGCACGGCGAGGTCAACCTCGGAGTCGCCCTGGGTGAGGTAGACCGTCTCGGCGATGGGGTGGCAGGGCTCGTCCACGATGTGGGCGACCAGGCGCCGCGCGCTCGGCCCCACGACCAGCGCGCGCTCGGAGCACAGGGGCTCGTCGCATCTGCCGAGCCCGCCCAGCGGCCCCTCGACGCGCACGGGCTTGCCCTCCCCGCGCATGCGCGCCGGGACGTCGGTCCCGCGGCGCGGCGCGCACACGTCGCCCAGGCGCACCTCCCCCGCGTCGGCGTCCTGGTCGCCCAGGCCCTTCGCCCTCGCGAACGCGGCGTCTCCCCGGGCGTAGCACGCGGCGATCCTGCGACGCGCGGCGCGCCGGCGATCGTCGAGCTCCTCGAGGGCGCGCACGAACGAGGAGCGGACGTCCGCGTCCGGCCAGGGGATTCGCGTCGCGCGCAGCGCCGAGGGGCTGAGCTCGCGCAGCTGTGCGGTCCCCGTCACGAAGCGTGCCGCCTTCGGGCTCGTCGAGAGCACCCTCTGGATGTAGGCGGTCTCCGAGCGGTCGTGGGGCACGAGCGCGTGCAGCTGGCGCACGGCCGAGCATCGGCCGGGCTCGGCGACCGCGATCAGCGTCCCCTCCCCCGTGAGCACCCTGCCGATCGCGCTCACCATCACGACGCCGCCGGCCTCGAAGCCGTAGTCGTCGCAGCTCGACCGCGCGCAGTCCTCGCGGTACAGCGGGTACGCTCCCCCGACCGCCGGTGAGGAGCCGAGGCGGTCGGGCACCTTGCGCCCCTCGTCCGCCAGGTCGCACACCTCGCCGACCCGCACCTCGCGCACGTCCTGCGCCTCGCCGCGGACCGTCGTGCCGCTCGGCTCCCCGGTCCCGTCGTCTTCCCTCGCCACGTCGGCCATCGGCCGCGCCTCCCCTTCGTCTCCAGCCAAGCTCGGGCAGCGCGCCCGGGCGGGAACGTCCGGGTCCGAATGTAGCGCAAACGGGCCCGGGCCCCGCCCCCCCCCCCAGCGCCGGGGGGGGGGGCGGCCCGCGGGGGCGGGCGCGGGAGCACGGCGGGCGGCGCCCGCGGCGGGCGGG
>CAIFEU010000099.1:8994-9841 GCA_903789505.1 uncultured Coriobacteriales bacterium
CGACCCCGCACGACGCGCGGAGGCGGCGCGAGCCCCTCGGGACGGGCAGCGGAAGACGGCGGCGCGGCACCGTCGACGGGCGTGCCTACATCGTATGCGTGGAGAACACCGGGTCGTCCGTCCAGAGGACGACCGTCCCGTCGTCAGCGGCGAGCGTCGCGGGGACGTCTATCAGACGCTGGTTGGACGACCCGCAGAAGCGCAGGTTGACGCTGTGCTTGGCCTCGACGAACGGCCCGTCGACCAGCACGTCGAGCGTCTCGAGGATGCGGTCGGTGACCTCGCCCAGGTAGCGGCTCCCGCCCGGACGGAAGCGGTCCCAGGTGTTGCCGGAGTACAGCCAGATCGTCTTGGTGATGCCAAACTCGTCGCACACCCGCTCGAGGAAGTCGACCAGCCCCTGCTGGTTCTCGGGCTCCATGGGCTCGCCGCCCAGCACGGTCAGCCCGGCGATGTAGTCGGGCCGTAGCGACTCGATGATTCTGTCCTCGACCTCGCGCGTGAAGGGCTCGCCTGCGCCGAAGTCCTGCGCCTCGGCGTTGAAGCAGCCCGGGCAGTGCAGGCGGCAGCCGGACACGAACAGCGAGGTGCGAACGCCGACGCCGTTGGCGATGTCGCAGTACTTGATGTTTGCGTAGTTCACGACGGACTCCCCATCGGTCAAAACGGACGCGCGTCCCACCCGCACGGGTCGCGGTCACCCATCCTATCACGGCGCATGCCGCCGGAATCCCTGCGGCAAGGCCGCCAGCCCGGACACGACGACGCCCGCACCCCCCCGCAGCCCACACGGCATGCGGGGTGGCGCGGGCGTCGAGGCCCGGCGGGTGGCGCCCCCCCCCCCCGC
>CAIFEU010000100.1 GCA_903789505.1 uncultured Coriobacteriales bacterium
GGTGTACCGCTGCGCGATGGTGGCGCGCCACTTCGGCCTCACGCACCGCGAGGAGGAGGTGCTGTCGCTGATCTGCCAGGGCACGCCGTTCCAGGAGATAGAGAACGTGCTCTCGATTGCCCACAGCACCCTGAAGGTGCACGCCCAGCACATCTACGCCAAGCTCGGTGTCCACTCGCGCGAGGAGGCGCGGCGGGTGGTGGAGGGCTGGAGGTCGTGACGCTGGGGCCCGGCGCGCGCCGGCGCCGCGGGGCGCGGGGAGCCGGGCATGGCCCCCGCCGCTCCGCATGAGCGCCGGCGAGTCGCGCGACCCCTCGGGGGCAGGGCTCCCGCCGCCTACTTCCCGAGCGTCTCGACCAGGTCGACGAGCTCCTGGCGTGAGTGCACGCCCGCCTTCTGGTAGATGCGCTTGAGGTGCGAGTAGACCGTGGAGTCCGAGATCCCGAACTCGCGTGCAATCCTCTGGGTGCTCGCGTTGGCGCAGACGGCGCGCAGCACGTCGAGCTCGCGGTCGGTGAGGTGCCAGGCCGTCCGCGCCTGCCGGAACACCTCCTGGTTGTCGACGGGGCCCATCCAGTGGGCGCTCGGCGGCTCCTCCCCGCGCGACCGCTCCCGCTCGAGCTCGCGGCTCACGCGGCGTGCGGTGCGCTCTCGGCGCGTGAGGAACAGCGCGAGGATGACGTCGGCAACGGCGGTGACGGCGAACGCGCAGGCGAGCATGACGCCCAGGACGACGCCGTTGCCCGAGATGCCCCCTTGCAGCGAGCCTGCGAGCAGCAGCACCAGGGCGCTGAGCAGGTCGGCCACCTCGATGACGGCGGCGAGGTACAGGGCGACGAGCCTGGTGGGGCTCACGTGCTTGTTGTGCGCGGTGGTGAGGACCGTGACCAGGATGAACAGGTCGAGGGAGTTCTTGCCCGCGATGATCGGGAAGTTCGCCGTCATGAAGCTGAACATCGCGCTGAGCGCGGTCAGCAGGATCATGCCCACCAGGTACACGGACAGCACGGTGAAGACGATGACCGCGGCGCGCCTGCTGGTGCCGCGGTTGGCGAGGTACACCGCGATGACGACCACCATCAACGCGGCGTCGATCCAGTACAGCAGCGCCCGCGAGGGCGGGTAGTCGCTGGCGGCCTTGGACGGGTTGAGCATCGTGATGATCAGGACGCACAGGAACACGAACGCCGTCGAGGGGAGCACGACGTTCAGGGGCAGCTGGCGCAGCGTGGCGTCGCTGGCGTGCGCCTCGGGCGTCGCGGGTCCCCGGCGCACCGCGACCACGGCGAGCGCGGTCGCGATCAGGGCGTAGGCGATCGTGAAGCGGCTGGCGTGCAGTCCTAGCGACAGGCGGGCCCCGGTGATCACGCAGAAGACGAGGTAGGAGGCCGCGCAGGCGACGGCGACGACGTGCCCCTGCGAGAGGGAGCCGTCGCCCAGCTCAGTGATCTTGCGGCACCAGAACGCGAAGTAGATTGGGACGAAGCCCGCCATGAGGGCGATGCCCGCGGCAGTGGCGACCGACGCCGCGGAGCTGCCGAACCCGGCGAAGCACACCAGGGCCGACCCCACCGCCCCGGTGACGCCCACGACGGCGACCGCCAGGGGACTCTCGAACACGCCGCGCTCCATGCGCTCCCTGTTGAGGGCGATGACCGCGCACGACGCGAGGAAGGGTATCGCGTAGACGAGGTACAGGGTGAGGACGGAGGGGGCTCCCTGCTTCCCGTAGACGAATATCACCGGGAACATGAGCTGGTTGTGGACGAACGGCCACATCATGGCCATGCCCACGACGGCGAGGCATCGCCCGATCCAGATGTTCTTTGTCGCTGCCTCCACGCGCCCTCTCCCCGGCAGATGTCTCGGTCGCGGTCTTCCCGAAGTGCCCGGGGCGCGCGTCCCTCCCGGCGCGCCCGGCCACGGGGGCAGGCTGCCCCCGTGGCCCAAGGATAGCAATCCGTTCGCGGCATGCGGCCGAAGAATTCACCGGGCGGTCGGCGTCGCCGCGCGTTCTCCCCCGCTCGTCCCTCGTCGCCGGCAGCCCTTTTGGGCCGTTCGCGTGGCGGGGGCGGGCAGGAGCCCGCGGCGCCCCGCCCCGCGTGCCGTCCGCGTCGGCCACGCGGCGTCCTGCCCGTACGGGCTGCCGCTCGCCGATTGGAGGCGGGCCGCTCGCCGCCGCGCGGAGGGCGAGGGGACCTCCCCAATTCTTGGGCAAACGCGCCTGCCTGGGGATTTGGCCAACATTCGGGGTCGATGGGGCATGTCGGCGGCGGCATCCTCGAGCTCGACGACGCGCCGCGGCCCATGCGGGGCCCGCCCGTGCCCTCGTCCCCATCCGGGAGGGGGCGCCCGGGCGCGGGCCTGGGCCGGGGCGGGCAGGGTCGACCGGCCCGCACGGCGCCGCGGCGCATGACGGACGAGGGAGGAGGACGCGATGGGTGCGGTTGGGGTCGAGGAGCGACGGGCGGTTGCCGTGGACGGCTCGCCCTGCGGCGGGGCGCCCGCCGGCACGGCGGTGAGGCGGCCGCACGCGCACGAGGAGTTTGGCATGAAGGCCGCGCGGCACATCGGCGCCTCGCTGGGAGGCAGCAAGGACGAGCGCGACGAGGCGGAGGCGGACGCTGCCCGGCGCATGCGCGAGGCCGCGCGGCCGACCGACTGGCAGACCCGCCTGGAGGGCATGTCGGTGGAGCAGCGCGTGGACGCGACGGTCGAGTGCCTGGGGCGCCGCGCGTCGTTCGCCCGCGTGCTGCGCGCGGTGATGGAGTACTGCCGGCAGGACCGCGCAAGCGAGGACGTCGAGGCGTTCATCGAGGAGCAGCCGGACTTCGCCGCAAACCGCCAGTCGGCGCGGCGCTACATGGTCATGCTCATGCGCACCGGCGCCGTCGAGGAGACGGGGACGGACGTCGACGGCAACGTCGTGATCGTCAACGAGAAGCCCCTCGCCGAGGCCGCCGAACGGCGGCAGGGCGAGGCGGGGCCCGTCGCGGGGGAGTCCGCCGACGACGTCCCCGCGGGCGGCGCGGCCTCGGGCTCCAGCGCCGCGCCTGACAATGCGCCCTTCGTGGGTGCTCCCGCGACCACGGTGGCCTCGGCGGCGAGCGCCGCCGTTCCCGTCGCGGGCGGCATCCCCGCCGCGGGCTGCCGCGAGGCCCCCGCCGCCCCGGACGCCTCGACCGCCCCGGACGCTCCGGGTGCCCCCGACGGCGCCGAGCAGCCCGACCCGCTGGACCGCGTCGTGGCCTGGCGCACGTGCCTGACCGAGGCCGGCGAGCTCGCCCTGGCGCGCACCGACCCGCTCGCGCGTCTGCGCGAGCTCATCTCGGGGCAGCCCCGGGACCGCAGGGACGCCTACCTCGACGTGCTCGCGTTCTGCGAGGAGCCGCGCCCGCTCGCGGAGATCGCCGACCACCTCAGCGGCAGCCCCGGCCTGGAGACGGACCAGTGGGGCGTCGTCCACATGGAGCCCAACGCCTACATCGGTCAGCTCGACCGAGCTGGGGGCCTGGAATGGGAGGACGGATGGGTCACGACGGAAGGGGGCAGGGAGGTCCTGGACGAGATGGCGTGAGGTCCGGGCGGGGAGATCGCCCCGCGCCGGAGGATTCCGCTTAGACAGGCAAGAGGGAGGCACAAGATGGCATTGACCGAGATGACGCGTCGCACGTTCTCCAAGCTGGCGGGCATGGCGACGGCGGCCGCCGCGGTGGGCGTGGCGGGCACGTCGAGCCTGCGGCCCACGGAGAAGGCGTACGCCGAGGACGAGGTTGTCAAGCAGAAGACGTTCTGCCGCGCATGCCCGCGCGCGTGCGGCGTCATCGCCAGCATCCAGAACGGGCGCGTGATCAAGCTCGAGGGCAACCCCGACGACATCTTCAGCAAGGGCGGCATGTGCGCCAAGGGCCTATCCGGCATCCAGGCGCTCTACCACCCCAACCGCACCAAGTACCCGATGAAGCGCGTGGGCGACCGCGGCGTGGACAACACCTGGGAGCGCATCAGCTGGGACGAGGCGATCGACATGATCGCCAAGGCTATGGCCGACATGCGCGACAAGTATGGCCGCAACGGTCTGCTCGTCACCACGGGCGGCGGCGGCAACCCCCGCATCATCGACTCGATCGCCTTCCGCGACTACTGGGGCGCCGGCAACGTGTTCGAGCCCGGCGCGGCCCAGTGTGCGATGCCCCGCACGTTCGTGCAGAAGCAGATGGACGGCTGGCTGGGCTTCACCTCGATTGGCGACCAGCAGTGCATCGGCTGCTTCAACCCCAAGGCGCCGGTCGACTGCTTCGTGCAGTGGGGCGGCGGCGGGGCGGCGTCGAGCTCCACGATTACCGCGCGCTTCTGGAACGAGCTGCGCGACCGCGGCTGCACGTTCATCAACATCGACCCGCGCTTCACGCACGACTCGGCGCGCGCCGACATCTGGCTGCCCATCCGCCCCGGCACCGACGTCGCGATGATGATGGCCTGGATCAACTACATCATCGAGAACGAGAAGTACGACGAGGAGTTCCTGCTCAAGTGGTCCAACCTGCCCTTCCTCGTGAACCCCAACGACCCCGGCGGCCTGCTGCTGCGCTCCGACGAGGTGCAGGGGCTCGATGACGACAAGGGCCGCGGCTACGTCTACTACGACACGGTCACCGGCAAGGTCACCAAGGCCTTCGCGATGGGGCCCGACAACGAGGACACCTACAACCCGCAGCTGTGGGGCGAGGTCGAGGTCACGCTCGCCGACGGGACCACGGTGACGTGCAAGACGGCGGGCCAGGCGCTCAAGGAGTCCGTCGCCGACTGGACGATCGAGCGGGCGTCCGAGATCTGCTGGTGCGACCCCGAGACCGCGCTCAAGGCCGTCGAGGCGTTCGCCGACTCGAAGTACGGCGGCGTGGGCAACGGCGTGAGCCACGACCAGAACATCCAGTCGGCCGAGTGCGCGATGTGCACGACGCTGCTCAACCAGCTCAAGGGCAACACCTGCCGCCCGGGCGTCAACGCGATCACCCCGCGCTTCAAGGGGCAGTACGAGACCGGGAGGGAGCGCGGCAGGTTCACCTACTCGATGAGCTACGACGGGCGCGGGTTCTTCAACCCCAACGTCGACGACGACGGCAACCCGCGCGGCCCCTACATCGAGATGCCCGCGGTGGTCGAGCGCCTGGGCTACATCGAGCACAAGGGGCTGGGCGACTGGAAGCACTCCCAGATCCCGGCCGTCTACGACGCGATCATGAGCGGCGAGCCCTACCAGCCGCGCGTGTGGTATGAGCGCTCGGGCAACAAGATGGTGACGCTGGCCGACTCCTCGTCGTGGGTCGCGGCATTCAAGAAGATGGACTTCATCTCGCACACCTACATGTACCCGACGTCGTTCACCTTCGAGGCCGCCGACCTGATCCTGCCGGCGACCGAATGGCTCGAGATGGACTACAACCCCGGCAACCACGGCGACTGCAACGGCTTCATCGTGGCGTGCGCGCTGCTGTTCGAGGACGTCGACGACCGCCTGATCTACGGGACGATTTTCAAGAAGCTCGCCGACGACTACAACGACCCGTACGCCTACAACGTCTACTACGTGGACAAGGAGTACTACACGATCCGCGAGCGCGACCAGTACCTGCAGGACATCGCGATTAAGGGCATGACCTGGGAGGAGACCAAGGCCGTCAACGGCTGGCGCAACTCCACCGAGGAGGAGTTCTGGGACGCGTTCGAGTACGAGCAGTACAAGCAGGTCGACGACGACGGGCTGTACTACGGCATGGGCTACAAGGGGCTGGACTACACCACCTGGGCCGGTGACATCGAGGACAACCCGCGCAAGAATCAGATGTACTGCGACCGCATCGTCTACATCGGCCGCCACGGCGAGGACCCGCTCGGGGAGCTGCCGCCGGCGAGCCAGGACTACTCGCCGGTGCCGTTCTTCGTCGAGCCCGCCGACTACCAGGAGGAGGACACGCGCACCAAGTACCCGCTCGTGTGCTCCAACGGCCGCCTGCCGTACTACCACCACTCGACGCTGCGCAACATCCCGTTCCTGCGCGAGACCTACCCCGTGCCGGAGATCTGGATCGACCCGCAGTCGGCCGCCGAGCGCGGCATCGAGACCGGCGACTGGGTCAACATCAAGTCCAAGCGCTGCGAGGAGCAGGAGATCATCAAGGACGGGATCTACGCCAAGGCGTTCGTGACGCCCGGCATCGTCCCGGGGTGCTGCTACATGGAGCGCTTCTGGAACCCGGAGTTCCTCGAGGAGGGGCAGGACGCCCGCAAGAGCTGGACGCTGTGCAACTACAACGTCCTGTCGCGCCGGGAGGGCCCGTACAACCCCGTGATGGGCACCTACACGCTGCGCTCCATCAACATCCAGGTCACCAAGGCCGACCATGCGCCCGAGGGCGTGTGGACGCAGTCCGAGCAGTTCGAGCCCTGGATGCCCCAGCCCACCGACAGCACCGGAGGAGGATACGTCGCATGAGCCGCTATGCCATCGTCGTCGACCTGGACCACTGCACCGGATGCAAGGGGTGCGAGATAGCCTGCAAGAACGAGAACCACCTGCGGCTGGGCGAGCACTGGAACCGCCTGATGCTGTGCGGTCCCTACGGGGACTTCCCCAACCTGTCGCAGTACTACCTGCCGTTCATGTGCCAGCAGTGCGAGAACGCGCCCTGCGTCGAGGTGTGCCCCACCGGCGCCAGCTACCGCGACCCCGACACCAACGTGGTGCTGATCAACCAGGACGCCTGCATCGGCTGCCAGCTGTGCATGAGCGCATGTCCCTACGGCGCCCGCGAGTACGACGAGCAGGAGAACGTCGTCAAGAAGTGCACGCTGTGCAAGCACCTCACCGACCAGGGGGAGAAGCCCTTCTGCGTGAGCGTCTGCTCGGTGCAGTGCCGCTACTACGGCGACCTGGACGACCCGGAGTCCGACGCCTCCAAGGCGCTGGCCGCGAAGCCTGACGCCGTACACACCCTGTTCGACGAGGGGAACAAGCCCGCGACGGCCTACCTGCTGTCGGAGAAGTACTGCGAGTGGCACGACACCCCGCAGGGACACGACACCAACGACAACAACGCGCTGGCGTCGTTCGCCAACCCCGCATAGGGCCGGCGGGGCGGCCCGGGTGACCGGGTGGGGCGCGGGTGCGGGTTTGCGCGACGGGGCGCGACGATGTTCGGCGTTGCACGGCCGGGCAGCGTCGCCGCCCCGCACGCCGCCCGCCCCCGCGGGCGCCCGGCGCCCGTCCCGGGCCCGCGCGCAACGAACGCGACGTGTGCACGCAACGCACGCGCGAACGCAACGCAAGGCAAGGCACGCACGAACGCGACGCGCGCAACGCGCGCCGCGAATGCCAGGCACGCAAAGCACGCCACGAATGCCAGGCACGCAAAGCACGCCACGCGCCCGCCGCCACGCGCGGGCGCCGTCGATGAGGTGATACGCATGAGCGCCACGAGCGAATCGAACGACCGCCGCACCGAGGTCGCGGAGCTGTCCCGCACCCGGGCCGGGGTGTACCGGATGTTCTCCTCGCTGTACTTCACGGAGCTGACCGAGGACCAGGTGGAGTCCCTCGCGAGTGAGGGGCTGCCCGCCCTAGAGGGGGTCGACGAGCGCGTCGCCGCGGGGGCCCGGTGCGCGCGCAGGTCGCTGCGGCGCGTCACGTCCGCGACCAGGGAGGACCTCGCCGTGGACTACGCGCACACCTTCCTGGCCGCCGGCAGCACCAAGGGCGAGCATCGCGCCTGCCCGTTCGAGAGCATCTACACGTCGGAGGACGGCCTGCTCATGCAGGAGGCGCGCGACGACGTCTACCGCCTCATGCTCGGCGAGCACCTCGAGCCCGACCCGAGCCTGCACATCCCCGAGGACCACCTCTCGTTCGAGTTCGACTTCATGGCGGCGCTATGCGAGCGGCTCGCCGACGCCGCGGAGGCGGGGGAAGCCGTGGAGGCGACGCGCCTGCTCGAGCTGCAGCGCACCTTCCAGCGCGACCACCAGCTCGACTGGGTCGACGACTTCTGCGACGCGGTCGAGGGCTGCTGCCGCACCGACTTCTACCGCGGCGTGTCCCAGATGACCCGCGGCTACGTCCACATGCAGGACGAGCTCCTCGACGCGACTGCGGAGCTGCTGGCGGGGCTTGCGGGCGCGCCGGGCGAGGGGGCCGCGGGCGACGCGCGCCGGGCCGAGGCGGGGAGCGCCGCCGGCACCCGCGCCGAAGCGCTGCCGGTGGGGTAGGGCGGGGCGAGGACGATGCTCGACGACGTCATCAGCGCGACCATCAGCGTGGTGGTCGCCCTTGCGGTCGCGATACCCCTGGCGCCGGCGCTGCGCAGGCACCCGGCGCTCTTCTACCTGGCGGCGGCCCTCGCCGTGGCGGTCTACGCGTGGCAGCGGTTCTCGGGCGGCTACGTGGTGGGCACCAACTGGTTCATCGACATGATCCAGAAGGCGTACCTGTCGTGCGCCTTCCTGGCCATCGTCATGTTCGTCGGCGTGATGCCGGAGACCTCGGCGCTGCGCCGCAGGCTCCAGCCCGTGCGCGGGGAGCTCTCGATCGTCTCGTTCATCCTCATGACGGGGCACGCGGCGGCGTTCCTTCCCGCGTACCTGCCGAGGCTGCGGCAGGTCTTCGCCTCCCACCTGGGGCTGAGCGCGTCAATCGTCGTCGCGGTGCTGCTGGCGGCGATCTTTGCGCTGCTCGCGGTCACGTCGCTGCGCGCGATTCGCTCCAGGATGCCCCACGGCGCCTGGAAGGCGATACAGCGCCTCTCGTACCTGATGGTGGCACTGCTCTACGCGCACATCCTGCTGGCGCTGGGCCGGACGGCGCTGGCGAGCCGGGCGTCGAGCGCGGCGCGGCTGGCGATCGTCGTCTACACGGCGCTGCTCGTGGCCTATGCGGTGCTGCGCGTGCGCAAGGCGCTGCGCGACCGCGACAGGCGCAGGGCGCTCGCCGCGGAGGCGCAGGGCTCGGCGGGCGAGGCGAGCGCGTCAGGCGCGATGGGTGCGACAGACGCGACGGACCGGACGGGCGCCGTGGGCGTCTCGGGGCTCGGGCGGAGAGAGGGCTGAGGGCCGATCTGCCCATGCCCCTGTCCGCCAGGTGCGCCTGCGAGTTTGGCCCGATGGTCCGGCAAGCTTTCGAAAAGCACGTACGTATTCCCTCGAACCTAGCTAACCTAGCTAGTCGTCGTCCTTGTCGTGGCTCATGTTCACGCCGACGATGATGAGCCCGAGGCCGAGCAGCAGCATCAGCCAGAAGGCGAAGGACACCACGACGCTGGTGACGCGCAGGATGATGCCCAGGACGATGAGCAGGCATCCGATGACGATAAGGCTGATGCCGATCTTCTTCGACATGTGGTGGTCGCCTCCGTGTCAGACCGGCGCGCCGCGCGTGGCGACCCCGCCGGTGTGGGTGGCTGACCCCGGGCGAGCCTGCGCTCGGCCGAGGACGTTCGCAACAGACAATAGTAGCGGTTGCGGGCGGAATGTGCGCGCTCGTCCGCGGAGGCGGCTGGGAATCTCCCGCCGGGAGTCGCTCGCCCGTCTTGCCGGGCCGCCGGGCGGAGGCCGTGGTCCCGGTCGGCGCATGGGGGTCAGGACGGACGCCCTGCCGCGCCGCTTCGGCTCAGCCCGCCGCCCCGATGACGCGCGGGTCCGTCGGCCCGGTCGCGCCCGTGCGCGCCAGAGGGGCGGGGACCGCGCAGTGCAGGGC
>CAIFEU010000101.1:0-8572 GCA_903789505.1 uncultured Coriobacteriales bacterium
GGACGAGCGTGCGTGGGAAGAGCGAGGAAGGGAAGGGCGAATAGCATGCGTCTGGCGAGGAGCACATGGCCCGCGGTGCGGGAGTACTTCGAGAGCAACGACACGGTGGTCATCGCCGTCGGGTCGATAGAGGACCACGGGCGCCAGAACCCGCTGGGCACCGACGCGATGGCCCCCGACCGCCTGCTCGACCTGATCGAGGAGCGCGACCCCGACGTGCTGATCGCGCCGACCCTGCCGTACGGCGCCACCGACGACCTCGTGGGCTTCCCGGGGACCGTGTCGCTGGGCGTCGACTGCCTGGTCGACGTCATGACGCACATCACCGACTGCCTGCACTCCTACGGCGCGCGCAGGTTCGTCTTCCTCAACGGGCACGGCGGCAATGTGAAGCCGCTCACGACGGTCGCCATGGCGCTCAACCGCGCGGGAAACCTCGCCGCGCTGCTGAACTGGTGGCGCATCGCCCCCCAGCTCAACCCCGCGTGGGGAGGCGGTCACGGCGGCGCGATGGAGACGTCGGCGAACCTGGCGATCGACCCCGACTCGGTCGACCTGTCGCAGGTCGCTGACGAGTGCCTGCGCGACGACGTCTCGCCGGAGATGCGCTCGGTGGGATGGTACAAGGTCCGCTTCGACGGCGTCGACGTCGACATGCCGCGCGACCTGGTGCGGTTCGCGAGCAACGGGTGGGTCGCCGAGGGGTTCGAGGACCATCCGGCCCACTCGAGCGCGCAGCTGGGCCGAGAGATGCTACAGGGCACGGCGCAGTACGTGGTAAAGTTCATCGATGCCCTGCGCCGGGCGCCGCTGCCCGAGCCGCTCGACGCCGCGCGGGAGCTGCGGGCTGCCGACGAGGACATCGCGCGCCGCGGTTCCGCCAGCGGCCTCGCGATCGACTCGGGTGCCGCGCGAGCCTGACGCGGGCGCAGGCTCGGGACCCCGTGGGAGGGGTCCGGCAGACGCCGCGGCGTGCGGGGCGCACCGCCGTCGCGGGAAACGAGGCGCACGCCGTCGGGGGACGGCATGCCGCACCGTCGCGCGGGGGCGCGACGGGGATGGGGAGGGCGCCGGTGGAACGCCGGCGGCCGCAAGGCGAGGAGGGGGTCGCATGAGGCTCGAGCGAAGCACCTGGCCTCAGGTGGAGCGCTACTTTTCCGAGCATGACATGGTCATGATGCTGTTCGGCTCGACGGAGTGCCACGGCCGTCACAATCCGATGGGCACCGACATATTCGAGCCGCTCAAGATCTCCGAGCTGGTCGAGGCCAAGATGCCCGACGTGCTCATGACGCCGATCATGCCGTTCGGCGCGACCAACAAGCTGGTGGGCTACCCGGGCACGCTGAGCCTGGGCGACCGGCTGCTGGGTGAGGTCGTGCGCACGCTCACCGACCAGCTCTACGAGTACGGCGCGCGTAGGTTCGTGTTCCTCAACGGGCACGGCGGAAACACCAAGGCGCTCACGGAGGTGCAGATAGGCCTCTCCGAGCGCGGCTGCGTGTGCGCGCTGCTCGACTGGTGGCGCATGATCCGCGACATCCACCCGGAGTGGGCGGGCGGCCACGGCGGGGCTCAGGAGACCTCCGCGATTCTCTACATCGACGAGTCGCTCGTCGACCGCGATGCGATTGCCGACGACGGCCGCATCGACGACCTCGGCCCCGAGATGCCCACGGTCGGCTTCGACACGGTCGAGTTCGAGGGCGTCAAGGTCACGGTGCCCCGGCACGTGCGCTCGTACGCCTCGAACGGCTGGATGGGGCCCGACCACCCCGAGCGCGCCACGGCGGAGTGGGGCGAGCGGATGCTCGGCGCCATGGCCGACTGGACCTGCGACTTCCTGAGGGCGTTCGAGAGAGTGCCCCTGCCCGAGCCCTTCCCCGCGCACGGCAGGATCGGGTAGCCCCCCAGGATTCGGGCGGCCCCCTCGGGGGGCGTCCCGTCGCCGTGCCGCCTGGCGGGCGGGGTGGGCGCAGGCGCGCGGCGGCGTTCGCCGAAGGGTGACGCCCGGGGGTCGCCTCCGCGAAGATTTCGTTTCAGCTCTGCTACATATTCGACGCTCCCGGCACGTCGCATCTGATACGATATATACTCAAGAATATGTCATGAAATCTTCTATTTAGTGATGTACTGAACAATATATTCAATAGAATATAAATAAGTATTGGTTATATCACAGAATAGACAGATGACATGACAGAACGCAAAGAGCGGATGCGATAAGAGAAAGAGGGGCCTTGCATGAGTCAGTCAATCCTTGATCGTCGTTCGTTCCTCAAGACCGCCGCCGCGCTGGGAATCGGGGGAGCGCTCGCCTCGGTCGTCACCCCGGGCACCCCGTTCGCCCTCGCCGACGACGGGGGCGTCAACATCGTGATTGGGCGCCCGGTCGATTCCGACAACCTCGACCCCGTCACCTGCATCGGCAACGTCAACATCTTCGTCTTCAACCTCATCCTGCAGGGGCTGGTCAAGACCAGCGACGACGGCTCCGACATCGAGCCCGACCTTGCCGACAGCTGGGACGTCTCCGACGACGGCAAGACCTACACCTTCCACGTCAAGAGCGGCCTGAAGTTCTCCGACGGCTCCGACGTCACCGCCGAGGACTGGCAGTGGACCTTTGACCGCGCGATGCAGTACACCGACGGCAACTGGTACTCGACCGTCGAGAACATCGACAAGGTCGAGGTCCCCGACGACGCCACCGTCGTCGTCACGCTCAAGGAGGCGGCGGCTTCCACGCTGGCGAACCTGTCGATCTTCATGCTGGGCGTCCAGTCCAAGAGCTACTACGACAAGGTCGGCTCCGACGAGTACATGAACGGCCCCATCGGCACCGGCCCGTTCAAGGTCAAGAGCTGGGAGAAGGGCGTCAGCCTCACGCTGGAGAAGAACACCAACTACCGCACGCAGGGCAAGCCGCTGGCCGACACGATCGAGTTCCGCGTCGTCGCCGACGACGACTCGCGCACGCTGCAGCTGCAGTCCGGCGACCTCGACGTGGCGACCGACGTGCCGTTCGTGACGATGCAGCAGCTCGAGTCCGACGCGAACTGCCAGGCGCACCCCGACCCCTCCACGATGGTGTACTGGGTCGGCCTCAACACCACCAACGAGCACCTGAGCGACCCCAACGTGCGCAAGGCGCTCTACCTCGCGACCGACGCCCAGCAGATCTGCGACTCGGTCACCTACGGCTACGGTACGGCGGTCGGCTCGATCATGGCGCCCACGAGCCAGTACTGCGACAAGGACATCCCCGCGCCGGCGGCCGACCTCGACCAGGCCAAGCAGCTGCTGTCCGACGCCGGTCTGGGCGGCGGGTTCGACCTCACGCTGCTGCTGCGCTCGGGCAACGCCCAGTACGAGGAGGTCGCCATGCTCCTGCAGGCCCAGTGGGCGCAGGTGGGCGTGAACCTCAACATCGACCAGCGCGAGTCCACCGCCTACAGCGACGCGCGCAAGAAGGGCGAGCTGGACGTCATCATCAACGGGTGGTCCGACGACATCCAGGACCCGACCCAGCTCATGCAGTTCGTGTTCGACTACAGCGTGACCTCGGGCTACTACTCGTTCTATGAGCAGCCTGACGACATGCAGAAGCTCAACTCCCAGGCAACCATCGAGACGGACGTCGAGAAGCGCAAGGACCTGTACCGCCAGATCCAGGAGGGGCTGCGCGACGAGTACATCTTCATCCCGCTGTACACGACGCCGTGGCAGAACGCGATTCGCCGCAACGTCAGCGGGTTCGTCCAGACGCCCCTGGGCAACTACCGCTTTGAGGACCTGACCAAGTAGGAAGCGCGAGAGGGGGCGGGGCGAGCGGGCGACGTGCTCGCGCGCCCCGCCCCTTTGCGTCGGTGTCGGCGCGCGGGGCGGCGACGCCCGGTGGCTCGTCGTCCCACATGCCGACAGGCGGACGCGGCGCGAGGGAGAAGGGGAGGGGGTGGTCGAGGCGTGGAGACGTTCAAGTACATCGTGAAGCGCGTACTGCAGATGATTCCGGTGCTGTTCATCGCAATCGTGCTCATCTTCCTGCTCATGCGCCTCCTGCCGGGCGACGCCGCCCTGGCGACGCTCGGGGACAAGGTCGACCCGAAGGTGTACGAGTCGCTCAAGGAGCAGATGGGCCTCAACCAGACGCTGTTCACGCAGTTTGGCATCTACTTCACCAACCTGCTGCACGGCGACCTGGGCACCTCGACGATCTACAAGGTGCCGGTGAACCAGATCATCTGGTCGCGGATGGGCGTGACGCTGATGCTCGCGCTGGTCGCGACGCTCATGACCATCGTGATCGCGCTGCCGCTGGGCTACCTCGCCGGCGTCAAGAGCGGCAAGCTGCCCGACGCGCTCGTGCGGCTGTTCGCCCTGTTCGGGCTGTCGGCGCCGTCGTTCTGGGTGGGCCTGGTGCTGCTGATCGTCTTCGGCGTGCGGCTGGGTTGGTTCCCGACGTCGGGCTGGGGCGACACCTGGCCGCAGCACCTGCAGTCGCTCGTGCTGCCCGGCTTCACGCTCGCCCTGTCCTCGATTGCGGTCATCATCCGCAACGTCCGCAGCAACGTCATCGACGTCAAGTCCTCCGACTACGTCGAGTTCGGGAAGTCGAAGGGCCTCTCCAACTGGGCGGTGAGCACGGGCTACGTCCTGCGCAACGCCCTGATTCCCACGGCCACCCTGCTCTCGATGCGCATCATCGGCATGCTCTCGGGCGCGGTGGTGATCGAGAACATCTTCACGCTGCACGGCATCGGCGCGCTGCTGGTCCAGGCGGTCACCGGCCGCGACTACGCGGTTGTGCAGGCGTGCGTGATCATCTTCGTCGTCATCACGCTCGTCGTGAACCTGATCACCGACATCCTGTACTCGGTGCTGGACCACCGCGTGCAGCTGGGAGGTGACAAGGCATGAGCCGCGTTCGAAGGCAGCTTATGGACGAGGCGCGCCAGCGCGAGGAGCAGGCGCAGGCGGCCTCCCGGGGCAGCGGTGCCACGCCGGGCGCTGCGACACCGGCGGGCATGGGCGGCGACGCCGCGGCCGAGATTGCGGCGGAGGAGGGCACCGAGGCGGCCATGGTCGGGCGCCGCAGGCGCGCACCGCGCTGGCTGCGCAACCCCAGCTTCGTGATCGGCGCCGTCATCGTGCTGGTCGCCTGCGTCGCCGCGGCGTTCCCGCAGCTCTTCACCGGCTACGACCCCAACGCGATCGACGTCACGGCGAAGTTTCTGCCCCCCAGCGCGCAGCACTGGTTCGGCACCGACAAGTACGGCTTCGACATCTACGCGCGCGTGGTGTACGCGACGCGGCTCGACCTGCTGATCGGCGTCGGCTCGGTGGCCCTGCCGTTCGTGGTGGGCTCGCTGCTCGGCCTGGTCGCGGGCTACTACGGCGGCAAGTTCGACACCGTCGTGATGCGCATCCTGGACATCTTCATGGCCTTCCCGTTCATGGTCCTGGCCATCGCGATCACCGCCGTGCTCGGCAAGGGCATCTTCAACCTGCTGATCGCCATGTGGGTCGTGAGCTGGCCGCCCTACACGCGCCTCGTGCGCTCGGAGGTGCTCATCGCCAAGAACTCCGAGTACGTGCAGGCGGCCAAGACGCTGGGCTACAGCGACGCGCGGATCATGTTCCGCCACATCCTGCCCAACGTCATCTCGAGTTCGGTGGTCTACGCGGCGTCCGACATCGTCATGTGCATCATGACCGCGGCGACCCTGTCGTTCCTGGGGCTGGGCGTGCCGGTGGGCACCGCCGAGTGGGGCTCGATCATCAGCGACGGGAAGTCGTTCATCCAGACGTACTGGTGGATCTCGACGATGCCGGGCCTGGTCATGCTCGTCGTCGGCCTGGGCTTCTCGCTGCTGGTCGACGGCCTCAACGACCTGCTGCGGACGAAGCGATAGGGGGGTGGCGATCATGGCGAGACGAGACGGGGGGACCGAGGCCGCCGTGGCCGAGCGCCCCGAGCGGGAGCGCTCCGCCGCGGGCGACAAGGGAGCGGGCGCGCACGGCGACATCCTGCGCGTCGAGCACCTCCAGATGCACTACGTGACCAAGTCCGAGACCGTGCGCGCGGTGGACGACGTGTCGTTTGCGATTCGCGAGGGCGAGACGTTCGGGCTGGTGGGCGAGAGCGGCTGCGGAAAGTCGACCGCGGCGCGCTCCATCACCAGGCTGCTGCCCGAGACCGGGCGCATCGTCGGGGGGTCCGTCCTGTACCGCGGCCGCGACGTCGTCAAGATGAGCGCGCGCGAGGTGCGCGCGCTGCGCGGGCGCGAGATCGGGATGATCTTCCAGGACCCCATGACGTCGCTCAACCCGGTCACGACCGTGGCCAAGCAGATCTACGAGTCGCTCAGGATGACGGGCATGCCCAAGGACCAGATGCGCGCCCGCGCCGTCGAGCTGCTCACGATGGTGGGGATCCCCGAGCCCGAGGCGCGCCTGTCGAACTACGTCCACGAGCTCTCGGGCGGCATGCGCCAGCGCGTGATGATTGCGATCGCCCTGGCGAGCAGGCCGCGGCTGATGCTGGCGGACGAGCCGACGACCGCGCTGGATGTGACCATCCAGAACCAGATTATCTGCCTGCTCAACAACCTGCGCTCGCAGCTGGGGATGAGCATCCTGCTGGTGACGCACGACCTGGGCGTGGTCAACGAGATGTGCGACGACGTCGCGGTGATGTACGCGGGAAGGGTGGTCGAGGTCTCCGACACCAAGTCGGTGCTGTTCGCCTCGATGCACCCCTACACCGCCGGCCTGGTGCGGTCACTGCCCGCCGAGCACGACACGCGGGGGCGCCTCGAGCCGATTCCCGGCATGCCGCCGCGGCTCGACCGGCAGATCAAGGGCTGCCCGTTCGCCCCGCGCTGCCCGTACGCCACCGACGTGTGCCATGAGGTCGCGCCGGAGCTGGAGGAGCTCGCGCCGGGCCACAAGGTGAGCTGCCACCATGCCCTGCCGGGCGACCGTGGGCGGGTCACGGGTGCGGCGGGCGACGCGGACGCGGGGACTTTGGCGCACGGCAAGGGAGGCGCGTGATGGCAGGGGAGACGACGGTCGCGGCGGAGCGGGAGCGCGAGGGCGCCGCCGGCGCGACGCGCGGGGGCGAGGGCGACGTGCTGCTGGAGGTCGACGGCGTCTCGAAGAGCTTCCCGATCAAGCGGAGCTTCTCGGAGGCGGTCAGGCGCCGCCCCAAGCGCAGCGTGAGCGCCGTGGCGGACGTGTCGTTCAGCCTGAGGGCGGGCGAGACGCTGGGGCTGGTGGGCGAGAGCGGCTGCGGCAAGTCGACGCTGGCGCGCACGGTCATCAACCTGTACCGTCCCACCTCGGGGTCGATCACCTTCGACGGGCGGCGGACGAGCGACCTGTCGAAGGCCGAGGCACGGGCGCGATGCCGCGACATCCAGATGATCTTCCAGGACCCCTACTCGTCGCTCAACCCGCGCATGACGGTCCGCTCGACCCTGCGTGAGGCGCTGCTGCACCACCACATGTGCGCGCGGGGCGAGGTCGACGGGCGCGTCGACGAGCTGATGCGCACCGTGGGGCTCTCGCCCACTATGGCCGACCGCCTGCCCAGCGCGTTCTCCGGTGGCCAGCGCCAGCGGATCGGCATCGCCCGCGCCCTGGCCGTCAAGCCGCGCCTGATCATCGCCGACGAGCCCGTCTCGGCGCTCGACGTCTCGATCCAGGCGCAGATCATCAACCTCCTGATCGACCTCAAGGAGGGGCTCGGGCTGGCGATGCTGTTCATCTCGCACGACCTGCGCGTCGTGCGGTACGTGTCGGACCGGGTCGCCGTGATGTACCTGGGGTCGCTCGTGGAGCTGTCGCCCACCGACGCCCTGTACGACGAGCCGCTGCACCCCTACACCGACGTGCTTCTGAAGGCCGCCCCCTCGATGGACGAGCAGGCGCGGCTCTCCACGGACGCCGCGGTGCTGGGCGAGCTGCCCAGCCCCATCAACGTGCCGAGCGGCTGCCGCTTCCACCCGCGCTGCCCCTTCGCCGACGAGCTCTGCTCGCGCGAGTGCCCGAGGCTGCGCGAGGTCGCGCCCGGCCGCATGGTGGCCTGCCACCACCCGCTCGCCCGGGCGTGATGCGCCGCGCCGCCGGCCCCCCCCCGGCGGGCCCCCCGCGGGCCCCCGGCATGGCGGTCGTCCCGACGTGAATGGGCTCGGCGAACGGGGGTAAACTCAACATGTGTCAACTAAGCTCGCCATGAGCGCCACGGGCGCCGGTGGCGCGGCGAGCGGGGAAGCGTCGACGCTTGGAAGGGGAAACTCATGATGTCGATCTTTGGGCTGCAGGTCTCGGCACCCGTCTTCTGGGTAATCGTGGCGATCATCATCATCGCGATTCTCGCCGTCATCATCGTGCCGATCGTCAAGGGCTACAAGCAGGAGATGTCCAAGCCCGCCAAGAAGAAGTCCGGGAGCAAGTCGAAGTCCTCGAGCTCGAGCAAGAAGCGCTAGGCCAGGGCGCCAACCGACGTCGTCGGGAAGGGGGCCGGGCCCGGGGGGGGGCCCCCCCCCCCCCCCCGCTGGGGGTAGCC
>CAIFEU010000101.1:8582-9746 GCA_903789505.1 uncultured Coriobacteriales bacterium
CCCTCCGCCCCCCCCCGCGCCGCGCCCCGCCCCCCCCCCCCGGGCGGGGGCCCGCCCCCGCGGCGGGGGGGCCCCCCCCCCCGCGCGCCCTTCTTCGTATCGCACGGCCCATGCGCGGGGCGGCCGGTGGGCGCGCGCCTTGGACGCCGGCCCCTACCTGTGCGTTCTTGATGAATCGCGCGCCGCGGGCGACCGCCGGGCAGGCGCCGGGCGTCGCGGCGGCGGGCATTTGGGTATAGTCAATGAATATCATCGCGTGGACACGACCGTGCCGCGCGCGCCCGGCGGGCAGACGCGGACGCGCGCATCGGAGGAGAGACGCACCACATGGCACGAACCGCCCAGGAGGCCGAGCCTCCACATACCGCATCCCCCGAGGCGCCGGCAGCGGAGCCGCCCTCAGAGGGGGAGCTTGCCGGCGAGCCGGACGCCGACTCGCGAAGTCCCCGGCTCACCTGGGTGCAGCGGCGCCGCGGGCGCCAGTACACCACCGGTGAGGAAATCGCAAACTCAGTCTCGCACGGCATCGGCGCCTGCCTCTCGGTGGCGGGCCTGGTGCTGCTCATCGTGTTCTCCGTGATGCACGGGGGAGGGCTCAGGCTCCTCTCGGGCATCGTCTTCGGCGTGTCGCTGCTGCTCGAGTACCTGTTCTCCACGCTGTACCACGCCATCCAGCCGCCCCGCGCCAAGCGGGTGCTGCGCGTCTTCGACCACTGCTCGATCTACGTGCTCATCGCGGGCACCTACACCCCGTTCTGCCTGGTCACGCTCTACGGCCAGGGAGGGCTGGCGATGTGCTGCGTGATCTGGGCGGTCTCGGTGGCGGGCATCGCGGTCGAGACGTTCTCCCGCGAGCGGCAGCCCAAGTGGGTGAGCGCCCTCATCTACCTGGTGCTGGGCTGGGCGGTCGTGTTCAAGCTGCCCGCGCTTGCCGCCGCCCTGCCCGGCCCGGGGATGTGGCTGCTGCTGGCGGGCGGCCTGTCCTACACCGTCGGGTGCGTGTTCTACCTGCTCAAGAAGGTGCCGTACATGCACATGGTGTGGCACCTGTTCGTCCTGGGAGGCAGCATCTGCCACTTCCTGGCGGTGCTGCTGTACGTGGTGTGACCCGGCGCCCGCGCCGGCAGGCCCGGGAGGCGCGGGCGTAGCGGCGCGCCGGCGCGC
>CAIFEU010000102.1 GCA_903789505.1 uncultured Coriobacteriales bacterium
CGTCCGTCTCGCGAATCGGACGTGCTCGGGCGCGCCCCGTGCGATATAACGTCAGCTGTGTCACCGGCCGTCGCTACGCGGGCGCGGCCGTCACGGCTGCCGCGGCAGGGGAGGGGGACGGGGCGTTGTCCGAGGAGAGGGTGTTCCTGTACGGTTTGGGCGCGGGCACGCGCAAGGGCGACGCCGTGAGGCGGGTCGCGACGTCGCTCGGTATCGGCGTTTCTGCCATCTGCGAGGCGGACCTGGCGCTGAGTGTCGGCGAGCTCGTGGGAGGCGAGTCGACGCGCGCCGCGACAGGGAGAGACGCGCCCTGCGGCGAAGCGGGGGAGGCGGGCCCCGCGGGCCCGGGCACCCCGGCATCTGTGACAGCCGCGCCCGACGGTGCGGGCGGCGAGTTCATGCTCATGCAGGGGTTCGACGACGAGCGGCTGGACGCCTTCCTCGTCGCGCTCAGGCAGCGCGACGCCAGCGTGGGCTGCAAGTGCACCGTCACGCCGACCAACCTCTCGTGGACCGTGGGTGACCTGATCCGCCGGGTTGCGGGGGAGCACGAGGTCATGTCCGCCTACATGGCGCTGTACGGCGCCTACAAGCGCGCTGTCGCGGCGCGGGAGGCGGCGTCGTCGTCCGCGAGCGGGCACGCCGGCGTCGCGGGCGACGGTGGTGGCCGTTCGGGCGGACTGCGCTCGCAGTCGGGCCTCGAGGCCGCCATAGACGCCGCGAAGTCCCTGCTCAGCGATGGCGTGCAGCATACCGTTGCCGACTATCGAGAGGCCTGCGCCTCCCTCGAGCGCGTCTGCGGGGAGGGTCGCCGGGAGTGAGACGGCGTGCGGCGCCCCCGACGCCCGGCGGGGTGCCCGCCCCGCGTCACCCTCTCGCCAGCAGCGCCGCCAGCGCAGGCACCGCTACGTAGACCGCCAGGATCGTTCCGGTGAGGCGGGCGTAGAACTTCCGGTGCAGCGACACGTAGGCGACCCACTCGCGCACGAGCGCGTTGAGCGAGAAGTAGAGGCGCACGTGCGAGCCGACGCCGTCGGCGGGGATTCCCAGCATGCGGGTGATGAGCAGCGCCCGGAACACGTGGTAGTCGTCCGTCACCACGAGGATGCGCCCCGCCCCCCGCGCGCCCTCCCGCGCGCCGGCACCCCTCCCCGACGGCTCCTGCTCCGGCGCCCCTTCCTCCGCACCCTTTCCCGCGGAGTTGGCTCCCGTCCCCGCGGTGTCGCCCTCCTCGAGCGCGCGGGCGCCTGGCCGGGGCGTCGCCAGGAGCAGCTGCCGGGTGAGGGCAAGGTTCTCCTGCGTGCTGCGCGACCCGTCCTCGACCAGGATCCTCGCGGCGGGGACGCCCAGCGATAGCGCGTACTCCCGCATGGCGTGGGACTCGGGCTGGGCCTCGTCGGGCCCCTGGCCGCCGGACATCACGAGCCAGGCGTCGGGCTGGCGCCTCCACATCTGCACGCCGCGGTCGACGCGCCGGGCGAGCAGCGGCGTGACCGAGCCGTCGGGCATGAGGCCGGCGCCGAGCACCACGACGGCGTCGTAGCGTCTGCGGCGGTGCGGCACCTGGGTGACGATGCCGCTGAGCGTGTAGAGCGTGAAGGCCACCGCCGCGATTCCCAGCAGGATTGCGACGAAGCCGAAGACGAAGTCGAGCGCCGTCCCCAGTATGGGAATAGACGAGAGGAACCTCCTGACCGCCGGCCACACGAGCGCATAGGCGACCATGGCCAGCCCCAGGCCGAGCGAGAGCATGTTGCGCGAGCTCGCGCCCTCCCTGCGGATGAGCCGGATGCCCGACGCGATCAGGGTGACCACGAGCGTCACGGGGAACGCGAGCAGCGCCGCCGCGCAGATGCCCAGCACCCAGAGGTTGACGTCGAACAGGATGGGGTGCTCCTCGGGTGGGAACGCGAGCAGCAGCGCGACCTCGACGGCGGCGACCAGCGTGAGCAGCGCGGTGAGCGCCGAGAGGCCCAACCACAGGCTGCGCTCCTCTTTGCGGCGCAGATGCCAGAACCATGCCTGTGCGGCTGCCGCGACGAGCGCCGCGGCGATTGCGCCGAATAGCTGCCAACTCTCCATGATGGGCTCCTCGTGCGATGCTGCCGGGGTCGGGCGCGTCTGCCGGCTGGTCGGGCCTCTGCTAAGGGTATGCCTTTGAAGGGTACGCCTTTGTCCAACGCGCGCGCCCCGTCGCCGCCTTGCTCCCCCGTCTCGCTACCGCCGCGCTATCGCACGGTAGCCAGCGCGAGCCTCCCGCGCAGGGAGGCCGCCTTTACCGGCAGGTAGAGCGTCGCGTACACCTTCCCGCACACGGGAAGGACGTCGGGCGCGAAGATGGGGCCGAGCTGCCGCAGCCCCCGCCGTCCGAGCGCCTGGGCGAACCGCGCGCAGACCGCTCCGGTGGGATCGAACCCGGGGATCTTGTCCCAGTCGGCCGAGTAGGGCAGCGCGAGGCACGCGTCCCCGCCGAGCCGTGCCGGGTCATGCCCGGCGTCGGTGATGCCGGGGAACAGACCGGAGTAGCGGACGGGCATCGCACGGCCCCAGCGCGTGTTCCGGCCGTTCGGGCTGCATGCGTCGATGTCGACCACCGCGGCGAACGACGAGACGGGCATCCCGGCGAGGAGCACGTCCTGCGTGCCGTCGGCACGGAACTGGTCGTAGCCTCCCTCGGCCCCGTCGTAGAAGAGGAGCCACTTGCCGGCGCGCACCAGCGTCGGCTCGGCGTCGAAGTCGGCCCCCACGAGCGACGTGAGCTGCTCGAAGCGCTCGCGCACCGCCTTCGCCCATTCGAGCTGACGACTGCTGCGCTCCACGCAGGAGCGCATGTAACGCGCGGCCGTGAGCCCGGGGTCGGCTATCGCCTCGCTTGCCTGCGAGACCTGCAGACCCGCGTTCTTCATCATCGTGCACTCCACCGCCGCGAACACGTCGGCGTTGGTGTAGGAACGGTAGCCGGACGCGGGGTCGCGCCGGGGGCTGACGATGCCAATCTGCTCGTAGTAGCGCAGCGTGCTGCGCGAAATCCCGAGGGTGCTGAGCAGCACGTTGGTCGTGTACGACTTGCCGGCGGCGCTCGTCGCGTCGCTGCCCTCGCTCCCATCGTCGCCCATCGTTGTGCCCTCCGGGCTCATCGGCTGTTCGCCCATCCCCCTTCGGGCACCCGCGCCGCGACTTCCGGCAGCGCCCTGCCTTCCCATGCGGTGGCCTCCAGCCATTCCTTCCCCCTGTGGCTTCGCGGCAGGGGCGAGCGAATCCGCCCGCTGCCATGCTCCCCGTCTTCCCTCGTCATGCCCGCGCCCCTGCGCGGGTGTCGCACCCCGCCCCGAGGCCCCGGATTCCTCGGCGCACGACGCACGGGGGCGCGAACCCGGGCCCAGCAGCGAACGCGAGCCCGGACGACTAGATATAGAGCGGGCGCCCCTCGATTGCAAGCTCGAGGGGCGCCCGTGTCGGACGCGTGGGTTGTCATGGTCGCGGTGCTGGTGGCTGGCGGAGGGGCGTGCGGGGAGGCGGCGCCGGCGGTCCCACGGGGTCGCCGGGGGTTGGGGCGCCCCGCGGGACCGCGCCGACGCGCGCCGCCGCCCGGTCCTCCGCCCTGCCCACCGCCCGCTCGACGGCAGGCGGTGCGGCTACTTCGCGCCTACTCCACGCCCTGGGCCGCGTTGGTCCCGGCAATCTTGCCGAAGACCAGGCACTCGCCGATGTTGCCGGTGCCCTGGTAGTAGTAGGCGTTCACGCCGCCGCACTCGCCGGCGGAGAACAGGTGCGGGATGGGCTCGCCTTCGGTGTCGACGACCTGGGCCTTGGCGTTGCGGCGCGGGCCTCCCTGGGTGTTGAGCATCGCGGGCTGCAGCGGCAGGGCGTACAGCGTCCCCTCGAAGGCGCGCATGCTCTCGGCGGGACGGTCGAACTCGATGTCCTCGCCGGTCTGCGCATAGCCGTTGAAGCGCTCGATCGTGCGCGCCAGGATGTCGGGGTCGACGCCGATCTTCTCGCCCAGCTCCTCGGCGGTGTCGGCCGAGACGATGATGTCGGCCTCGTTGTCGGGCATGAGCTTGAGCTCCTCGATGTAGGACTTCTGCTGCTCGTCGATCACCATGAACGGGCGGTAGCTCTGGTTGGGGATCTTCCAGGTGCCGTGGCTGTAGACGTGGCCGTGGCGGTCGATGTAGTCCTCGCGGAAGTAGCGCGACCCGTCCTCGGCGACGACGACGATCGCGCCCTGCGTCGCGGGCTGGAACCCGCTGCTCATGAACAGCTTGCAGCGCTCTCCGTCGGCGACCTCGTAGGCGTTGCCGCCGAGCATGCCCAGGCTCTCGTAGTTGTGCATGTGCCACAGGTCGGCGCCGACCTCGATGCCCATGCGGACGCCGTCGCCGAAGTTGTGCAGGCCGCCGATAGGTGCGACGCGCGGCACGCCGAGGTAGTCCTGCACCATCTGGCGGTTGCACTCGAAGCCGCCGCACGCCAGAACGACGCCCTTGTTCGCGCCGACGCGCACGTCGGCGCCCTCGTGCTCGATGATCGCGCCGGTGATGGTGCCGTCTTCGGCCTGGACGAGGTGCTTCGCCGGGGACTCGAGCCACACGGTGATGCCCGACTGGCCCTCGACGGCCCCCTGCACGGTGGCGTAGAGCTGCCCGTCGAAGCAGTTGTCGTGCACGGTCACGCAGTCCACCGCGTCGGCGTGCCCCAGCTCGGGGTACTCGGGGCAGACCCAGCCGTAGATTGCGGCGATGTCCATGCCCGCCGTCTGCTCGCCCGCCTGGTGCGTCTTGGCGTACTCGCTCCAGATGCACGGCTCCTCGGCGCCCAGGTCGCGCATGATGTCGGGCGTGGTGGCGAGCCCGCGGGCGTACGCGTCGATGACGTCGGCGTCCTGGTCCATCTCCCAGCCCAGGTTGGTGAGGTAGCCCTTGAGCCCGTCGATGTCCTCGGTGTACATGGCGATCTGCCCGCAGAAGCGCGAGTTGCCGCCCTCCTCTCCCTTGGGCGCGGAGTCGACGAGCAGCACCTTGGCGCCGCTCTTGGCCGCGTAGAACGCCGCGGTGCCGCCGGCCGTCCCATAGCCGATGACGATGACGTCATACGTCTGGTCGAACGACTCCGAGCCCGCCTCGCTGGCGTGCGCGGCGCTGCCCACCGAGGCGGCGCAGACCGCGGCGCCCGCCAGGGCGGCGCCGGTGCCGGCGACGAACGACCTGCGGGTGACGTGCTGGTGCTGTGCGCCGTTCATCTTGCTCATGACGTTCCCCCTTCGTCTGTGAGGCCCGGGGGCATCCCCATGCCCTCGCGCCCCTCCCGTCGGACGCCCTCGATGCTGTCCCGGCCACGATGGCCCGGTCAACACTGGGGGTGCCGGCCATGGTGGCCGGGGTGTCTGAGCTGGCGGTTTGCTTGTGCGTTACTCGAGCAGGCGAGGGGTGGCGCCTCCGCCCCGGCAGGTTCGTGGCGCTGCGGGCTTGCGGCACCGGAGGGGGCGGCAGGCAGCCTTCGTCCCCGGGGGCGCCATCGCGGGCGCGCCCTGCCGCCGAAGACGCGGCCGCCCTCCCCGCCGAGTGGCAGGGAGGGCGACCATGCGCGTCGGGCGACGAGCTCGACGCCGATATCATCTCGCGGGTTGCCTCGGCGTCCCGCTACGCGCTCTTCTTCGCGTCGCCGGCGGCGGTGTCGGCGGGCTGCGACGCGCCCGCGTCTGCGGCGCCGCTCGCCGCGGGGGCGCCCCAGCCGCCGGTGTTGGTGGCGGCCTCGGGGATCACCTCGGTGAAGGTGCGCAGGCCGCGCGAGGGGTTGAGGCCGAACGCGTAGGTCTGGATGACCATGGTCAGCGACTCGGTGGGGCAGTGCAGGTAGCACTGGCCGCAGCTCTGGCAGTTCTCGGGGTAGAGGATGACCGACTTGCCGGCCTCCTCGTCCATGTAGAAGACGTCCATGGGGCAGATGTCTGCGCAGGTCCCGCACCCAATGCAGACGTCGAGGTTGTTGCGTGCGACGCTCATCGTCGGCTTCCTTTCGCGTGTGGTTTGCTCGTGTGTCGGCGCATCCGGCGCGCATCGGCGCGCTCGTCCGGCACGTCGGCGAGTCGCCCGCCCGCCGCCCGTGCCAGCTGCGCCGGCCTGCCGTCCTAGCCCTGCACCTCGTACATCCCCTCGTCGGCGATGCCGAGCGCCTCGGCCTCGCCGGGGAAGCGCCACACGTAGCGGGTCGTGTAGTCGGCCGTGAGGTCGCCCTTCCACGAGTCGGGGATCTCGATCTTCTCGTAGGCGACCGAGCCGTCCTCCGCCTTGTAGAAGCCCAGGTGGCACAGGAAGTTGTCGTCGTCGCGATAGGGGAAGTCGCTGCGGTAGTGCATGCCGCGGCTCTCCTCGCGGGCGAGCTTGGCGCGCACCTTGAGCTCGGCGCCGAGGACCTTGTGCTTGGCCTCGATGGCCAGGCGCAGGTCATGGCCGGTGTAGGCCACCAGGTTGGGGACGACCGTGTCGCGCAGGTACTCGATCATGGACAGGGCGCCGTTGAGCGACGCGGCGTTGGCGTTGATGTGCACGAGCGGGTTGAGCATGACCGCCTGCAGCTGGTTGGACACCTGGTTGGGGTCGAAGCCCTTAGTACGCGTCGTGGGGGCGAAGATCTCGTCGGTCGCCGACTTGAGCTGGTCGGTGGGGACGTCGACCTGCTCGACCGTGTCGGCGTACGTGGCCGCCGAGGCGCCCGCGCGGTCGCCCTGGTAGCTGCAGCCGCTCGAGGTGGTGCCGATGTAGCAGTACATGGAACCCTCGAAGGCGTCGCCCTTGCAGCCGTCACCGGCGACGAACAGGCCGGGCAGGTCGCGCACCGCACCGTCGTCGGCGTCCCAGGTGCCGCAGTAGATGCCGCAGTCCATGTGCGTGTTCATGCCCGGTGCCCCGCCGTAGGCGTCGTTGCGCACGCTGGGCGTGTTCTCGCCCAGGGCGTCGGCCGCCACCGCGCGCGGCTCGTCGGAGGACTTCTCGACGCCGTGGCTCGCGATCGCGCCCATCGCCGCGGGCTTGCCGTCGACGGGCGCCAGGCCGGTCAGCGTCATGTTGACGCGGTTGACCTCCATGTAGCTCGCCTTGCCCGAGGCGTAGGTGTCGATGGCCTCGTCGGTCTCCTCGAGGGCGAAGGTCTGGTCGTCGGTGCGCGGCGCGCAGTAGTCCCAGCCCGCGGAGTAGTAGAAGTCGCCGGGGGCGTAGGAGCACTGCTGGTGGAAGTCGTCGAACTCGTTGCCGATGATCTTGCAGCCGGCATGGTAGGCCATGTAGAGCCCGTCGAACGTGTTGCCGCTGGTGACGTAGCCTGCGGGCTTGACCGAGGACGGGCCGGTGCACATGCACACCGCCTTGGCCGAGAACGAGACGACGGTGGAGCTGCGGAAGGCGAAGCCGACGGCGCCCGTCACGCGCCCGTCGACGACGATCAGGTTGGTGACCATCGTGTGGTCGACGACCGTGACGCCGTTCTCCTGCAGCACGACCATGAACTGGGCGTGGCGCTCCTTGCCCATGGCGACCTTCTGGAAGTAGTCGCGGCGCTGGTCGGTGCTGTCGTAGCCGGCGGTCGCGGAGCGGTCGTAGGCCTGGTCGAAGCCCCAGTCACGGTTCTCCTGCTCGGTCGCCTTGGAGCCGTCGAGGTACTTCTCGAAGTCGTCGACGTTGGCGATGTACTCGCCGGTGTGCGCGAGGCCCTTGAGCAGCCACTCCTTGCTCGTGTCGTAGTCGGCGTCCCAGTAGGTGCCGTCGAGCGCGAAGGGCTGCAGGCCCGAGTACCCCGGCTTGCCCTTGTCCACCAGGACGACGCTCTTGCCGGCCTTGGCCGCCGTCACCGCGGCGTGCAGGCCCGCCCATCCGCCGCCGACGACCAGGACGTCACAGGTGTAGTCGGCGGTTGCCGGCGGCTGCTCCTCGCCGGGGTAGCCCAGCTCGGTGGCGATGTCGGTCACGAGCGTCTCATCGTCGCCGTTGCCCTGCGCCATCGCCGGCGCGCCGCCGGCGACTGCCGTGCCCGCCGCGAGCGCGGCCGCGGTGCCGGCGCCCGCGAGGAAGCCTCTGCGGGACACCCCCTGGGACGTGGCGACCTGCTCCCTCTCCATGCTCTCCATCTCCCGCTCCTTTCGCGTTGCGAGTGTCACGCGCGGTCGGCATGCGTCTCGCGGGCCGCGGGCTGCGGGGCCGCCGCCGGCACCCGTCGGTCGGGCAGCCGGCGACCCTTGCCCGGCACGCCCCGTCGGACGTGGTCCGTCCCGTGTCCTGCGCCCTGCGAGGCACGACGCCGTCGCACGCGGTTGACGGCGCAATCGTCGGCCCGCCGGCGACGCGCGCGCATCGGCCGCGAGGTCGCAAAGTGCGGTTCATACCTTTGGTCGCATGCGCTGAGCTGGAACGACGTGAAGTCAAGGGGGCAATCGGCCGGAGGGCGGCCGAGGCGTGCGCTCGCGGCGCGGCGAGCGCAGGGGGCGGGCCATCGCCTGGGGAGGGGTCACCGCTCGGGGTAGGGTCGCCGCCCAGGACCAGGGCACGTCCGTGGCAGGTGCGGGCTACCCCTCGCGGAACTCGTCGACGAGGCGGATGAGCTCCTGCTTGGAGTGGACGCCGAGCTTGCGGTAGATGTGCGTGGAGTGGCTCTTCACTGTGGCGGGCGACAGCGAGACCTCGTCCGCGATGCGCGACACGCTGAGGCCCCGGTACAGCATCGTCGCTATCTGGCGCTCGCGGTCGCTCAGATCGGTGTCGCGAAACGCCCGCTCGAGCACGTCGGCGAGCTCGTCCGCGACGGCGTCGTCGGCGCGAGGGCGGCGCGCCACCCTGACGGCGGCCACCGTGCACGCGCCCATTACCAGCACCAGCGCGCCGCCCGCCAGCAGCGTCGCGGGCGAGGACGCCTGGGCGAGGCGATGGAGCCAGCCCACGTTGAAGACGAAGTCCGACGCCGCGAAGTACTGCAGGGCGACGACCAGCGCCGCGACGACGCACGCGCACGTGAGCGCGGGGAGGTGTCGGCGCTGCGCCGAGCAGGCCACCGCGATCCAGAGCGCGAGCATGAAGGCGTGGTCCAGGGAGGGCGCCAGCACGCGCAACGAGCCGTCTGCCCCGATTGCGAAGAACGCCAGGCACAGCAGGATCGTCAGGACGAGGGTCGGCAGCGTCTCGGCGACGCGCGGATCGCCGCGCCGCAGCGCCGGCAGCGCGCACGCCCCCACGACGCCGGCGAGCGCGATCGAGGCGACGAGCGCCCAGGGGTCTCCGTCGCCGATCGGGCCGATTCGCACGCCGAAGTACGCGGAGATCGCGATCGACCCGAAGCACGCGAGCAGGGCGCAGGGCAGAATCTGCTTCCAGGGCAGCTCCCGGACGCGCGCGAGCTGCTCGCCGTCGCGCTCGGGCTGGTGGCCGCCTTCCCGGCCCTCACGACGTCCCGCGCTCGCGCCTCCGTCGCGGCGCAGCAGGGTCTCGACGGAAAGGCAGGCGGCGCTCAGCGTCGGCAGCGCGACCGTGAGCGCCGTGGACATCCCCATGCCGTTGCACGCGAAGCTCGCCAGCTCGAAAAGGCAGAACGAGGCGAGCAGCACGACGACCGCCTGCATCGGCCGCAGCCGAGCGACGCGCGCCACCGCGCCCACGGCGAGCGTGGCGGACAGGGCCCCCGCCAGCGCGTCGCACAGCAGCAGCGC
>CAIFEU010000103.1 GCA_903789505.1 uncultured Coriobacteriales bacterium
TCGCGCCCCGGCTCGACCCCCGCCGCCCGGTGCCGGCGCGCCGCCTCGAGCGCCTGCTCGCGCAGCTCCCCGGCGGGCATCGCCGCCCGCTCGGCCTCGACACGCCTGCGGGCGGCGTCGGCGATGCGCGCAAGGATCGTGGGGCTAGCGGGCATCGGGGGCCTCCCCGCCCGCGGCGGCCCCGGCGGCGGGGGCCAGCCCGGCGTTGCTCTGCTCGACGAAGGCGTCGAGCGTGCGCGCCGCCGCCCCGGAGTCGACCGCCCGCGCGGCGAGCTCCAGCCCCTGCGCGACGTCCTTCGCCAGGTCCGCGGCGTACAGGCCGAACGCAGCGTTGAGCAGCGCCGCGTCGCGCCTGGGACCGCGCTGCTCCCCCGACAGAATCCCCCGCACGGTTGCGGCGTTCTCGGCGGGCTCTCCGCCGGCGAGGTCTGCCTTGGCGCAGCGCGCGATGCCGAACTGCTCGGGCGTCACGACGCGGCTCGTCACCGCGCCGTCGCGCAGCTCGCACACGAACGTCTCCCCCGTGGGCGACACCTCGTCCATCCCGTCGCGCGCGTACACCACCAGCCCGTGGCGCACGCCCAGGCTTTCGAGGACGTGCGCGAGCGGCTCGGCGAGGTACTCGGCGTAGACGCCCAGGACGAAGCGTTCCGGGCGCGCCGGGTTGGTCAGCGGGCCCAGGATGTTGAACACGGTGCGGATGCCCAGCTCCTTGCGGATGGGGCCGACGTAGCGCATCGCGGCGTGGTAGCTCTGCGCGAACAGGAACGCGATCCCGCAGCCCGCGAGCTCGGCGCGCACCAGGTCGGGGTCCTGGCGCAGGTTCACGCCGAGCGCCTCGAGGCAGTCGGCCGTGCCGCACCGCGAGCTGGCTGCGCGGTTGCCGTGCTTGGTGACCTTGGCGCCCGCGGCTGCGCAGATGATGGCTGCGGTGGTGGAGATGTTGAAGGTGTTGGCGCCGTCGCCGCCGGTGCCCACGATCTCGAGCGTGTCGACGCCCGGGTGCTCGACCGGCGTCGCCAGCTCGCGCATCGCCGCGGCGCAGCCGGCGATCTCGTCGGTGGTCTCGGCGCCGGCGGACTTGGTGGACAGCGCCGCCAGGAACGCCGCGTTCTGCGTGGGCGTCGTCTCCCCGCTCATGATCTCGTGCATCGTCCGGTACGCCTCGTCGTAGGTGAGGTCCTGCTTGTCGACGATCTTCTTGATTGCCTCGGCGATCATCCTTCTCGTCCCTTCGTCGGTCGGTTCCCTGATAGGTGTGCGTCAAATCCCCGGCGCGCGCCGCCCGCCGGGCGTCCACGCGCCGCTCGCCCGCCATGCCCGCCGCGCTCACGCGCGCGGGGTCGCCTCACCGGCGCCATCGCCGCGCCAGCTCGACGAAGTTGCGCGCGATCTGGGCGCCGTCGGGCGTCAGGATCGACTCGGGGTGGAACTGCAGCCCGAACGTGGGGTGCTCCACGTGCTGCACCGCCATCACCTCGCCGTCGGGCTCGCTGGTCGCCACCACGTGCAGGCACGCGGGCAGCGTCGATGCGTCGGCGACCAGCGAGTGGTAACGCGCCGCCGTGATCACCAGGCCGGAGTCGCTCGGCTCGCCCATCCACGAGAACAGCGGGCACGACGGGTCGACGCGCACGGTCGACGCCTTGCCGTGCATCACCTGGCCTGCCCTGACGACCCTGCCCCCGAGCGCCTCGCAGATCGCCTGGTGCCCCAGGCACACGCCGAGGATCGGGACGCTGCCCGACAGCTCGGTGACGACCCGCTCGCAGATGCCGGCGTCGGCGGGGCGCCCGGGCCCCGGGGAGAGCACGATGGCCTGCGGGCCCATCGCCGCGAGCTCGTCCACGCTCAGGGCGTCGTTGCGCACCACGCGCACGTCGGGCTCGAGCGAGCCCAGGAGCTGGTAGAGGTTGTAGGAGAAGCTGTCGTAGTTGTCGACCAGCACGATCATCGGTCGATGCCCCCTTCCGCGGTGAGCAGCGCCTCGACCACCGGGCGCGCCTTGTTCTGGCATTCGGCGAACTCGCGGGAGGGGTCGCTGTCGGCGACGATGCCCGCCCCGGACTGCACGCACACGCGCTCGCCCTTCTTGTAGGCCAGGCGGATCCCGATGCAGGTGTCCATGTTCCCAGCGAAGTCCAGGTAGCCAATCGCCCCGCCGTAGATCCCGCGCTTGCTGCCCTCGAGGTCGCCGATGATCTGGCAGGCACGGATCTTGGGCGCGCCCGACAGCGTCCCCGCGGGCAGGATTGAGTCGATCGCGTCGACGGCGTCGTAGCGCGGGTCAATCCGCGCGCTCACCGTCGACCCGATGTGCATGACGTGGGAGAAGCGCAGCACCTGGTGGAGCCGCTCAACCCGCACGCTGCCGACCTGCGCGATGCGGCCCAGGTCGTTGCGGCCCAGGTCGACCAGCATGTTGTGCTCCGCGAGCTCCTTGGCGTCGCGCAGCAGCTCGCGCTCGAGCGCCTCGTCCTGCTCGGGGGTGGCCCCGCGCGGGCGCGTCCCCGCCAGCGGGTAGGTCAGCAGTCTGCCGTCCTCCAGGCGCGCCAGCGTCTCGGGGCTCGCCCCGGCCACCTCGACGTCGTCGCTCGTGAAGTAGAACATGTAGGGCGAGGGGTTCGCGCAGCGCAGCAGGCGGTAGGCGTCGAACAGGCTGCCGTCGGCCGGGGCCTCGATCGGGTTGGAGAGCACCACCTGGAAGACGTCCCCGGCGAGGATGTGCTCCTTGGCCGCCTCGACCATCTCGCCGTAGCGCTCCCTCGAGAAGCGCGGCGCGAGCTCGCCGCGCAGCCGCAGCGGCTCGAAGCTCATCGGCGCGTTCGCCAGGCCGCGCACGACGCGCTCCATGCGGTCGAGGCGCTCCTCGGCGCGCCGATACGCCTCGGCGAGCGCCGCCTCGCCAGCCTGCGGGTCGGCGTCGGCGCCGGCGGGCGCGGGCGCGTTGACCGGCACGCCGGCAATCAGCTGCACGCGGTGACGGTAGGAGTCGAAGACCACGACCTGGTCGAACAGCATCAGGTCGAGGTCGGGGAAGTCGGCGTGCCCCAGGTCGTCGCGGCACAGGGTGGGCTCGGCGTACTTGAGGTAGTCGTAGGAGAAGAACCCCACGAGCCCACCGGAGAACGGCGGGAGCCCCTCGACGCGCGGCGACCGGTGCGCGGCAATCAGCTCGCGCAGGTAGGGGCCGGGATGGTCGACGTGGCGGGTCCGGACCGTCGGCGCCGCGGGGTCGCCCGGCTCCACGCCGGTGCGCACGCGCAGCTCGCCGTCCAGGCAGGTCACCTCGAGCGTCGGGTCGAACCCCAGGAACGAGTAGCGGCCCGAGCGCTGGTCGGGCTCGGCACTCTCGAGCAGGAACACGTGGTGCGACGCCCCGCGCAGCCGGCGGGTGACCTCGATCGTGGTGAGGTCGTCGGCCATAAGCTCGCGCATCACGGGCACGCGCCGGCAGTCGGCGTTCTCCCGCGCGAGCTCCGCCACGCCCTGCAGCGTGGGGTAGGTCTGGTGCAGCTGCATGTCTCTCCTCCCCTCGTCCGTGCCGGGGGAGGTCGCGCGGCGCGCCGGCTGCCGCCATCGCGACCGGAGCACACACAAAACGACCCGCCCCCAGCTCTTCCAGAAAGCCAAGGACGGGTCGTGCAGCTTCATCTGCGGACTCGCGGTGCCACCTTGATTCGCGGATGCCAGACATCCGCGCGCTTTGCGAGACGCCATCACGTCTCTGACAACTGACGTATGCCTGCACGTCGCAGCCTACTTGCCGCCCCGCCGGCTCGGCGAGGCCCGTTCGGTGCGCCCTCTGCGGCCCAATCGACGTCCCGCATCTCCGCCCGGATCTCACCGCCCCGGACTCTCTGTGCGCGCGTGTGACGACTACCTTCCGCATCATAGGTTTGGTAGCGCTATTCGGTTGGGTTGCACTCTAGCCCCGCGCCGTGACGCGCGTCAAGCGAGAACGGAAAACCTGAAAGAACGGACGCGCGGTGGGCGACGGCGGGGCAGAGGCTCGCGACCGGGGGCGCGCACGGCAGACAGCGGAGGACGACCCGGGGGCGCGCAGGTCCGCGGCGGGCGGGACCGCCGCTCCCTACTCCCCCGACGCCTCGGGCGCGCCGGCCCCCGAAGCCCCCGTGACGTCCCGGTACATCGAATGTCTCATGGCCCACAGCAGCACCTCGGCGTTGCAGCGGCCGTACAGGTCGTCAAGCACCGCCGCGAGCGTCATGTCGGCGACGTCACCGCTGGTCATCGCGTCGGGGATGGCGTCCCTGTCGATGCCCTCGTCCCGGTCGAAGACGTAGGCCAGGCCGCGCTGGATGTGGCGCATCCAGTGCGTCTCGCGCTCCCGCGCCGCCACGAGCTCCGCCGGCGGGATCGCGTCGCTGTCGCGCAGCCAGCTGGCGCGGAAGTCGTCGAGCACGCCCCTGAGCGCGTCGCGCATGCGCATGGCGTACGAGACGTAGTCCTCCTGGGGGTTCGCCTCGCAGAACTCCGGGCGCAGGGTGCGCTCGAAGTAGCGCTCGATCACCGCCACGGTCAGGTCGCTCTTGGTCGCGAAGTGCCGGTACACCGTCCCGACCGCCACGCCGCACGCGTCGGCGACCGAGCGTATCGTGAGCGCGGCGATGCCGTGGTCGCTGGCGATGTCGTAGCCCGCGGAGATGAGCGCCTCCCTGCCCACGCACCCGTGCAGCGTCCTCGCCCTGGACTGCCAGGTGCGGGTGTCCTCGCCGTCGGTCATCAGCGACGTGATGGCCAGGCGCGGGGCGTCGCCGGGCTCGATCACGTGCGCCGGGCCCCAAGCGGACTCGAGCATCCGGCGCACGTCGATGACCAGGTAGTCGCGCACGACGACCACAGCGTGGGGGAAGCGCGTCGTGGGCCCGCAGGCGAGCAGGGTCAGGGCGTCGCGCAGTCCCTCGCCCCTCGAGATCTCCATCCGCCCGAGCTCGTCGACCACGAGCAGGCCGGGCCTGGCAGGCGCGCCGTCCGAGGCGGCCCCCGTGCCCGCATCCTCCGGCGCCACCGCCTCGCCCGCGCCGCTCTTCGAGGCGCGCGCCTCCCGCAGGGCCGCCCTCTGCTCGTCGGTGAGCCTTCTGAGGTGGGCGTTCACCCGGGCGATGGCGTCGTCGGAGACCTTCCATCTCAGCTCCGCGGGGTTGGCGGAGATGAGCATCTCGCGAAGCTCGGCGGGGGTCTGCGGCGGGTCGGAGCGGCGCGAGAACTCGATGCGCTCGCCGCCGGGCAGCAGGACGTTGTCGATGCCGACCTTGTCGTATACCACCTGGTCGGGGTCGATCAGGTTCCACACCCCCGGCGCGAGGACGCCCGCAACGGGGACGCCGCGCTCGGTCAGGTCGTCGACGAGCGCCTGGAGCCAGCGCGTCTTGCCGGTCTGGATGTCTCCGGTGAGGATGAACAGCACGGGTCGGTCGCCTCCTGTGAACGCGTCGGGTGGGCCGGGCGGCGGGGCGTCGTCCGACCACGCCGCCCGGCGCTGGTCCGCTCACATTATGGGGCACCGGCGCGCCGCCGCGGCCCGGCGGGGCGCTTGCCCACCAGGCGGCCAAAGCTGACCGGGGGACGGGCACCGGCGGGCGCCAGGAGCCTTCTTGCCGCCAGTCCAGACTCCCGCACGGACGCCGGCGCCCGCGCGCCCCGGCTGCACGCCGTCACGACGTTGCCGAGCAGGACACGGCGGGAATGCGGACGACGCTGACGGGGGCGAGGCGCTTCCGAGAACCGATTATGAAGACGAATTCACATCTTCTTGCATGCGTTATCCCATTTCACGTCCATTGGTTACCGATAGGTACTTACAGTACTTTATTGTGCCTTCTTCTAATTCAATACCAATGCGGCGAAGATGGTTGCGTCAACGGAAGCGAAGCGGGACGCACGGGAGCGCCCCGGACGGAAGGAGACCAACCATGAAGATCGCAGTCGTCGCAGCGAACGGCAAGGCAGGCCAGCTCATCGTCAAGGAGGCCGTGAGCCGCGGGCACGACGTGACCGCCATCGTGCGCGGCGAGAACCGCACCGTAGCCAAGAAGGCCATCGCCAAGGATCTGTACGACCTCACCGCCCAGGACCTCGCGGGGTTCGACGTCGTCATCGACGCGTTCGGCTCCTGGACGCCCGAGACCCTTCCGCAGCACTCCACCTCGCTCGCCCACCTGTGCGACACCCTGTCCGGCAGCCAGACGCGTCTGCTGGTCGTCGGCGGCGCGGGCAGCCTCTACCTCGACGGCTCGCACATGACGCAGGTCAAGGACGCGCCCAACTTCCCCGACGCCTTCAAGCCGGTCGCAACGGCCATGGGCAAGTCCCTCAAGGAGCTGCGCGGCCGCGACGACGTGCACTGGACGTACGTCTCGCCCGCCGGCGACTTCCAGGCCGACGGCGAGCGCACCGGGCGTTACCTGCTCGGCGGCGAGGAGCTCACGCTCAACGAGCGCGGCGAGTCCGTCATCTCCTATGCCGACTACGCCATCGCGATGGTCGATGAGGCCGAGCGCACCGACGGCGCCAACGACCACAAGCGCATCTCGGTGGTGCGCGCGTAGCCGGCAAGGCAGTACGGGCAACCGTCGCGACCGTGCGCGAGTCTCTTGCCAACCACGAGTCGATGGGGGTGATCTTAGATGCTTTCTCTGGAAGCGACCATGCCGTCTACCAGGAACTTCTCGGACGAGCTGGAGCGATTCAGGCGTGAGGTCGACGAGGCCGACGCCATCGTCGTCGGGGCGGGGGCGGGGCTTTCCACCGCGGCGGGCATGTCGTACTCGGGACCGCGCTTCGAGCGGTGGTTCTCGGCGTGGCGGGAGCGCTACGGCTTTGCCGACATGTACGCGGGCGGCTTCCACCCCTTCAGGACCCTCGGGGAGACGTGGGGCTTCTGGAGCAGAAACATCATGGCCAACCGCTACGAGCCCGGCGCGACGTCGCTCTACCGGCGCCTCGTGGAGATGCTCGCCGGGCGCGACCACTTCGTCCTGACCACCAACGTCGACCACCAGTTCCAGCTGGCGGGCGAGCCCCGCGAGACGCTCTTCTACACGCAGGGAGACTACGGCCTCTTCCAGTGCTCGACCCCCTGCCACGCGCGTACCTACGACAACGAGGCCCAGGTGCGCGAGATGGCGCAGGCGGTGGACGAGAAGGTCGCCCGCCAGCGCGCTGCAGGCGTGCCAGAGCGCCTCATGGACCTGTCCGTCCCCGACGACCTCGTCCCGCGCTGCCCGGTGTGCGGCGAGCCGATGGCGATGAACCTGCGCTGCGACGACACGTTCGTCGAGGACGCGGGCTGGCACGCGGCGGCGCGGCGCTACGAGGCCTACCTCGACGCGCACGAGAAGGGCCGCATCCTCTACCTGGAGCTCGGCGTCGGCTCCAACACGCCGGTCATCATCAAGTACCCGTTCTGGAGACGCGTCGAGAAGAACCCCGACGCCACCTACGTCTGCGTGAACATGGGGCAGACCTATGCGCCCGGCTCCATCGCCGACCGGTCGATCCTGCTCGACGGCGACATCGCGCGGGTCTTCTAGCCCGCGGCGCCGGCCGCCGAGGGTCGGCAACCCGGGCGACGCTGTCTGCGCACAACCCGCTGCTGCGCGGGGCACCGACCGCACGCCCGCGCGGCAGCGCCACGCACTCGCCTATGCGGCGACCTCCTCGCGCCGAGCCATGGCCTTCTCGTACTCGCGCGTCCCCACGAACACCTCATGGGTGTAGGGGTTCACACCGAGCTTGCGCGCACGGTAAATCACGTAGCCCAGCGCCGCGACGTTGGCAGCCAGGGCGACCAGGGACACCGCGACGTTAGCCGTGTAGTTCAGCGTCGAGCGCACGGTGAAGACGCTGGCGTCCTGGAACAGCGGGAACACCTGGGCGAACATGCACCAGATCGCGAGCGTGTTGGCTCGGTTCTGGATCCAGCCGCCCTTGTTCCACAGCGCCGCCGCAACGGTGGGGGCGAGCAACAGCGCCAGGCCGCAGTACCAGGCGTGGCCGGGCAGGCAGTTGTAGGTGTAGCAGAAGTTCCACAGGTCGTATGCAACGACGAACACCCACGTCATGTCGGGCCACAGCATGTCGTGCTTGCGCTTGGAGACGTAGATGCCCCACCAGCCGGTCATGCAAAAGATGTTGATGAGGCCGGCGATGCCATTGAACACGTTGTTCCACCCGGCGACCTGCTCGGCGCCCTCGCTGGTGACCCAGGTGGACTGCCCGAGCGCGAAGTAGTGGTATGCGCTCTCGAAGTCGCTGCACACGGCAATCAGGATGTTGATGGCGACGATCACGAACGGGAAGCACTTGAACCACTCGGACTTGCCGATCCTGCCCCAGCGGTACTTGAGCGCCATGAAGCCTATGCACCCCGCTGTGGCCGCGTATACCTTCGCGTAGTGGAACCAGCTGTTCTGGTACAGGTGGGTGGGGTTCTCGAGCGCCCACGATGACCCGTTGGCGACACCGATGCCGATGGCGACGCAGTATGCCGTCATCAGCGAGGGCAACACGACGAAGCAGATAATTCCGCCCGCCTTGGACCGGCGCGCGAACTCGTTGGCCAGAATCAGCCCCACGAACACCATGAGCCACCCGAGCCATTGGAAGGCGGCGGTGTCACCGTACACTTGGAATAGCATCGCAGTCCCCTTTCGCCGCCCGCACGGCGTCTCGACGCACGGGCATCGACCAGGCAGTTCACGCCGCACGCGGGCACCGGGGCGCCCGGGCGGCGCTACCGGCGGTCCGGCTCCCCGCCGTCCGCCGCCGACGTGTCGCGTCGGGGGTCCCGCCCGTCCCGGGGGAGTCGCTCGCCGTCGCGATCGGCGAGGGCACCCACGCGCGAGCCGGACACGTCCAGGCGCAGCGTCTGCACGATGAGCTGCTCGATCACCGCGTCGGGCGTCTCCGGGTAGCGCCTGAGCAGCCCGATCAGCCCGGTGATGAGCATGTAGAAGGTCTCGTACACGTGGTCGATCTCTATGGAGTGGTGACGCTCGTAGTCGCGCGCGGTGGTGGCGACGACGTAGCGGGCGAGCATCTCGGAGACCTGCTGGCTGAACTGGATGTAGAGCGCCGCGTTCTCCGGCAGGGAGAAGCGCAGGCGCAGGGGGTCGGAGTCGAACATCGCACGGCGGATCAGCCGCACGCAGCTGCGCACGTCGCCCGACACGTCACCGGGGACGCGCTCGGCGTTCCAGCCACTCACGAAGTCGACGACGTCGCTGGTCATGTCGTCAATGACGGCGCGCGTGACGGCGTCCTTGTCGGGAAAGTAGTGGTAGAACAGGCCGCGCGAGACGCCGCACGCCTCGGTGATGTCCTTGACGGTGGTGTGGGTGAGCCCGCGCGTCGCGTACAGGTCGCGGGCGGCGCACACGATGTCGTCGCGCCGGTCCGCCGCGGGCTTGCGCCGGGCGGCCCTCCCCGCGGGCCCGAGGGGCGTCGCCATGCGCGGCACGGGCACCGCCCGCGGCGCGGACGCGCCCTGCGCGGAGCCCGCGAGCC
>CAIFEU010000104.1 GCA_903789505.1 uncultured Coriobacteriales bacterium
TCCTCGGCCTTGAGGCAGTTGTTCTGGCAGCCCGTGACGCCGAACTTGAACTTGTGGGGCAGCTCGACGCCGTAGTAGCGCCGATCGAGCTTCTGCGCGATGTCCTGCGTGTCGATGTTGGCCGAGGGGCACACGCGGTTGCCCTGGCAGGCGGTCACCGTGCGCACGCGCGGGCCGCACACCCCCGGCGCCAGCCCCAGCTCGGCGAGCTCCGCGCGGATCGCCTCGACGTCCTCGAGTCGCACGAAGGGGATCTCGACGCCCTGGCGCGCCGTGAGGTGCACCGTCCCGTTGCCGTACTTGTCCGCCACCTGCGAGACCGCACGCAGGTCGTCGGCGGACATCGCCCCGCCCACGACGTGCAGGCGCAGGCTGAACCGGTTCTTCTGCTTCTGGCGCATGAAGCCGCCGCGCTTGAGCGTCGCGTAGTCCACCGCCTGCGTCGGCGCCTTCGCCCGCGGCGCGGGCGAGGCAGGCGCCGCGGGGGCGTCGGGGGCAGCCTTGGTCTGTTCCATGATGTCCGTTCCCTTCCTTCCGCCTACCGTGCCGTTCCGGGGGACGCCGCCCCGTGCCCCGCAGGTCCGCCCGCGCGAGGCGGTGCGTCCGGGTCGAGCGCGGGCAGGCGCCCCAGCGCCTGGTCGAAGTCAGCCACCAGGTCCTCGGCGTCCTCGATGCCCACGCTCACGCGCACCAGGTCGTCATACACGCCCGACGCGCGCCGGGCGTCCTCGTCCAGGTGCGCGGCGATCGTGGTCGCCGGGTGCACCACCAGCGTGCGCGCGTCCCCGATGTTGGAGACGATCGAGGCGAGCTCGAGGGCGTCGAGCAGCGCGAACGCCCGCTGCCGGGAGCCCAGGCGCAGCGTGAGGATGCCGCCGAACCTGCCGCCGAACTGCCGGGCGGCCAGCTCGTGGCCCTCGTGGGACTCCAGCCCCGGGTAGCGCACCCACAGCCCCGCGACCGCGCCGGCGCAGGCGAGCCCCTCGAGGTGCCGGGCCAGACGCAGCGCGCTGTCGCAGATGCGCCCCATGCGCAGGTCGAACGTCTCGACGCCCACCTGCATGTAGAACGCGGTCTGCGGCGCCATCGCGGCGCCCAGCGCGGGGCCCACGTCGTTGCGCAGCCCCGCCACGACCGCGAGCTTTCCGAGGCGCGCGAACTTCGCCAGCCCCGGGTAGCGCGCGAAGTCCCAGGAAAAGCGCCCCGAGACGGTGAGCGAACCGCCGATGGCGTCGGAGAAGCCGTTGATGTACTTGCTGGTGGAGTGGGCCACCAGGTCGGCCCCCAGGTCGATGGGGCGCACCAGGCACGGCGTCGCGACGGTGTTGTCCACCATCAGCGGCACGCCGCGCTCGTGCGCCGCGCGCGCCAGCCCGGCGACGTCGGCCACGTCCAGCCGGGGGTTGCCGATCGTCTCCGCGAACACGAGCCGCGCGCGCCCGCCCGTCGCGTCGATCGCCGCGGCGACGTCGGCCGGCGCGGAGCTCGCCGCGAACCGCACCTCGACGCCCAGGCGCGCGAGCAGGTCGAGCAGCTCGACCGTGCCCCCGTAGAGCCCCGGCGTGGCGACCAGCGCGTCACCGGCGGACAGCAGCGTCAGGAACGCGGCGGACAGCGCGCCCATGCCCGAGGCGTACGCCACCGTGGCGGCGCCGCCCTCGAGCTGGTTGACCGTGCGCTCGAACGCCGCGACCGTGGGGTTGGCGACACGCGAGTACACGAACCCCGGGCGGCGGTTGGCGAAGACGTCGGCCTGCTCCTGCGCGCTGGAGAACGCGAAGGCGCTCACCTGGGCGATCTGGGGCAGCGGCGCCCCGGCGGCGTTGCGCGGCGCCCCCTGCGGGTGCAGGATCCGCGTCGTGAGCCCGGGGCGGCGCGGGGTTGCCGGCGCCGGGGCGGCCGGGGCAGGCGCGGACTTGCCCGATGCCCCCGCGCCGGCCCGCGCCCGGGGGGAGCCCGCCGCGCCCGTCATAGCGCCGCCCCCTGCCCCGCGGCGGCGTCCGCGGCGCTCATGCGCCGCACGTAGTCGGCGATTGCCGCCGGGTCGCGCCCCCCGCCCCCCTGCCAGTCGCGGAACACCAGGTTGTCGGAGCGGCGCGGCAGGGCGTCGCGCGCCTGCGGCGACACGGCCAGCAGCACCGTGACGCCCGCGCGGTTCAGGTGGGCGACCACCTCGGCGGGGTGCGATCCGGGCCCGGGCTGATAGAGGTAGGCGTCCAGGCCCTGCGCAACCAGGCGGTGCTCGACGTCCTTGACCTCGTCGACCGTGAACGCGTCGCCGTCCGCGCCCGGCGCGCCCTCGCCGGCGAGCGGGAACTCCACCGTGATTCCCGCGTGGCCCTTGAGCACCATGCGCAGGTGGCTGTCGGCGTCGCCCCCGCGGGCGTCCTGGTCGTCGACGCGCTCGACCACGCCGCAGGCGCTCGTCGCGTTGGAGACGCGGTCGATCAGGATCAGCTCCCCCATCGTGCGGTGGCGCTTGAACTCGTCCACGACGATCGGCTCGGTAAAGGCCAGCTGCACGACGGCGATCTCGTTCTTGGAGAGCGAGGAAGCCTTGGAGCGCCCGCCGGTGTTGACGTCGATCGCGTACAGGATGCTCGTCAGCACGCCTGGGATCTCGCGGGTCCCCAGCAGCACGTAGAAGTCGCGGCCCGGCTCCAGGGGGCGGTCGTCCATCCACAGGACGGTCGCCAGCACCGAGGATGCCACCTTGAGGCCGGCGTCGCGCTCCAGGACGCACCCGCGCGACACGTCGACCTCGCGGTCGAGTTGTATCGTCACCGGGTCGCCGAAGCCCGCCCGCTCGGCGGGGCTGCCCGCCACCAGGATGCTCCTGACGTGCGCGCGCTCCCCGCTGGGCAGGACCGTGAGCTCGTCGCCCACCGAGACCTGGTCGGCCTCGACCTGCCCCTGGAACCCGCGGAAGGTGTGGTCGGGGCGGCTCACGCGCTGCACCGGCAGGTAGAAGCCCTGTCCGCGCGAGCCGGTGTCGGCGTCGACGGTCTCCAGATAGCCCAGCAGCGGCAGGCCGTCGTACCAGGGCGTGTTGGCGGAGGCGGTCGTGACGTTGTCGCCCTCGGTGGCGCTGACCGGGATCAGCGCGACGTGCTCCAGGCCCAGCTCGCGCGCCAGGTCGCCCACCTGGGCCTCGATCGAGCGGAACGCCTGCTCCGAGTAGCCCACCAGGTCCATCTTGTTGACCGCGAACACGAAGCTGCGGATGCCCACCAGGGCGCAGATGCGCGCGTGGCGGCGCGTCTGGGGCAGCAGGCCCTTGGAGGCGTCCACCAGGATGACCGCCAGGTCGGCGAAGCTCGCCCCCACGGCCATGTTGCGCGTGTACTCCTCGTGGCCGGGGGTGTCGGCGACGATGAAGCTGCGGCGCTCGGTCGTGAAGTAGCGGTAGGCGACGTCGATCGTGATGCCCTGCTCGCGCTCGGCGGTGAGCCCGTCGAGCAGCAGCGAGTAGTCGATGGCCCCGCCGCGGCTGCCCACCTTGGAGTCCAGCTCCAGGGCGCGCGCCTGGTCGGCGTAGATGAGCTTGGAGTCGTAGAGTAGGTGGCCGATTAGCGTGGACTTGCCGTCGTCGACCGAGCCGCAGGTGATGAACTTGAGCAGGTCTCTCATCAGAAGTACCCCTCCAACTTGCGGCGCTCCATGCTCGCCGAGCCGCCGTCCTTGTCGATGACGCGCGTCGTGCGCTCGCTCTCCACCGCCGCGAGCGTCTCGTCGATGATCGCGTCGAGCGTGTCAGCCGTGCTCTCGGTCGCGCCGGTGAGCGGGTAGCAGCCCAGCGTGCGGAAGCGCACCGAGCGCGTCTGCGGGCGCTCCCCGGGCAGGAAGCGGAAGCGGTCGTCGTCGACCATGATCAGCTGGCCGTCGCGCTCAACCACGGGCCGGGGCGCGGCGAAGTACAGCGGCACGATGTCGATGTTCTCCTGGCGGATGTAGAGCCAGATGTCCTTCTCGGTCCAGTTCGAGATCGGGAAGACGCGGATGGACTCGCCCTTGTTGATGTGGGCGTTGTAGAGCTTCCACATCTCAGGCCGCTGGTTCTTGGGGTCCCAGGCCTGCTGGGCGTTGCGGAAGCTGAAGATGCGCTCCTTGGCGCGCGACTTCTCCTCGTCGCGCCGGCCCCCGCCAAAGGCTGCCGTGAACCCGCCCTGGCGCAGGGCCTGGCGCAGGGCCTGAGTCTTCATGATGTCGGTGTAGGCGCTGCCGTTGTCGAAGGGGTTGATGCCCGCGGCCAGGCCCTCCCTATTGATGTGCTCGATCAGCTCCAGACCGTAGCGGCGCATCACGCGGTCGCGGAACTCGATCATCTCGTGGAACTTCCACGTGGTGTTGACGTGCAGGAACGGGAACGGCGGCTTCTCGGGATAGAACGCCTTGAGCGCCAGGTGCAGCATCACGCTGGAGTCCTTGCCGATGGAGTACAGCATCACGGGGCGCTCGCACTGCGCGGCGACCTCGCGGATGATGTAGATCGACTCCGCCTCGAGCGCGTCCAGGTGCGGGGAGCGCTCGGCGTCGGGGCGCCGGGCTATGTCGGCCCGGATGTTCTCCATCTCCTCCTCGTGCGTCAGCGGCCGCTCGTCGGCCTGCCCCTGCCTGTCAGTCATCGCTTCTCCCTCTCCTCGCGCGTCAGCGCCGTCTGCCCGGCGTCGGCGCGCTCTCGTCGATGTCCATCCGCCGCCGGGCGCCCGCCGGTCGGCGGCCCCGAGCGAACCGCCAGGCGGCCCCGGGAGCCCGCCTCTCGCCGTCGCGCCCGGCCTCAGTAGGCGTTGGCGTCGCGCGCGTCGACCTCGACGCGTTCCACGGAGCCGTCCGGGCGCCGGAACTCCCAGACGCTGAGCGCCCCCGAGCGGCTCACCCGCAGGGTCGTCCCCCGGCCGCCGGCGTCGGCGCCGAGGAAGTACGCGATCGCCCCCGCCGGGCACGCCTTGAGGCAGGCGGTGCAGCCCCAGCAGTCCCGCGGCCGGCGCATCCGCGCGTGCCCGTCGGGCCCCAGCGCGATCAGGTTGCCCGGGCAGGCGCGGGCGCAGGCCCCGCAGCCCACGCAGGCGCGGGCGTCAATCGAGACGCTCAAGGCGCTCACCCCTTCCCACGAGCGGGCGCGTGAAGGTCTCCACGCGCCCGTCGCGCATCCGCGAGTTCACGTAGCAGGCGAAGGCCGGGTCGGTCTGCGGGTGGTCGGCGTTCTCGGCGAAGGCGTGCCAGCGCGTCTCGCGCCGGGCCGCCAGGTGCGCCACCAGCGCCCGGCACACCACGAGCCGCTCGCGCAGCTCGTAGACGCGCAGCAGGTCGTCGGCGTCGGCGGCAGCCAGGCCGTCCGCGAGCGGCTGCAGGCCCGCCACCTGCCTGTCGGCCTGGGCCAGCCCCGCCTCGGTGTAGCGGTACCCGCACGAGATGCCGCCGGCGTAGCGGTCCATCGCCGTCTGCATGGCCTCCTCGAGCTGGTCGGCGTCGAACAGCCGCGCGACGGCGGGGTCGCCGCCCGCGAGGTGCGCCTCGTAGCCGGCCACGATGCGCTCGGCGGCGGGCGAGAGCCCGCCCGAGGCGCCCCGCGCGTCCCCGCCCCGGGCGAGCCCCGGGTGCGCCTCCAGGTACGCCAGGGCGCTCTGGGCTGCGATCTGACCCTCCGCCAGCGCCCCAGTCACGTACTTCTGCGGCGCCCCGCCGGCCACGTCGCCGGCGGCGAACAGCCCGGGCAGCGTCGTCGCGCGGCCCTCGTCGACCCAGTAGCCGCTGGCGGTGTGGCCGCCCACCACATAGGGCTCGGTCCCCTCAACCTCGACGTCGCGCTCGTCGGGGCCGGCCCCCGCCTCCATCCAGCGCAGGGTCTGCGCCGGCGACATGTTGAGGTAGGCGCGGTACAGGTCGCGCTGGGCGCGCTCGCCGATCCCGCGCGTGCGCAGGTAGCAGGGGCCCCGCCCGGCGAGGTCCTCCTGGACGGTCCCCCACACCCGCTCGCTGGTGCGCAGGCCGTAGCGGCCCTCATAGACCTCGCCGGCGGCGTTGACCTGCGGGGCGTGGACGCCCTGGGCGATCGTGCCGGTGGGGGCGATCGTGTCCTTGCAGCGCAGCGCGATGAAGCGCATCTCCAGCGTCGTCATCTCGGCGCCCGCCAGCAGCCCCATCGCGTAGCCCGCGCCCGTGTCGAAGGGGCAGTACCACATCTTGTGGCGGCTGAACCCAGGGTTGTTGGGCCGGTACAGCCCGGCGGCGCCTCCGGTGGCCATGATCACGGCACCGGCGCGCAGCTCGTAGGCGACGTCGGAGTTCACCGAGAAGCCCACGGCACCCACCACCGCGCCGCCCTCGACGAGCAGGTCGGTCACGTCGACGCGCTCGAGCACGCGCACGTTGGGCTGCCTCCGGGCGGCGCGGGCAAGGATCGGCTTGATGTTCTCGCCGTTGATCTTGACGTTGCGCGTGCCGCGCTCGGCGTAGGAGCCGTCGGGCTCGCGCAGGAACACCAGGCCCTCGTCCTCAAGCGCCCGGGCGCAGTCGTTGAGCCGGCGCGACATCGAGATGAGCAGGTCCCAGCGCGCGATGCCCGCCGCATCGTCCATCGCGTAGTCCGCGTAGTACTCCGGCGTGCGGCCCCGCGTGACGTAGGCGTTGATCGCGTTGACCCCCGCCGCCAGGCAGCCGGAGCGCTCGATGCCCGCCTTGTCCACGACGAGAACGCTGACCTGTGGGTACGCCCCCAGGGTGCGGGCGGCGAAGCACCCCGCCGTCCCGCCGCCTATGACCAGGACGTCCGCGTCGACCCTCACGCTCCTCATGCCCTCGCTCGCCTCCCCTTCCCGTCTCCCGGCCCCAGGGCCGCGTCGGCCCGCGCCCGTGCGCGGTAAATACTATCTTGCCGATAGACATTAAAGGAAAATAGCGATAGCGTGTAAAGGAGCCGGCGGCGGCGTGGTTCCCTACGCCAGCGTTCGCTTTTTCCTATATGCCGCACCACCAGGCGTTTCGCGGCAATTTCGGCCGTCGGGGACGGTTCCGGGGCCCGCGGGCGAGTCGCGGGGAGGCCCGCCGGGGCGCCGGTCTGTGCAGAAGAGAAGGAGGCCCGCGTTGCAGCTCCAACAGCTCCGATACCTCATCACCACCGCGGAGTGCGGGTCGGTGCGCGCCGCCGCCCAGAAGCTCTACCTGTCGCAGTCGAGCCTCTCGGTGGCCATACGCGACCTGGAGCGCGAGCTGGGCATCACGATCTTCAAGCGCACGAGCCGCGGCGTGAGCCCCACGAGTGCGGGCATGGAGGCCATCAGCTACGCGCGCCAGATCGTGGACCAGGCCGACCTCATGCTCTCGCGCTTCGGGCCGGGAGGCGCCGCGGCGGAGGTGCGCTTCGCGGTGTCGTCGCAGCACTACGAGGTCGTCGTCGAGGCGTTCGGCGACCTGCTCGACGCCCACGCCGACCGCGCGTGTCATCTCACGCTGTGCGAGACCGACACCGTGCAGGTGATGCGCGACGTCCACGACCACCGCAGCTCGGTGGGTGTCATCTACCTCAACGACTACAACGAGCACGTCGTGGGGCGCGCCATCGCGTCCAACGACCTCGAGTTCCGCCCGCTGTTCACCGCGCGGCCCCACGTGTTCGTCCGCGCCGACAGCGAGCTGGCGCGCAGGGGCAGCGTGCGGCCCGAGGAGCTGTCGGGCATGACGCGCTTCGCCCACCTGCAGCGCACGGAGGGCTCGGCCTACTTCGCCGAGGAGCCGCTGGCCGACCTGCCCTGCCGCAGCCACGTCGCGCTCAGCGACAACGGCTCGCTGGCACGGCTGCTCTCCGAGCACGACGGCTACAACATCGCCACGGGCGTGTACCCCAGCGACCGAGGCATCGTGCCGGTGCCGCTCGTGACCGACGAGGTCATGGTCGTGGGGTACCTCGTGCGCCAGGACGCGGCCGAGGACGGGCTGCGCGAGGAGTTCCTCGACCTGCTCGCCGCCCGCTGCGCCGCCTGCGCCCCGTTCGTGGAGCCCTCCGACGAGGTGCTGCGCAGGGCGGGCGACTCCGGGCGCTGACGCGCGGGGTGCCCGCGCCCCCTCAGCGGCGTGCGCGCCTGGGGCGGGGCAAGAAGTGCGACCCGACCGTCGTGTGCGCCACGACCCCGTCGAGCAGGAACAGGTAGCCGGGCAGCGCGAGCAGCACCGCCGCCAGGGAAATCAGCACGCCGCGGCCCAGGAAGAAGCCGAGCTGCGCGAGCACGCCGTGCGTCGACAGGGCCGCCATCAGGAAGCCGCAGGCCGCCAGCACCGTCCCCGACGTCATGACCGGCACGGTGACGTAGGCGATCGTCTGGCGCACCGCCTCGCGCGGCAGCATCTCGCGCCGCAGCTCCTTGTAGCGGTCGGCGAGCAGGATCGCGTAGTCCACCGAGACGCCCAGCTGGATCGTCGAGCAGATCAGGTATGCCACGTAGAACTCCGACGACCCGGTGAAGTACGGGATCGAGAAATTGATCCAGATCGACGCCTCGATGGTGAGGACCAGGATGAACGGCAGGCTCGCCGAGCGCAGCGCGAACAGCAGCACCACGAGCACCGCGACGATCGCCAGCGCGTCGACCCTGCCCTTGTCCTGCATCACGGCGTCCATAAGGTCGGTCGTGCTGACGCCCTGCCCGGCAAGCAGCCACTCGTCGGGGAAGTAGTCCTGGGCGATGGAGCGGATCCGGCCCACCAGCGCCACCGTCTCGTCGCCCTCGTAGTCGGCGTCGACCGAGATCACGATGCGGTCGTAGTCCTGCGAGCGCAGCTTGGCGAGCGTGTCAGCCGGAACGACCCCGCTGGGCAGCGCCGTGCCGACCGACGTCGCGTAGCTGATGATGCCGGTAACCTCGTCAACGCCCTCGAGCTCCTCGCACAGCAGCCGCTCCTGCGCCACGTCGTCGTTGGGGACGAGCAGCGCGTAGGTGTCGCTGCGCCCGAACGTCTCCTCCACCCGCTCGGTGTCCTGGCCCACCTGCGTGCTCGATCCGAAGATGTGCGACGAGCCGTACAGGTAGCTGATATCGTCGGACTCCGACGCCCTGTATGCGGGCACGACCACCAGCGCGAGCAGCACGGCGGCGGGAATCATGACGTGGCCCACGAAGCCCCCGAAGCGGTGCATGTCGGGCACGAGCCTGCGGTGAGCGGTGCGGCGGATGGCGCCGTCGGCCGCCACGTAGAGGGCGGGCATGAAGGTGAACACGGTGACCAGGCTCACGAGCATGCCCTTGGCCAGGGCGTACCCCAGGTCCGGGCCGATTCGGAAGCTCATGACCGTCAGCGCCAGGAATCCCAGCGTGATCGTCAGCGCGCTCGAGAAGATTGCCGTCGACGCCTTGGACAGGGCATCGACCATGCACTCCTCCACGGGCCCGAGCGCCCCGCGCCCGCCCCCCGCGCCGCCCGCCTCCGCGGCCCCGGCATCGCGCGCGGCGACGAGTCCCTCGCCCGCGGCCCGCCCGGCAAGCCC
>CAIFEU010000105.1:0-9131 GCA_903789505.1 uncultured Coriobacteriales bacterium
GAGAAGCTCTTCGACCCCTCCATGCGCGCCCCGCTCGCGCCCGGCCCGAAGCAGGGGATGCCCGCCGCGCGCACCGCGTCGGCGACGCCCGCCACCAGCGGGGCCTCGGGGCCGATCACGACCAGCCCCACGCCGTGCTCGCGCGCGAAGGCGACCACCGCGTCCCCGTCGTTCGCGTCGAGCTCGACGTTGGTCGCGATGCCCGCCGTGCCGCCGTTGCCGGGCGCGACGTAGAGGCAGTCGCACCTCGGGGAGCGCGCGAGCGAGGCGGCGATGGCGTGCTCGCGCCCGCCGCTGCCAAGAAGAAGAATGTCCATGCGGTCCTTCCCCCAATTCTCGACGAGACGAAGCGGCCGGACGCGGCCGGCCGACGTGACTACCAGCCCCTGACGATCGTCTGCTCGCGCGACGGGCCGACCGCGATGATCGAGATGGGCGCGCCCGCCAGGGCCTCGATGCGGTCGACGTAGTCGCGGGCGAGCTTCGGCAGCTCCTCGTAGCTGCGGCAGCCCGTGATGTCCTCGCGCCAGCCGGGGAGCTCCTCGTAGACGGGCTTGGCGTGGTGCATCGCCGTCTGGTTCTGCGGCATGCGATCGTAGCGCACGCCGTCGCAGTCGTAGGCGACGCAGACCTTGATCGTGTCGAACTCGCTCAGCACGTCGAGCTTCGTCATCGCGATGTCGGTGAGGCCGTTGACCTGCACGGCGTAGCGCGCCACCACGGCGTCGAACCAGCCGCAGCGGCGACGGCGCCCGGTGGTCACGCCGTACTCGTGGCCGATCTCGCACAGCCTGTCGCCGGCCGGGTCGCCCTCGGGAGCCTCGGTGGGGAACGGGCCGCTGCCGACACGCGTGACGTAAGCCTTCATGACGCCCAGGATGTGGTCGATGCTGCGCATGCTCACGCCCGAGCCGGTGATCGCGCCGCCGGCGGTGCAGTTGGACGAGGTCACGAACGGGTAGGTGCCGAAGTCGATGTCGAGCATCGTGGCCTGGGCGCCCTCGAACAGGATCTGCTCTCCGGCGGCGTCGGCGTCGTGCAGCAGCGGCGTGGTGTCGCAGATCATCGGCGCCAGGCGGTCGGCGTAGGCGAAGTACTCGTCGCAGATCTGGTCGACCGTGTAGGTGGGCAGGCCGTAGACCTTCGAGAGGATGTCGTTCTTCTCGCGCAGCGCGGCCTCGACCTTGTCGCGGAAGATGCCGTGGTCGAGCATGTCCTGCATGCGCAGCCCCATGCGCGACATCTTATCCTGGTAGGCGGGCCCGATGCCGCGGCGCGTCGTGCCGATCAGGTTGTTGCCCAGCCTGCGCTCGTTGGCGCCGTCGAGATCGCGGTGGTACGGCATGATCACGTGGGCGTTGCCAGAGATCCTGAGCCGCTCGCACGGGATGCCCTCGCCCTCGAGCAGGTTTATCTCGTCGAGCAGGACCTTGGGGTCGATGACGCACCCGTTGCCGATGACCGGGGTGATCGTGGGGTAGACGATGCCCGACGGGATCAGATGCAGCGCGAGCTTGTACTTGTCGGTGACGACCGTGTGGCCGGCGTTGTTGCCGCCCTGGTAGCGCACCACGTAGCTGTACCTGTCGGAGATGAGGTCGGTGATCTTGCCCTTGCCCTCGTCACCCCACTGGGTACCGACAAGAATGGTTGCTGGCATGTGTGGACTCTTCTCTCTCGACGCGGGCTCGCCTGCCGCCGGCACCTCGTCCTTCCGCGCAGGCAGCCGCCCTCGTTGCTGACATTTCCCGAACGCCCGGGCGCGCCCTCGGCGCGGGGCCGGGCCAGGCGCCCCGTCGGCGCATTTGCGCGCACGAGTGCACCTGCGAGTATAGATGTTCGAGCAAATCCTACTCTTGGGCGCCGCTATAGTTCATGAACAGGGTGCGATTCGCGATGAACGACAGCAGCACGTCGACGCCCGAGCGGCCGGCGCGGTTCTTGGCCACGATCACGCGCGCCGTGCCCAGCGGCGGCCGGTCGTGCGTGCTGTCGGCCGCCTCGTCCTCGGTCAGCGAGCGGTCCAGGAACAGCACGACGTCGGCGTCCTGCTCGATCGAGCCCGAGTCGCGCAGGTCCGCGAGCATCGGCCGCTTGTCGGGGCGGCGCTCAAGGTCGCGGTTGAGCTGGGACAGGGCGATGACCGGGACCTGCAGGTCCTTCGCGAGGACCTTCAGCGAACGGCTCATCTCGCCGACCTGCACGTTGCGGTCGGTCTGGCGCGGGTCCGCGGGCGTGATGAGCTGCAGGTAGTCGACGATGACCAGCCCGTTCTCCTTGCCCTCGAGCATGCGGCGCGCCTTGGTGCGGATCTCGACCACGTTGGTGCCGGCGGTATCGTCGATCGTGATGTCCAGGGACGACAGGCGCTCGCACGCCTCGATCATCGGCGCCCACAGGGCGTCGTCGATGTTGCCCGCGCGCACGTCCTCGTTGGAGATGCCCGACTCCGAGCACAGCAGGCGCGTCGCGATCTCGGTGCCGCTCATCTCCAGGGAGAAGAAGACGACCGACGCGCCCTTCTTCGCGGCGTTGAGCGCCAGCGACAGGGCGAACGACGTCTTGCCGACGCCAGGTCGCGCGCCCAGGACCGTGAGCGTGCCGGGGCGCAGGCCGAGCAGGATGTCGTCGAGCTGCGTGAAGCCCGTCTGGACGCCGTAGATATGCCGGTCGCTGGTGGCGATCTCGCGAATCTCGTCGAACGCCTGCGAGACGAAGTCGCCCAGCGGGCGCGAGGCGCTGGCGACCTCGCGGTTCGTCACCGAGAGCAGCATACCCTCCGACTGCTCGATGATGCTCTCGATGTCCTCGGGCGGCGCGTTGAAGGCCAGCGCCGTGATGTCGGTGGACGCCGCGATGATGGAGCGCAGCACGGAGCAACGCTTGACGATGTTGGCATGGTTGGCCCAGTTGACCAGGGCGAACGAGTTGTTGGCGAGGTCGAGGACGAAGGACTTGCCGCCCACGAGCTGCAGCTGGTTGCTCTGCTCCAGGTAGTCCGCCAGGGAGACCTGGTCGACCGGGATGTCGCGCTTGTACAGCTCGCAAATCGCGGCGAACACCACGCGGTGGGCCGGCTTGTAGAAGTCGTCGGGCTTGAGCATCGACGTGACCTCGGGCAGGACCTTCTCGGACAGGATCGCCGCCGCGAGGACCGACGCCTCGGCGTCGAGGTTCTGCGGGAGCTCGTTGCCCCCGGTCAGCCTGGTATCGAGCTCGTTCTTGTCCACGAGATGACCAACTCCCCCCGCTTCGCCGGCGCGAGCGACGCCTCCCTGAGGAAAAAGACCGGGGCCATCGCCACGCGCGTGGAGACGACTCCGGTCGAAGGGGCCGCGACCATGTCGTGTCCCGGCTATCAGATGCCCGCGGCGGCCCGCCGTCTCCGGCGCGCCGCCGCGTTGCGGTCGAGATGCTACTCGGCGTCCTCGGCGGGCTGCTCGGCGGGAGCCTCGTCGGCCTGCGCCTCGGTGGTAGCGGCCTGGTCCTCGGCGGCGAAGCCGGCCTCGTCGTTGACCTCGACGTTGACGACGGCGCTGATCTCGCGATACAGCTGCACCGTGACCGGGTGCACGCCCACGGTCTTGATCGCCTGGCGCAGGTCGATGCGGCGACGGTCCACCTCGGAGCCGAGCTGGGCCTTGATGGCGTCGGCGATCTGGGCGCCGGTGACCGAGCCGTACAGGACGCCCTCGTCACCGACGGTGGCGATGACGCGCACGGACTTGCCCTCCAGGGTCTCCTTGAGGGCGTTGGCGTCGGCGACGCGGGCAACCTCGCGCTTGGCGATGTTGTTGCGGCGCTGCTCCAGCTGCTTCAGGTTGCCCTTGGTGGCCGGAATCGCGATCTTCTGAGGGAAGAGCCAGTTGTTGGCGTAGCCGTCGGCGACGGTGATGACGTCGCCCTCGCCGCCCTTCCCCGGAAGCTCACTCATCAGAATGACCTTCATCGTATGAACTCCTCACATAGGGCCGAGCCGGACTTGGCGTCGGCCGGCATGGAACACTTACCAAACAGCGGCACGCGGTGGCACACGCGGTGCGTCTCACTCGTCCCCGGGGCCGAGCGCCCTCGAGTCGTCCGCCTGCCCTCGCCCGTCCTCCGAGGCCTGGTTCGCGACCGTCTCGCGCTCCCTGCCGCGGAAGTGGGCGAAGAAGTCGATGGCGCCGAAGACGCTCACGGCGTAGAACGACCACTCGACGAACAGCAGCAGCGCGATGACCAAGATGCGCGCGAGATGCCCCACGCCATGCCTCTGCATCAGGTACATCGACACGGCGAGCCCCTGCAGGAAGTACAGCACCCGCAGGAAGAGCAGCACGCACATGCCCGCGCTCTCCATGACGGGGGCGGCGGGCACGTCGAGGCCTCCCCCCAGCAGCAGCGCGACCGCCACGGCCAGGGCGACGATGCCCCACACCGGCACCTCGAAGCGCAGGTATGACGCATACAGGCGCTCGTAGGGGATCCTGCGCGCGATGCCCAGGCCGACGAGGCCGAGCAGGACGTCGAAGGCCCCCTGCGACACGTACATCAGCGGCCAGAGCTTCCGCATCAGGTCGATCGAGTTCTGGTATGCGGCCGCGAGCATGATCGACGTCGAGGACACGCCCGCCGACAGAGCCGCGGTGTACTGGTCGGAAAGGCTCGCCAGGCTCGACTGAACGTAGTCGAGCAGGTTGGAGCCGGCCCCGAGCAGCACGACCTCGTCCGTGCCGGCGACCAGGCCCGCCGTCGCCAAGATGCAGAGGCATACCGAGGTGACGCCGATGCGTCCGGGGAGTGCCAGAGCGAGGACCAGGGAGCACGCCACGCCCGGAAGCGCGTACGAGCCCAGGTTCTCCCACGACACCACGCACAGCACCGCGAGCGGGACCAGGCAGCACAGCGCCGCCAGGAGCTTCCCGCGGGACTTCGCACCGCAAACCAGCCACGCGCCGGCCGTCATGAGAGCACAGCCGAGCCCCGTCATCACTGACGCGACCAGGCAGCCGGCGACGCACAGGACGGCCCCGACGACGACGCGCGAGACCCTCGGGGCTCGCCTGCGCGCGCCCTCGGTCGTCTCGATGTCGACTCCGGTCCCGTCCATGACCGGTTTTAGCCGCGACGCTCGCGGCTGCCGCTGACGACGGTCACCGTGTAGGGGACCAGCGCCATCTCACGGGCGTTCTTGATGGCCATGGCCACCATGTGCTGGTGCTGACGGCAGCAACCGGTGACGCGACGGGGCTTGATCTTGCCGCGGTCGGTCATGTACTTGCGCAGAAGCTGGGCGTCCTTGTAGTCGATGAACTCGACGTCGTCCTTGCAGAGCTGGCAAGCCTTCTTGTGAGGCTGGCGAGCAGCGTAATCGTTTGCCATGATGCGCAATACCTCCTTTCGCATTTGCAATGAGGGCGCCGCGCATGAACGCGACGCCGACTCGGCGATCATCCCGGGGGCCTACGGCCTAAAAGGGAATCTCGTCGTCATAGGTCTGGGTCATGGGCGGCTGCTGGGCCGGCATCCCCTGCGAGGGGGCCGGGGCAGGCTGATAGCCGCCCGCGTTGGAGCTTGCCTGGGAACCGTAGCCGCCCTGGTAGGAAGACTGGCCCTGGTACCCGTCGGCACCACCCTGTGAGCGAGAGGGCAGCACGACCTCATCAACGATGACCTCGATCTTGCTGCGCTTCTGCCCGTCGCGCTCCCAGCTCGACCAGCGAAGGCGCCCCTCGCAGCACACGAGCGTCCCCTTGGTGAGGATCTTGCTCAGTGCCTCCGCGCGGTTTCCGAACATCGAGCAGTCGATGAAGTTGGCGTAGTCTTCCCACTGGCCGGTCTGCTGGTTGCGGCGACGGTCGTTGACCGCGACGCCGAAGCTCAGGACGGCGGTGCCGCCCGCGGTAGCGCGCAGTTCCGGATCGCGCGTCAGACGTCCGCTGATGATGACCCTGTTGATGTCTGCCATTCGCTCACAGCTCCTTTGCGCGTGACCGCACGCATGCGCGTGCGGGCCTTCGTTTACTCCTTGTCGTCGCGACGAACGATCTTGAAGCGGACGACGTCGTCAGTAATGCGAAGAACGCGGTCGAGCTCTGCGATGGAAGCGGGGTCGGCGTGGAACTCGACCAGGGTGTAGTCACCCTCGATAAGGTTGTCGATGGTGTAGGCGAGCTTGCGCTTGCCCCAGGCGTCGACGTTGTCGATCACACCGGCGCTCTCGGCGATGGTGCTCTCGATCCTCTTCATCACGGCGGCACGAGCCTCGTCGGTGATGGCCGGGTTCACGAAGAACAGCAGTTCATAGGCCTTCATGGTGTCACCTCCTCTGGGCTAAAGTGGCTCCGGGACTCATGAAGGCTTACGCCCGGAGCAGGGAATGACAAGGGTCTAATCTACTCGCCCGTCCCCGCTCTGGCAACCGATTCCGAGGCCATCCCCGAAGTCCACACCGCACGCCCACGCACCCCACACGCGCTCACGACCGTAGGCGCTCCTCCCCGCCAACCTACCAGATGCGCGCGACGGCGTCTCTGACGAATGTCGGACAGTCCGCCGGGCTGCGTCGACGACGGCTTGACGAAACGCGAAGCGCCTGCTCGGAGGGGTCGATCGACCCTCGGGCAGGCGCCTTGTACCGCCGTCGGCGAGGCGGCTTCGCAAAGAACACACGTTCTTATGAGCACGGTTGCGGCTCGTCGCTCGCGCGGGCTCGCGTGAGAGCTCCCTAGCGCGCGTCCTCCCCGGCATCCGCCTGGCCCGCGCCGTCGGACGCGGCGGCCTCGGGGCGGTCGCCGGCAGCTGCGGGCTCGTCGGCGGCGTCCTCGGTCGCCCCCTCCTCGGGCTGGGCCTGCGCCTCGGAGCGCTTAGCCTCGCGCTCGGCGCGCATCGCCGCCTTGTCCTCCTCGCTCAGGGCTGACATGCCGCTCACCACGGGCTTGGTGCCCGCTGGGTAGAGCTGGGGCTTGAGCCCCGCGTAGCCGTAGCCGGCCTCGAAGGTGTACTCGCCCGCATCCAGGGTGTACAGGAGCGCAAGCGCGTAGGCGGTCACGTCGCCGCGCTCGCACGCCTCGACGATGATCGCGTCACGGCGCCCGTCGTCGGTGTCGGCGTAACCGTCGTAGCACAGGACGTATCCCTCGGGCATGTCCTGTGCGAGCTGCATCTTGACCGACTCGTACACGTCGTCCTCCGCGTTGCCGGAGTGGTCGTCGACCTCGAAGCCACCGTCAACGATCGTGACCGTGAACGGCGCGATGCCGATTCCGCTGGTCAGGTACTGCTGGGCCTCCTTGAACGCGTAGTCGATCGCATGCGTCATGTTCTCGGAGAGGTTGAGGGAAATCTGCTCCTGGTCCATTTCGTCTCCTATCGCGGGGTCGTCGTCGAGGGTCGGGCTCTCGAGACAGTGTAGCCAAACTGCGCCGCGTGCGTGTGACGCTCGGGCGCGCGGGCGGGGGGCGGCGCGGGGCGGGGGGGTCGAACGAAAAAGGGACACCGTGCCTGCGCGCGGTGTCCCTGATGTGCTAACTGGCGGAGGAGGAGGGATTCGAACCCTCGTAACCGGGTTTGCCGGCTAAACGGTTTTCGAGACCGCCGCATTCAACCACTCTGCCACCCCTCCGGGGGTGATGCGGCGCGCCGCCCTTGGACGGACGCACCGCATGAATATGAAAACTGGCGGAGAGCTGGGGATTTGAACCCCAGAGACGGCTCAACACCGCCTACACGATTTCCAATCGTGCTCCTTCGACCACTCGGACAGCTCTCCGCAATCGAATTGTCAGTATAGCTTGTTTTGGGCGGATTGAGCGGGATTCACCAAATCCGTCGGAGCCTCACATTTTCACGCCGGAGCCCCGAGACGTCGGCGTCCCGCCCAGGCACGCGGTGGGCGCGCTATGCCCGCCCCTCGGCGGCGCGCCCGCCCCCGCGGCACGCACGCGCCCGTATGGCCGTGCCGCCGACTCCGTCCCCCGCACATCCACCTCCCGCGCCGCGGCGCCGGTCGTGCGCGTCGCACCGGGGGTCGTCGGGCGTCGGGGAGGCGTCATCGGCCGTGGTGCATGCCCCTTTTGTCGACGCGCACCAGACGGTGGGCACGGCGGGGCGCGCGCCCGCTATAATCCCCATGCACCAATCAGGCGCCCGCCGCCTGGGCACGGCGCGCCCCGCGCGGGAAGCGCAAGGCGGCAGGTCAGGCGTATCGTCGCGCGTTCGTCTCTCCGTTGGGGGGCAGCCTCGCATGGATCCGCTCGTTCTTCTCGGGATGTCCTCCGGCGCCGCCTCCCCGGTCGACGCGCTCGCGGCCTTCTTCTCCTCCATCACGACGACCCTCGAGCCCTCGCAGGTCTCCACCGTCGTGCTGCCGGGCATCTTCGAGTACGCGGCGCTCATCACCGGAGCGGCGTCAGGCGCGCTGACGTCGTCCGAGCACGACCTCGACATCGTCGGCGCCACGGCGCTCGCGATGGTTACCGGCCTGGGCGGGGGGCTGCTGCGCGACATCATCCTTCCCACCGACACCATCTACATGCTCGACCACCCGATTGCGATCATCACCTGCCTGTGCGTCGGCCTGCTCGTGTTCTTCTTCCGCGGCGTCTTCCGGCGCGTCAACACGATGACGGCGTTTCTGTGGGTCGACATCCTCTCGGTCGCCTTCTTCGCCGCCGCGGGCGCCGACAAGGCCCTCGGCCTGGACTACAACGCCCTGAGCTGCGTCTTCATCGGCGTCATCACGGCCGTCGGCGGGGGCATGCTGCGCGACATCTGCCTCGGCGAGGTGCCGACGATCTTTCGCCGCGGGACGTACTACGCCATCGCCGCCCTGGGCGGGACCACGGCGTACGTGGTCGTCTGCGAGCTGCATTTCATCAAGACCGTCGCGCTGATCGCCTGCATCCTCGTCACCGTGGCGCTGCGGATGACGTCGCTCAAGTACAACCTGCAGACGGTCACGGGCGTCGACCTCTCGTCCAAGGTCGCCAAGCCGCTGCGCAGGGCTTGGGCGTCGATGCAGGTGGCGAGGCGCGAACGCGCCCGCAGCTCGCGCTACCACAGGCTGGTCATCAGCGAGCGCGACAAGGCCCCGGCGGGCGCCGCCGCCCCCCCCCCCGACCAGAGACGGGGCAAGGCGCCCCTCCCCG
>CAIFEU010000105.1:9141-9461 GCA_903789505.1 uncultured Coriobacteriales bacterium
ACTTGGCCGGGGCGGGGGCCGCCGCCGACCCGAGCTACCAGATCCTTGACATGGAGCACTGCCGCGAGGCGAGCGAGGACGACGACCAGACGGCGACGCAGGGCGGCGGCGAGGACGAGACGAAGCCCCGGCGCCTCTACCTGCGCAAGCCCGGTGTGCCGCTCCAGCCGGTGGACGCGCGTGGCGACGTTCCCTCGCACGTGCGGGCAAACGGGGCGTCCCGGTCCCGCCGGGACGCGCGGGACCCCGAGCGGGGCGCGCGGCATGCCACCCCCGGGGGCGACACCGGCGAGGGGGCGCCTCGCGGCTTGGGGCGGGGC
>CAIFEU010000106.1 GCA_903789505.1 uncultured Coriobacteriales bacterium
TGGCTGGCTGGCTGGCTGGCTGGCTGGCTGGCTGGCTGGCTGGCTGGCTGGCTGGGACGAGGGTAGCGCATGATCGCCGCGCGCGCCAATCACGTCGGAGCGTCGCGCGCGATGCAGAGCCGACCATAATTCCTCCACAATTTGCCCCCTTACAGCGCGGCGACAGTCCGCTCAAGGTCGGCATCCCATACGTAACCGCAGGTGAAACGGGCAACCCAGGCCATTTTGGGCAGCTTTGTCAGACGTCGCCCACAATGGCGAAAATCCACAGGCGTGCGGCTCCTGCGCATGTGAGGCTTCGGACGAGGGCCACCGAACCAACAGATGATAGGAGGAGCCATGGGCAGGATGCCGACGCCAAGGGAGCAGCCGGCCGAACTCTCGCGCTCGTCACCCGACGCGCAGGCGGCGAGGCGTCCCCGGGCACGCCGCGAGGACGGTCGCGAGAGACCCCCGGGAGCGGGGATGATGCTGGCGCTTCTCGCGGCCCTCGTCGCGGTCGCCACCGTCACCGTCGTCATGGCCGTCCCCTACCTTAGCCAGGGCACGGCTCGGTCTCGCCTGCCGGGGTCGGCGGTACTGGCGCTCGCGGTCGAGGCGCGGGGGACATCGACGGGCGCGACGGCATCGGACCCGGCGGCAGACGCCACATGGGCGGCGACCGCGAGCGCAGCGGCGGACGCCGCGCGGTCAGACACCTCGGAAGACCCGGACGGGAAGGCGTCGACGCGGAACTCGCTCAAGGGGGACGACAGCGCGTCGACCTCGGATGTGTCGGACCGAAGCAGGGACTCCGGAGCGCCCGCTGCCACGCCCGATGAGGGGCTTGCCAGTGGTGACGCGAGTGCAGGTCGGATGGATGAGGGCGCGGCGAAGGGTATCCCCTCCGAGGGAGGCGAGCTCGATGCGAGCTCTGGGGGCGGGGTGGGGCTGACGGTCTCGCGGGATGAAGGCTCCCTCGAGGTCGACCTGGCTGGTGTCGAGGGTCCCGCCACCGTCGAGCTCACGCTCAGCGAGGGCACGGCGACGGCGCCGGGCGTCTACGCGCACTCCGACGGGCTCGTGCGCCTTACGCCGGGGACGCTCGACGGGCACACGGTCCTGACCATGGAGCTCGCGGGGCCCTGCGTGGTCACCGTCGACGTGGCATCCTGGGGGGACGCCCGCGGATACGAGCTCGCGGTCCTCTACGGCGCGGACGGGAGCGAGCTTGCGCGAAGCGCCCCCGAGGGGGCAGCGATGCCGGCGCGCATGGCCGCCCTGCTCGCCGCCCCGGCGATAAGCGCAGCATACGTACAGACGATGGACTTTCGCTTCAACGGGTATCACGCGAACGCTGCCACGGAGCATGACATCCCGCGCATAGCGTCCGCCGCCGACGGGACGACCGCATACTGCAACGACATGATGCGCAACGCCCCCGGGGACCCGGCACACGGCGGCTCAGGCCCCGTCACGTACTACGCCTGGTACTTCTCGGGAGACCCGTACACCGCCCACGAGCAGGGGCAGAACTACCTGGACTTCATAGCCTTCCACGGGTATCCGGTCGACCCCACAATCAACGGGCTGTGCGCCGACGCGCAGGCGGCGGAGGCCGCGACCCAGTGGGCGATATGGAACTTCACCAACCCCGGCAGCACCCCCACCTCCGAGGCGCCCTACGAGTCGTGGGGCGACCAGTTCTGGAACGCCTACTACTGGCTCATCAACGCCGCGGTCGAATACGACCAGACGTGTCTGAGCCAGGGGGCGACCAACCAGACGGAATACGGCACCTGCCTGGTCTGGACGACAGCTGACAGCACGCTGCAGTCGGTGCTGTCGTTCGCGCCGCGCTACGGATGGATTGACCTGCAGAAGAGGTCCTCCTCCCCCGAGCTCGTGGAAGGCGGAGGGGTCTACTCCCTGCAAGGCGCCTCGTTCGAGGCGCGCGACACCTCGGGGGCGGTGCAGGCGACGATGACGACAGACGCGAACGGATACGCCAGCGCCCGCGTCCCCGTCGGGAACTACCAGGTCGTCGAGACCGCCGCCCCGTCGGGCTTCGAGCTCAACGCAGCCACCGTGCAAGTCAGCGTGTCGGGCGGACCGGTCCACGTCCGGGCGGAGGTGACCGACCAGCCCATCCTCGGCGAAATCGAGGTAATGAAGAGGGCGCCCGACTCCTCGCCGGTCGCCTCCGCGCTCCTCGCGGTGACGTCGGTCGCGACCGGAGAGCAGGTCGCGCTCATGACGACGGACGAGTCGGGCCACGCCACGACGGGCAGGTCCCTGCCGCTTGGCGACTATGAGGTCCGCGAGACCTCTGCACCCGACGGCTATGGGGTCGCGTCGCCCGTCACCGTCAGCCTTGGGGTCGAGACGCAGGTCGTCAGCCTGGAGATGGAGGACCCCTGGATGACGTGGGTCTCCATCGCGAAGGTCGACGCGGAGGGTGGGGGCGCCGTCGCGGGGGCGACCCTGCAGCTCCTGGACGCCGGAGGCGCCGTCATCGACGAGTGGGTCAGCGAGCTCGTGCCGCACGACGTCAGGGGCATCGCACCGGGCGAATACACCCTGCGCGAGACGGCGGCGCCCGCCGGATACGACGTCGCGCCCGAGAAGGAATTCACCCTGCCCCTGGGGTCAGCGTGCGTGTCAGTAGAGATGGCGGACGTCAGAACGCCGGTCGACGTGAGCTTCGCCAAGGTAGACGCCATGGACGGCACCCCGCTGGAGGGAGCCACCTTCGCGCTGTACCGCTGCGTGCGTCCCTCAGAGATCATCGACGGCAGGGTGACGCGGGAGCAGGAGCTCGACGAGACGCTGTGGACGCTCGTGTCGACAGCGGCCTCCGATGCCAGGGGCCAAGTCGACTTGGGGCAGGTGAAGGAAGGGACATACCTCCTGGTCGAGACACAGGCCCCCCAGGGCTACGCGACTCCGCGGGACGGGTGGGTCGTGATTGCCGACAGCGAGGCGGGCCAGCGGCTCCGCGCCGCGGGAGAGGGCGCAGCGCCGGAGCCGCAGGCCTCCGACGGCGGCTCGGTCACGATTGGCAACAGGAGGGAGTACGAGCTCCCGGCAGCAGGGGGAACGGGATCGTCCCGAGCCGGCTCCCTTGCGGGGGGCGGGGCGGCGGGGTGCGCCTCCTGCGGCCTGGGAGCCGCGCTCTGCCTGCGTGCGCGCAGGCGCTGCTGAGCGAGCGGGGCACGGCCCCGGCACCGCCGACGGCGGACGGGGCGCCGCACGCCCACACCGCCGAATGCCCCCCGGCAGGGAACGGGACACGTCAGAGCACGCCCACGAGAGAAGGAGACCATGCCATGCACACGACGAACGCGGACTTCCCACGCGCTCCCATGAGCCGCGTCCCACGGGCCAGGGCGACTGTCCTGGTCGCGACGCTCACCTTGGTTGCGCTCATCGTCGCCCTCCATCTGGCGTCGAGCGTAGCCCTGGGCGCGACGCTGCCAGACCCAGGGCACGAGACGACCCTCACGATCCATAAGTACAACCTGCCCGACGAGACGCTGGCGTCGCAGCAGGCGGACGGCTCGACGGCATCCGCCTCAGACCTCCCGGACACGGCCTACCCCCTCGGGGGCATCACCTTCGAGATTCGGCGCCTCTACAGCCCGCAGGAGGTGTACGCGGCCGTCCTCGATGGCGCCCCCGAGGAGGAGTTCGTGCCCTACTCCGGCACCGCCGACGGCAGCTCAGGCTACTGCACGAGGACAACGGACGGGGGCCTCTCGGCGACGACGGACAGGCAGGGCATCGCGAGCTTTGACCTGACCGGCAGCCAGGGGGCTTATCTGGTGACCGAGGTCCCCGACCCCCGCGTCGAGTTCCCCTGCGACCCGTTCATCGTCAGCGTCCCCATGCAGGACCCCAACGCGCAGGGCGAATGGCTCTACGACGTGCACGTGTACCCCAAGAACCACCTGATTGACGTAGACAAGCAGATAGAGCTGCCCGAGGGAGGCACCGCGATGCGGCGGGGCGCGTCTCGCGGCGACGCGGTGACCTTTGACATCGCCTGTGACGTCGCCTCCGACGTCGGCACCTACCGGCAGTTCACGCTCACCGACCCCCTCGACTGGAGGCTCACGGTGGACACCGGAGACGACGGCGCCCCAAGCGAGCTGGAGGTCTCCGTGGGTGACGTCAGTCTCACGTCGGGAGTCGACTACGTTGCCACCGTCTCCCGGGGAGAGGACGAGGCGGGTAACGGGCGTCAGGTGGTCACCGTCGACCTCACACCCTGCCTCGCGAAGCTGCAGACCGCAGTGGACACGAGCGAGAAGCCGGGGGCTTGCAGGGTCACGGCAAGGCTCACCGCGCGACTGAACGAGAACGCCACGTACGGTTCCCTCTCGAATGAGGCGAAGTTCGAAATCACCAACTCGGTCGGCACGCAGATCACCCACCCCACGCCCATCCCCCAGGTCTACTTCGGCCAGATCGAGATCACCAAGGTCGACGCGACCGACGAGGATCGCACACTCGCGGGCGCGACGTTCGCCATCGCCGCCACGTATGACGACGCGATGAGCGACGCCTGGATCCACGCGAAGGACGAGACGGGAGCCGACCTCGGGGCATGGCAGGTGACGACCGACGAGCAGGGCCACGCGACGTTCGCCGGTCTGAGCTATGACCTCGAGTCAGGCACGGACTATTACTTGGTCGAGACCGTGGCGCCCGATGGGTACGAGAGGCTCACTCAGCCCATACAGGTCCACGTCGGCCCGAACGGAGGCGCATCCGTCGGCTCCGAGCCGAACGACAGGCCACTGGACGTCTCCTCCTCTCGCGTGGAGACGCTCGTCCTCGACACACCCATCTCCCCGCTCCCCAACACGGGCGGCACCGACGACCTTCGTCCCACGATCATCGGCGCCATGGCGGTGGGCGTGGCGCTGACTGCCGCCGCCGTCGCCGTCGTCCGCTCGCGGCGCCATGGGAAGCGCTAGACTCGCTACCCTGTCGCTCGTCACATGCCCGCTGCTTGTGATGCTCGGGGTCGCCCTGATGCTGCAGCCCGTCGTTTCCAAGGAGCTCGGAAGCGAGCGCATGAGGGCGCAGGCGTTCAGCTTCGCCCAGACCCCGCTGATAGTCGAGGGCAGCGACGAGGCCCTGGGCCGGGCACAGGACATGAACCGGCAGCTTCTCGACAGGGATGGCGTGTCGCTGGGTGAGGACGGCGCCCCGCAGGGATACTGGGGCTGGCCGACGTCGGAAGAAAACGAAGTCGTCGCGACGGTCTCCATCCCGACGCTCGGGGTCACGCTCCCCGTTCGCCTGGGCACCGGCGAGTATGCGCTCGCGAACGGTGCCGGGCATCTGCCGGGGACCAGCATGCCAGTGGGAGGCCAGGGCACGCGCTGCGTCATCGCGGGGCACACCGCCTATGGGGATGCCGTCATGTTCGATGACATCGGGACGCTCGTCGCCGGCGACGTGGTGTGGCTCACGTCCGTCGCCGGTAGCCTGCGCTACGTGGTGCACGACTCCCGGGTCATCGACCCGGACGACGTCGATGCGCTCGCAATCGAGGAGGGCTCCGACATGCTCACGCTGCTCACGTGCTACCCGCGCTCGGTGAACACGCAGCGCCTGATTGTGAACTGCGTGCGCGACCAGGGGGCGTCCCCCTCGGAAGAATCTCAGTCGGGAGTCGCCTCGGGGTCGGATGCAGGGTCGGGGGACGTGACGACGGCGCGCTCTGGGAACCTCATGCCGGTGCTCGCCCTGAGCTGCGCGCTCACGCTCGCGAGCGGCGGCGCCGTCGCGGTCGCGCTGGCGGTCGGAGTCGGTCGCGCAGGCAGACGGCGCACTGCCGGCAGGGCGCCCGTTCTCCCTGAGTCCGCGCCCGCCCGCGAGGGCGACGATGGCTCGGATGGACCGGTCCTCCATACCGGGGCGCAAGATACCTGCTACGATTCGAGTCCGCGTCAGGTGCGTCCGGCTCGCCGGCGCACGCCGACCGAAGACCAAGGACACGACTCATCGCGGTGAACCACATGACTCACGACAATGGGACTCAACCCGTACCGGCACCCGAAGGCGCGAAGCGTCCGCGTCTCCGGGTGCCCGAGCTCCTCGCGCCTGCGGGCACGATGGACGCGTTCAAGGCGGCGCTCGCGGCTGGGGCGGACGCGATTTACTGCGGACTCGGGTCCTTCAACGCCCGCCGCAACGCCGACAACCTCTCGATTGACGACCTCGCAAGGGCATGCGACCTCGCCCACGTTGCCGGGTCGCGCGTCTACGTCACGACCAACATCCTCATCGGCGAGGACGAGATGGCCGATGCCCTGACGCTCGTCCACGACGCCTGGCTTGCGGGTGCGGACGCGTTCATAGTCCAGGACTGGGGTCTGCTGCGCAACGTCCACGCCCTGTGGCCGCAGGTCGAGCTCCACCTGTCCACCCAGGCCAACGTTGCCGACCCCCGTGGCGTCGACTTCGCGCGCGACCAGGGCTGCTCCCGCGTCACGCTCGCGCGCGAGCTGTCGCTGCGCGAGATTGCGCGGTGCTCCGGGCGCAGCGTCGAGCTCGAGACATTCGGGCACGGGGCGCTCTGCATCTGCTACTCCGGGCAGTGTCTGCTCTCGAGCGCGCAGCGCGGCAGGTCAGCGAACCGCGGGCTGTGCCGCCAGCCCTGTCGCCTTCCCTACGAGCTGCTTGACGTCGACGGCAGGTCCGTGGCGACAGTAGGAGGGTCGCGGCTGCTGTCCCCGCGCGACTGCCGCAGCGTCTTCGACCTCCCGGCACTCATGGCGGCGGGCGTCGGGTCAATCAAGGTCGAGGGACGCATGAAGGCGCCCGACTACGTCGCCACGGTCACGGGCGCCTACCGCGAGGCACTCGACCTGCTCTCCGAGCGTGCCGGGGAGCTGCTCGACCTCGTGCCCGCGGACTCGCTGCCCGACGACGGCGGCGACGCCTCCGCGGCATGGGGAGAGCTCGACCGCAGGTGGGCAGAGCTGCTCCCCGACGCCCTCGACCGACGGCTGCGCAGGTCGTTCAATCGCGACTTCACGAACGGCTACCTGCACGGCCGCTCGGGAAACGAGATCATGTCGTACGAGCGCGGCAACAACCGCGGCCAGCTGTGCGGCACGGTGGAGGGAATCCGCGGCAAGGCTGCCCTGGTCGCCCTCACCCAGCCGGTATCCGAGGGCGACCTGCTCGAGCTGCGCAGCCCGGAGCGCTTCGACGACTACGTTACCGTCGCGTGCCCTCGCGAGGCGGGGCAGGGAGAGCTGCTGCGCGTGACGCTGCCGCGCGAGGTGCCGATGGGCAGCAAGGTGCGCGTCATTCGCAGCGAAGAGTCGATGGCACGGGCACGCGACTTCTCGACGCGCGCCTTCCCCCGTCTGCGCCCCGTCTCCATCGAGGTCAGCGCCGTCCGCGGAGAGCCCCTCTCGGTCACGGTCGAAGCGCACGCGCGCGACGCTCACCCCGCAATCGCGCGCGACGCCAGCTCGACCGCGACGGGCGACGTCGTCCAGGCGGCACGCACCCGCGCGGTGAGCGAGCAGGACCTGATCGAGCACGTGGGAAGGATGGGCGGCACCCCGTTCGCCCCCGACGGACTATGGGACGTGAGGCTCGACCCTGACGTGGGCATGGGCTTCTCGGGCGTCCACTCGGTGCGGGCACGCGCCCTGGACGCGCTTCGCGACGAGCTGCTCTCCCCCTGGAGGTCGCGTCGCGAGTCCATGGCGGACGCCCCCTACTCGCTCCCATCCTCGCGCCCGCGCCCGGCGAGCGCGCAAGGGGACGGCCGGCCGCTCGTGTGCGCCATGGCCTGCACGTCCGAGCAGGCACGCGTCGCGCTCGAGGCGGGCGCCGACCGCGTCTACGCGCTGGCGGAGGACCTCTCCGCCCCGGGTTCGAGCGCCCTCTCCCCAGCGCGTACGACCCAAGGCGAGCAGACCGCAAGCGCGGCGTCCTGGCCCGACGGCACCGTCCCCGTCCTGGGGGAGGTCGGGCGCGAAGCCGACCTATCCCGCGCGGAGCGGCTCGTGCGGGAGGGCGCGCCGGTCGCCGCGGGCACGGTCGCAGGGCTCGCCCTGGCGGCGCGTTCAGGAGCGCTCGCGGAGGTCTGGGACACGCTGGAGCTGCACAACTCCTGGTCCCTGGAGGCACTGGCGGAGCGCGGAGCACAGTTCTTCTGGATGTCCCCCGAGCTCGACCTGCTCCAGCTCGGCAGGCTGTGCGAGGGCTCCCCGCGCGCGTGCGGCATCGTCGTGGCAGGCCACCAGCGCATGATGACGGCGGAGCACTGCGTGCTCCAATCGATGGGCCCGTGCGCACGCACCTGCGCGACGTGCGAAAGGCGGCACGAGCTGCACACGTTGCGCGACGAGTTCGGTCGCACGACCTACGTGACCAGCGACGCCTTCGGCCGCTCTCGACTCTGGGAGGTCACCGCTCTGGACGCCACACCGCAGATCGGCGAGTTCCTGCGCATGGGGATGACGCGGTTCATGGTCGACGCGCGCCTTCTGGGCCCGCGGCAGACGCGCGCGGCGGTCGAGCGCACGCGGGCGGCGCTCGAGGCGGCAATCTCCGGCAGGACGCCGGCTCCGCGGCTCGCGGGGCACGGGTCGGGGCACCTGTTCGCCCGCATCGGGTAGGCGGCGACCCCTCCCGGCCGCACGAGGCGGCGGGAACGCTCGCAGGGGACGAGGACCCCTACGGGGCGGGGGCGACGGCCCGGGCACCCCCGAACCGCCGCCCCCGCGGCGTTTGCCTTCATGCAGGCCCTCATGCGGCCGGCATCCCACGCCGCCCCGTCCGATTGTGGGGGGCGGCGCAGAGGCCAGACACACGCAGGACGCACGTCCTTAGCAGACCTTGCAGACCCAGCCCTCGGGCCCGGGAATCTCGCATGCCTGGATGTCGGTCAGGGTCTTGCGCAGCTTGCTCATGACGGGACCCATCTCGTCGTGGCCGTTCTTGAAGGTCACGACCTGGTCGCCGTTGTGGACCTCGCCGACCGGCGAGATGACCGCCGCGGTGCCGCACAGGCCGCACTCGACAAAGTTGCCGATCTCGTCGAAGCGGACCGGACGCTCGACGACCTCCATGCCGAGCTGGTCACGGGCGATCTGGACCAGCGAGCGGCGCGTGATCGAGGGCAGGATCGAGTCGGTGTGGGACTTGGGAACGACGAGCGTGCCGTCCTCGGCCGCGAACAGCAGGTTCGCGCCACCGGTCTCCTCGACGTAGGTGCGCGACTCGGAGTCGAGGTACATGTTCTCGGAGTAGCCGTTCTGGTGCGCCAGCATGTAGGGATACAGGCTCATGGCGTAGTTGAGGCCGGCCTTGATGTTGCCGGTGCCGTGGGGTGCCG
>CAIFEU010000107.1:0-579 GCA_903789505.1 uncultured Coriobacteriales bacterium
CGATTCGGGTTCTCGTCGCCGGGGCGGCGGCTTACGTTCGCCCGACGATTATCCCCCAATCCCGTCCCGGCGGAAATCCCGCTCGCCGTGCCCCATAACGCACAAGTCGGCCGCAGAACGCGCCTGGCCGTGTGCGATGATGTGACCCGACGGCACCGAGGTCACCCCCGTCGGGCGGGAATCGCCACGCCCGCGCGCCGATCGCCTCGCGCGCCGCCTCGTCTGCGGGAGGAAAGGCAGCGTATGAAGGACAAGCGCGTTCGAGACCAGCATGCCGGCCACAATGTCGCGAAGGCCGCCGCCCCGACGGCCGTCGACGCGGCAGGCGGCGCCTCCGCCGACGCGCCCGAGGCGGCCGCTGCCGAGGCAACAGGGGCGAAGGCGGCTGCGCCCGAGGCGCGGACGCCCGACGCGGGGACGTCGCGTGTCGGAGGGCCCGACGCGGGCGCCGCGGCGGCCGAGGGCAGCGCCGGCGGCGCCGCAGGCGCCGGGGGGGTTGCGCGCCCCCCCACGGGGGGCGGCCCCCAGTTTTACGGGGCGGTCCCCCCCCGCGTGGTTGGGGTGCGGGCCCCCCCCCGC
>CAIFEU010000107.1:589-9244 GCA_903789505.1 uncultured Coriobacteriales bacterium
CGCCACCACAGGGTGAGCGGCCCGAAGTTCTCCGTCGAGATCCCCGACGGCTTCGTAGCGATGCTCGACCACGCCGGCCACCCGTTCGTCTCTATCGCCCGCGCCGACTACGAGCGCGCACGCAGGCGGGTGCTGGCAGGCGAGCCTGCGGGCGTCGACGAGATGGCGCGCATCGAGTACTTCCCGAGCACCGAGGAGTTCGACCGGCGCCAGGTTCAGGGAGTCGAGAGGTTCGCCCTCCCCGAGATGCTCGCCGAGTCGCAGCGCCAGGCCCGCTACCTCAACGACTTCGCGCTCGCGAGCGCCGTCGACGACTGGGAGGCCGACGGCGCCAACTGCCCCGTGATGATCTTCGCGACGCGCAGCGAGGCCTGCCCCTACCGCACCTTCTCCGTCTGCCCGGTGGGCGTCTCCATGCCCGACACGCTGGTCGTCTTCCCCGCCGCCGACGAGTCGCGCGACCCCGACGCGTACGACGCGCAGGCGCTCGGCCTGGCGCGCGCCCTCGCGTCGACGGTCGAGCTCGACGAGTACGTGTGCCTTGAGGTGAGCTCCCGGATCGAGGCGTGCCTCAGTGTCCCGGCGACGCCCGGGCAGTTCCGCGACGCCGTCCACCTGGCGCGCAACGGGCTGCTCGCCTACCTGCCCCAGCGCGTCCGCAACGACCAGGCGCGCCTGGCGAAGCGGCACCCCGGGGACTACGTGCCCAAGGAGGCGCGCGACCGGGCGGCGCTCGAGAGCCTCAGGCGGTTCGAGGACGTCGCGGCGCGCTACTACGAGGAGCTCGTCGGGATGCTGGTCGCCCAGCGCTCCCTCGCCGGGCTCGACGGTGCCGGGGAGGCGGGTGCCAGAGACGACGATGCCACGGCCGACGCAGGACGGGTGGGGACGGCGCCGGAGCGCTCGGGGGACGACGGGACGCGCCGCCCGCCCGAGGCGACGGATGCCGACGCGACGCATCGTTCAGCGGGCGCCGCGCGCACGGCGCTCACCGAGGCGGACTTCGCTTCCATGTGCGCGGACGTGCGCGCGTCCATCCGGCTGGTCGAGGGCTCGCTCGGTGAGGAGCTCGGCCTGGACGAGGAGGGTTCGCGCGAGCTGCGCGCGCAGGTCGCCGTCCCGGAGAGGGCGCTCCGGGCGTTCGCGCTGCTCGAGACGCTCGACGGGGGCGGACCCGTTCTCGAGGGAAAGGCCGGGGCGCCGCAGGGCCCGGGCGAAGGGCGCCCCGGGGACGCCGACGCCGACGCCGCGCCCGTCGAGGCCGCCGAGACCGCGGGCGACTCCGAGGAACGGCGCGTGGCCAGCCCGAAGTCGGCAGAGGACGACCTTGACCGTACGGCGGACGGGGCGTCCGAGACACCCGCCGACGACGAGGTCGCGGATGGGTGCGCCCCCTCGGACGACGAGATGGCGCCCGAGGCTCCCGTCGTCGAGGCTGAGCCTCACGGTGAGCGCGAGGGTGAGGGCGAGGTGGAGGCTGAGGCCGGGTTCGAGGCCACCGGCGATGCCGAGGGCGAGCCTGCCCCCACCGGCGAGGCTGCGGCGCCGGCGGCGGAGGGTGAGCCTACCCCCGCCGACGACGCGGGAGGTTCGGGAGCCGAGGACACGCCCGGGTCCGCCGACGAGGCTGAGGGCGCGGTGGCCGAGGTCGGGCCCGACCCCGCCGGCGAGCTTGACGACGAGGCCGAGGTCGAGACCGACACCGACGAGGGGGCAGAGCAAGAGCCTGAGCCTGAACCTGAACCTGACGCCAAGGCGGAGGCTGAGGCCGAGGTCGAGACCGCAAAGGGGCGCGGCGCGCAACAGGGCTCGCCCGCGGAAGACGCGCCGGCAGAGGCCTGCCCCGCACCGTCGTCGGCGGCAGGGTCGACGGAGGGCGCGCCTGCGTCCGCAAGCGCACCCCGTGGCGACGACGCGACGGCGCCGGAGGCGCAGGAGCCGGGCGCGGCCCGGCGCGAGCCGCTCGAACCCGCCTACCTCACCTCGTCGGGCGCGTTCAACCCCGCCGCCGCCTGCTGGCGCTTCTGCACCGACCACGTCTACTTCTCCGTGGACGACCTCGTCTGGGACGAGGGGCGCCACTGCATCGGCGGCATCCACGTCAACGCCGCCACGACCGACCGGATCCCGCGCTTCATGCAGGACGTCCGGCACAACTGCGCGCTGCTGATCGACCTGCTGCGCGAGGTGGAGGAGGACCCCCGCGTGCGCATCCCCCGCGACCAGGTCGCGGCGCCGGTCGCGCGCGCCCTGCCGCCCGGCGACGTCAGCGCCCTCTCCCTGTTCTGCCTGCAGGCATGCGGGCGCGCGCTGATGGTGCGCTACGCCGGCGACGACTCCTACGACGTGGTCGCCGACCAGCGCGTCGCGTCGGGCATCCCGGGCTTCGACCGGGCGATGGGATGGCTCGTGGACGACCTGCGCGTCGCATCGGGGACACACGCGCCGTTCACGATCAAGTTCGTGACCAGGCTGGTCGCGCAGGCGGACCCCTACCTCTCGGGCGACGTGCCCGCGCTCGCCCCCTCGAACCGTGCGCCCGACGCGGCGGCAGCCGCCCCTGAGACCGCCGTCGCCGGAGGTGCCCCAACCGAGTCCGCCGAGGACGGGCGCCCCATCCCGGGCGCCGGCTCGCCCTCGCCCGAGGCAACGGGCGCGACGGGCGCCGATTCGACGGAGGAAGTCGCCCGGGACGCGGCGGGCGACCCCTCCCCCGCCCCGGGAGGCGGCGAGAAACCCCGCCAGCAGACCGAGTCCAGGGCGCGGCGGGATGCGGCGCCGGAAGCCGCCCAGGCTCCCGCCGCCGGCGACGACGACCTGGGGGTCCTCGTCGAGCTGCTCGGCGCCGAGGAGGTGGCGCTCGTCCGGCGCGACCGCTCGGCAGAGCCCATGACGTCGCGCTACTTCTCCGCACGCAGCGAGGAGCTCGTCGGCGCCGTGCTCGACGCCTGCCAGCGCAGGCTCGACGACGCCCTCAAACTCACGGACCAAGACGAGCGCAAGCGCATGGCGGACGCCCTCGTCAGCGACGTCAACGCGGCTATGCTCGCGTGCGTCGACGCCCACCTCGACGTCATCGAAGGCAAGCTCGCCGACGACCGGACGAGCAGCTGCGACCCCCTCGACCTGCAGCAGATGCTCGACACGACCTCCCACGTCCTGGACCTGGCGCGCCAGGCGGTCGGCGCCGAGGCGGGCAGGCTCCCCGACGCCCCCGGCGCCGGGCACGACGCCGCGGCGCTCGACCAGCGCGCCAGGCGCAGGGACGACCTCGCGCGGCGCGTCGACGAGGTCCGCGAGATTCCGCGCAACCGCTACGCCGAGCGCCTCGGGAGCCTCAGGTCGCAGGCGGGAAAGGCCGTCGACGCCGCCCGGCGTGAGCTGGAGGAGGCGCAGTCGGCATTGGCGAAGGCGGGCGCCGAGGACCTCGAGTCCCGTCGCGACCGGCTCGCCGACAAGGTCGCACGCCTCGAGCGGGCAGCGGGGCGTCACGCCTGGTATGCCGCGCTGCCCTCGTCGATTGCCCGCCGGCGCCTCTACGGCGCCAACGCCGAGCTCGCCCAGGTGCGGATGCGCCTGTCCGGGGGAGGCCTCGACGATCTGCGCGAGCGCGTCTCGAAGGCGCAGGCCTCGCTCGAAGCGGCAAAGCGGGAGGACGACTACCTGGCACGTCGCTGCTCCTAGGCTCGCCTTCGCGCGCCCCTCTACGAGGCGGATTCCGCAGCACAAAACACGCTCGCCTGAACTGGCGACGAGGGCTCACCCGATGGCGGGGCCCCTCCTCGTCATCTCTCTAGCGGAGGCCTTCCTCACGTTTGCCGCGCGTGCGCTATCGGGCTGCGCGTTGATGTACCAGTGCCTCGATGCGGACCAGGTCGTCCTGCGGATAGTACGTGTACACCAGATCGAACGGGTTCACGGCAACCTTGCGCACGCCGTCCCCGAAACGTGCGTGAATCGATGCGGGGACATCCTTGCTGCCGAATTCAGCGAAAGACTCGATATCACCAAGTACCCGCATTATCCGTTTCTCGACCTGAGACGACGTGACCGCCGCCAGATCTTCCGCAAAGCGCTCCGAATATTCCAGCCTAGGCACGGGCTTGTCTCTTCGCATTCACCGCATCCATCAGGCTCTCGCGGGACGTGAAGTACCGCCCGCTATCGAAGTCGTCCCGCGACTCGGCGAGGTCGTCCGACAGCCTCTGCTCGTAGAGAGCCTTCTCCACAGCGTCCGAAACGACGCCGGAGAGCACCTCATCCGACCTGAACACGTAAATGCCCCGCCCGTTTTCGGTGATGTAGACCAGCTGGGTATCGGCGAGCTTCTTGATTTCGCGCTGCTGGTTCTTAAGGGCGGTGGAAGGATAGATGGGAGGCATGACGACTCCTTCAACATCAGAACGTCCGTAATTGCGAACCTGATAACGGACGTCAGTATAGCATCTCGCAGGCGGCGCCTCGATGCGCGCGTCGCTCTGCGCATGGCCCGTAAGGAGAAGTGCCAGTCCCATCGTTTCGGTTGCACGCGGCAAGTCGGCACGCAAGCGATTCGCGCAAGCGCACGTCTCCCATCGTTGCCACGGAGGCAATCCGAAACACAGACATGGCGAGGCGGGCCCGCCCGCCGACCTCCCAATCGGCTGACGAACCCGCCTCGTCACAACGTCATCGCCTTGTCAATCGCGCCCGCCTGCCGCCCTCCCGCTCGGCGGGGCGTCACCTCGCCCGACGGGCGCGTCGCATGGACGGCGAGGGTCGTTAGGCCTCGACGCCCACCATGACCTCGGTGGCCTTGATGACGGCGGCAGCCTTCTTGCCGGCCTCGAGGCCGAGCTTCTTGATGGAGCCCATCGTGATGTCGGCGGTGACCGTCTGGCCGCCGGCGAGCTCGATCTCGACGATGCCGTTGACGGCGCCCTCCTCGACCGACTTCACGGTGCCGTTGAGCTGGTTGCGCGCGGAGATCGCGATGTCGGCGCCGGCCGCGACCATCACGCTGCTCGCCTTGATGATGGCGACGACCTTCTTGCCCTCCTCGATGCCCAGGCGCTTGATCGAGCCCATCGTGATGTCGGCGACGATCTCCTGGCCGTCGACGTCAATCACGACCAGACCGTTGACCTTGCCGGGGTGGACGGCCTTGACGGTGCCGTTGAGCTGATTGCGCGCGGAGATGTTGAACATGGTGTCTTCCTTTCGAGTCGTTGCGTGTCCCGGGACGTTCGCCTTGCTCCCGTCCGCTGCACAGCAGTATCCCACCCTCTCCGCGCATGCGGGCACCGCAACGCCCGACCAGGGTCGCGTCAGACCATCCAGTACCAACGAGAACTAACGAGATGACGCTCATGCCTCCGTGGGGTGGCTGAACGTCCCGGCGAACAGCGGGCACCCGCCCGCCGTGATCAGCGCGAACACGAACGGTCGGTTGAGCATGACCTTGCGCGCGTTGGGCCGCTTGCCACCGCCCTGCCCGGCATCGTCGCGCCCCACACCGTCGACGCCGCGCGGGTTGAGGTCGAGCGTCGAGCACAACGCCAGCGCGCCCACGCTCAGCGGGCTGGAAGACATCGGGGAGAAGTCCGCGATCAGGGGGTTGAACGCATGCTGGACGCCCAGCTCCTTGAGGGTGTCGACCAGGCGCAGCTCCTCGGTGCCGAGCGTGACGCGCGGGACCGCGAGGCGGACGAGCTGGCGGACGCCCGCCTTCTTGGGGCGCTCGAAGCAGTCGCAGACGTTCTTCCACGCCATCCCGCCCGCGACGTAGTCCTGGACGCCCATGGACTCGTCGGGCATCGAGAACACGACGCGCGCGCCCGACTCGAGGCGCTTGGACAGCGTGACGGAGCCGGCTCGCTCGATCACGTGGCACTCCTGCCAGCAGACCATGTACTCGACCTTGTAGTTGCCGTCGGGTGCAAGGAAGTTCTTGACGCGCGCGTCGGTGAACGGCTCGCGCCACGCGTCGCTGACGTGCTGGGCGCCCAGGGCGAGGAGGAAGCACGCCGGGGAGATCTCGGAGGCTTGGTCGTAGTCGCCGCCGGTGCTCTCGAGCAGCCAGCGCCCAATCTCACGCTCGGCGCGCTCCGAGTGCAGGTCGTAGTTGTATACGCGGTCGCCCAGGACCTCGACGCCTCGCTCGAAGCCCGGGCGCAGCGAGACGGAGGAGTCGGCCCACAGGGAGCACGCCAGGCTGAAGTCGCCCTCCCCCGGGGCGGCTGCCGCCGCGGGGTCCGAGGCGCAGCTCGCGCCCTCGGGCTCCGGCGCCTGCCCGTCGTCGGCCGCGGGGGCTCCCCCGTCGTCGGGCGCGGGAGCGTCCCCGGCGCCGGGGGCGGCGGCGGGACGCGCGCAGGAGTCGGAGGCGCCGTCTGCGGCGAGGGTCCTCACGGTGGCGGCGATCTCGTCGGCATCGCCCACCAGGGCGGCGATCTCGTCGTGCGTCTCGCCGAGCGAGCAGTACGAGAGGGCGGCCAGCGTGCGGTACAAGCACGCCGGCGCGATGACGAATTCGTCCCTATTCGCCGCCGTCGCGCTCAGAACGGAACGCGTCAGGTCGCTGAGGCGCGCCGGCATCGAACCTGGTTTCAAGCTCTCTCTCCCTCGGCCATCCCGCCACATGTCGTTAGGTTGCCCGATTGTAACGCTACATTCAGGGAAACGTCGGAGACGCTCGCACGCGAGGGACATCTCCGCAGGAATCATCCCCCTCGGCGCAGGCCGGGACGTGCGGGCGCTCCCCCACACGTCCCGGACGGCCGGGGACAGTCCCCCGAGGGCGGGACCCTCCGCTGGCAGCGCGCGACCCGGAGAGAGGCGGCGACGGGCTAGCGCTCGCCCCCGGGTGCGTCGGGCAGCGCCGCGACGATGGCCTCGACCGACGCCTTGGCGTCGCCCAGGAGCATGTCGGTGTTGTCGTTGAAGAACAGCGGGTTCTGGACGCCCGAGTAACCCGCGTGTCCCATCGAGCGCTTCAGGACGATGACCTTGTGCGCCTCCCAGACGCGCAGCACCGGCATGCCCGCGATCGGCGAGTCGGGCTCGGTGAGCGCCGCCGGGTTCACCGTGTCGTTGGCCCCAATCACCAGGACGACGTCGACGTCACCGAAGTCGTCGTTGATCTCGTCCATCTCGTACACGTCGTCGTAGGGCACCTTGGCCTCCGCGAGCAGCACGTTCATGTGGCCGGGCATGCGCCCCGCCACGGGATGGATGCCGAACCGCACGTCCACCCCCATGGCGGAGAGCTTGCGCGTGAGCTCGGCGACCGGGTACTGCGCCTGCGCGACCGCCATGCCGTAGCCGGGGGTGATCACGACGCGCCGGGCGTCGCCCAGGAGCTGGGCGACCTGCTCGGGCGTGGTCTCGGTGTGCTCGCCCACCTGCTGGGACGGACCCTGACCCGAGCCGGGCTGCGCCTTGCCCGCGGAGCTGCCGAACCCCCCGAGGATGACCGAGCCGAACGAGCGGTTCATGCCCTTGCACATGATGTAGGAGAGGTAGGCGCCCGAGGACCCGACCAGCGCCCCGGTGATGATCAGCAGGTCGTTGCCGAGCGTGAAGCCCGCCATCGCCGCCGCCCAGCCGGAGTAGGAGTTGAGCATCGAGACGACGACGGGCATGTCGCCGCCGCCGATTGCGAGCACCAGGTGCGCCCCGAGCGCCAGGGACACGACGGTCAGCAGACACAGGGGGACCATCCCCGCGCCGACGCCGACGGTGTTGACCGTCCAGGCGATCAGGGCGACGCACACGACGACGGCGGCGAGGTTGATGGCGTTGCGGCCGGGAATCGTGAGCGGCTTGCCCGAGATCTTGCCGGACAGCTTGAGGTAGGCGACGACCGAGCCGGTGAGGGTGACCGCGCCGATGAAGATGGCGAGGCCGACCTCGCCCAGGTGGTAGGCGTTGCTCGCACTGGCGGGGTCGCCCGGGGTGGTCAGGAACGACGTGAACCCGACGAGCACCGCGGAGGCGCCCACGAAGGAGTGCAGCATCGCGACCAGCTCGGGCATCGCGGTCATGTGGATCTTGAGCGCCTTCCAGACGCCGATCGAGGCGCCCACGGCCACCGCGACGATGATCAGGACGAGGGAGCGGACGGCGGCGCCGTCGCCCGCCACCGTGACCGCAATTGTCGAGACCAGCGCCAGCGCCATGCCGACGATGCCCATCCAGTTGCCACGCTGGGCGGTCTGCTGGCGCGAGAGTCCCGCGAGCGCCAGGATGAACAGCAGCGCCGCCAGGATGTAGGCGAGCGACTCGAAGCGCGTCAGCGCCTGCAGGGCCGCCGCCCCCGCGCCGACCGCCGTCGAAGATGCGAGCAGGGTCGCCATCACTTCTCAGAGCTCCTCTCGAACATCTTGAGCATGCGGTGCGTCACGAGGAACCCGCCGAAGATGTTGATGCTCGCCAGCACGATCGCGATGACCGACAGAACGACGACCACCGGGTTGTCGGAGCCGACCAGCAGGATGGCGCCGACGATGATGATGCCCGAGATGGCGTTGGTCACCGACATCAGGGGCGTGTGCAGCGTGTGCGTGACGTTGGTGATGACGTAGAAGCCCACGACCACGGCCAGCTCGAACACGATGAAGTGCCCCACCAACTCGGAGGGCCCGCCCCAGATGACCGCGACTCCCAGCGCCGCGAGCA
>CAIFEU010000108.1 GCA_903789505.1 uncultured Coriobacteriales bacterium
GGGGTTGCGGGCGCGGCGGAATCGGCCGCGGGCGCGGGGGCGGCAGAGGTCGCGGGGGCGGCGGCGCTGGTCAACGGCGAGCCGCTGCCGCTGGCGCCGCTGGTGGCGCGCGTCGAGGCCCAGCGCTCCCGCGTGGGCAGCCCCACCGACGCCGCCTGGGAGGCGTTCCTCGCCGACCAGGGCACCACGCCCGACGGCTACTGGCGCTCCCTGATCGACCACTACGGGCGGGAGATGGCCGTCTCGCAGCGCTGCGCGCAGCTGGGCATCCGCGCCGACCCCGCCGAGGTAGAGCGGCGCGTGGGGGCCATGCGGGCGCGCGTGGGGGCCACCGACGGGCGATCGGCGTTCCTCTGGGACGCCTACCTGCGCAGGCGCGGCATCACCGAGCGGGAGCTGCGCGCCGAGCAGGCCTGGTACGCGATGCGCGACGAGCTCTTCACCCGCGAGGTGCCGCCGCGGCGCGCCCCCGACGAGGTCGTCGCGCGCTACGCGGCGCAGCTCCCGGCGGGCGACGGGTCCGGGCGGGGCGCCGCGGGCGCGGGAGGGCCGGCGCCCGAGGGCGCGACGGTCGACCTCTCCACGCTCGACCCCGGGCGGCTCGCGTCAGCCCGGCGCGCCTGCGACGAGCTGGTGCGCGCCCAGGACTGCGACATGTACGAGCGCCTCCTGTACGCCCGCGCGCACGTGCGCGTGCTGGTGGCGCACCTGTACGACGTCCCCGGCCAGCGCCACGGCGACGCGCCGGGGTGACGCGAAGCCGGGGAGACGGGACGCGCGCCCGGCGTCGGAAAGACGGGACGCGCGCCCGCGCGGCGCGGCGGCGCCCCCGGCGTGGCGAGAGTGACGCAACGGCAACGGAAACGGCCACGAAAGGAAGGAAGCCCATGAGAGACCATTCCAAGCACATCGAGATGGGCAGGGAGCAGGCGGTCGCGGCCCTGCTCGCCCGCTGCTCGTTCGACCCGCCGGCGCAGGTGGTGCCCGTGCGCGACTCGATCGGCCGCGTGCTCGCCCGGGACGTGACCTCGCTGGTCAGCATGCCCGGCGCGCTCACCTGCCGGATGGACTCGGTCGCGGTCCGCTTCGACGACTTCGTCGACCCCGACGCTGCGGCGCCCGAGCTGGAAGAGGGTCGCGCCGAGCAGGGCGCCGACGCCGTGAGCGGGGCGTCGCGCGAGCCGTCGACCCCCACGCGCGTGCCCGACACGAGCGCCTGGGAGCGCGGCGTGCAGTGGCAGTTCGCCAACACCGGCGTCGCCATGCCCGCAGGCTTCGACACGGCGCTGCGCATCGAGGACGTCCGCGTGACCGTGGACGAGACGGGCACCGAGCGCGTTGCATTCGAGCGCGCCCCGTTCCGCCGCGGGGAGGGCACCGAGCCCGCCGGCAGCCGCATGCGCCCCGGCGACCTCATCGCCCCCGCCGGGACCACCGTCTCCCCGCTAATCGCCGCCAGCGTCGCCTCCGGCGGCCACGCCGACGTCGCGGTCGTCGCCCGCCCGCGCGTCGCGTTCATCCCCACCGGCAACGAGCTCGTGCCCGTCAGCGCCGACGCGCCCGCCACCAAGAACTTCGAGACCAACTCGATCATGGTCGCCGGGAAGGTGCGCCAGTGGGGCGGCGAGCCCGTGGTGTGGCCGATCGTCCCCGACAAGCGCGACCAGATCAAGGAGGCACTGCTCGCAGCGGCCGCGAGCTGCGACATCGTCGTCATCAACGGCGGCTCCTCCAAGGGGTCGGACGACTGGACCTGCGAGGTCCTCGAGGAGATCGGCGAGGTCCTGTGCCACGAGACCTCCCATGGCCCGGGCCACCACACGTCCATGTCGGTCCTGGACGGCAAGCCGGTCATCGGGATCTCCGGCCCGCCCATGGGCGCCGAGTTCACCACCGACTTCTACCTGCTCCCGGTGATGATGCGCTGGTTCGGCCGCGACGAGCGCATCCCGCGCGTCACCGTTACGCTCGCCGAGGACTTCCCCGCCGGCGGCCCGGGCGGCCCCGGAGGCCCGGGCGGGCGACGCGGTCCCGGCGGTCACGGTGGCCCCGGGCGCAGGGGCCCCGGCGGTCCCGGAGGTCCCGGCGGCAGGCCCATGAGCCCCGACTTCTTCGCGGTGCGCCAGCTCATCGTCACCCGCCAGCCCGACGGGTCGCTGCTCGCGACCCCGGTGCGCCGCGAGGACGGCGCCGCGACGGTCGACCGCGCCAACGCGTTCTACCGCTTCCATCCCCAGCCCGACCAGCCCAAGCCCCACGCCGGGGACCGCATCGAGGTCGAGCTGCGCTGGCCGTACGTGATCTAGGGAGCGGCGGGCGGGGGGCGCAGCGCCGGGGCGATGCCGGCTTTTGGCGGGAGAGCCGGATTGGGGACGCCCCCTCGGAGCCCTTCCACGTGTCCCCGTACGTGGGGCGGCGCGCTGACCTGCGGTGACGCGCCGGCGTGAGGGCGAACTGGCCGAGCGGGGCCATGGCGGGGCGTCCCCAACCCCCGTCTGCCGCCATAACGGGGCGCCCGGCCGGCACCTGCCGGGCACCGGCGGCTCCCCCACCTGCCACCGCGGGACGCACACCTCCGAGAGCCCGCCGCCCCGCCCGCCGCGCACGCGCCCCCCCCCCGCCCGGGGGGCGGCTGGCCGGCGGGGGCGCGGCGGGGGCGCGCCCCGCACGGCAAGCGCCTAGCATGGGCCGGCCGCCGCCCGAATGCGGCGGCGAGCGACGCCGAGCGCTCGCGGCGGAGGGCGCCGCGCGCAGGAGGGGGACACCGTGCCAGCAGAGTCAACGAAGGCCAAGCGGCTGCGCGCCGAGGAGGCGTGCCGGCGTCTGGAGGAGCTCTATCCCGAGGCGGTGTGCGCCCTTCACTTCACCGACCCGTTCTCGCTGGTCGTGGCCGTGCTCCTCTCCGCGCAGACCACCGACGTCGCGGTCAACAAGGTCACGCCGGCGCTGTTCGGGCGCTGGCCTACCCCCGCCGACCTCGCCGGCGCCCCGATCTCGGAGGTCGAGGCGGTGCTGCGCCCCCTGGGCTTCTACCGCACCAAGGCCCAGCATGTCGTCGACGCGGCGCGCATGGTCGTGAGCGAGTTCGGCGGGCAGGTGCCGCGCACGATGGAAGAGCTCACGCGCCTGCCCGGCGTGGGCCGCAAGACGGCCAACATCGTCCTCAACGACGCGTTCGACATCGTCGAGGGCATCGCCGTGGACACGCACGTGTTCCGCATCATGACCAGGCTCGGCCTCACCGACGCGCCAACGCCGCTCGCCGCCGAGCAGGACATCCTCAAGGTGATTCCGCGCCGCTACTGGAAGCGCGCCAATCACACGTTCGTGCTGTTCGGGCGGCAGGTCTGCGACGCGCGCAAGCCCGCCTGCGTCCCCGGGGGCAAGTGCGAGCTGGTCGCGCCCGACGGCTCGCGGCTGGAGGGCTGCCCGCTGGCCGACATCTGCCCCAGCGTGGGCAGGACCGGCAACCCCACCGCCAAGGCGAAGGCGAGGCACCCCAAGGGCGGCTCCGAGGCGCAGGGGGCAAAGGCGGCCAGGACCGCCAAGAAAGAGCGCCTCGGGTAGGCGCGACACAGCCCCTCGCTCCCGCGACCGTCCGCGCAGCCGCCGGAAACGCCCGCGCGGCGCGCCCTTTCGCCCTGGGCTCCGGCACGCGCCCCATCATATCGCGCCGCCGGACACCTTGCCCGAAAGCGTCGCTTTTGCCCGTCATACCGTCGCGAGGCGCCCCCGCCGGGCAAGATACAGGGTGTGGACAGGGTTGCAGGCGGGGTGCGGCGCCGCCGGCGGCGTGCCCCCGGGAGATGGAGGATGCGATGTTCGACCTGCAAAAGTGGCAAGGCCACGACTGGAAGGACGCCAGCTTGGACGACTACCGAGCCATGGAGTCGGAGCTGATCGACGACCTCACCCGCCAGCTCACCGAGAGCGGTGTGGAGCTGGTCCAGACGCTGCCCAACGACTGGCGCTTCGGCGCGGTGGCGCAGAGCGCCGAGCACGACCGCTACGTGTACATCGCGATCGACGACGTCCGCGAGAACCCCTACTGGGCGGAGAACGTCACGCTGCGGCGCATGTCCTCGCTGCGTGACTGGAAGGGCGACCAGAACCACCTGTGCGAATGGGGTGAGGTGGGCATGAAGGCGGCGACGCTGCTCACCGCCGAGTACGACGACGAGGTCCTGTAGCCCCGGCATGCCGCGCCGCCGGCAGCAGGCGACCCAAACCATGCGCGGGCGTCCACTGTGCCGGCCGGATGGCCAAACCTGGCGGCGAGTCGAGGTTGGGGACGTCCCCCAAGGGGTTCCCGGAGCCCTTCCGCGAGCTCCCGTACGCAGAGCGGCGCGCTGACCTGGGGCGATGTCCCACGCCGTGACGCCGGGCCACGCGAGGGTCTTTGCGGAGGCGTCCCCACCCCCGCTCTGCCGCCAAAAGCGGCGAGCCTGCCGGTACCGGGGCGGGCCGGCGGGCGCATCCCGCCGGCCCAGTCTGCCCCGCCGGCGCGCTCCGCCCCTGCCGGCGCGCCCCTGGGGCGCCTCCGCCCCCGCTGCGCCTACTCGGCTCGCTCGGCCTTGGGGTCGCTGGCGGCGGTGGCGTCGGCGGCGTCGAGGCCGTCGTGCGACTCGACGTTGCGTTTGGCGTCGTTGGCGCGAATCTCCACGTGGCGAATCTTGCCCGAGATCGTGCGCGGGAGCTCGTCGACGTACTCGATGATGCGCGGGAACTTGTAGGGCGCGGTCTTGGCCTTGACCCACGCCTGCAGCGCCTTCGTGGTCTCGGGCGAGCCCTCGAAGCCGTCCATCAGCACGACGGTCGCCTTGACCGCCTGGCCGCGCAGCGGGTCGGGCACGCCGGTCACCGCGCACTCGCGCACGGCGCCGTGCTCGAGCAGCACGCTCTCGATCTCGAACGGCGAGATGCGGTAGCCGGAGCTCTTGATCAGGTCGTCGTTGCGGCCCACGTACCAGAAGTAGCCGTCCTCGTCGGCGCGGGCGACGTCACCGGTGTGGTACCAGCCGTCGTGCATCGCCTTGGCGGTCTTGGCGGCGTTGCGGTAGTACTCGCGCATGATGCCCGGCGCGCCCTTCGAGATGTTGATGCACACCTCGCCCGCCTCGCCCGGGTCGCACTCGGTGCCGTCGGGACGCAGGATGTGCGTGTCGTACTGCGGGACCGGCTTGCCCATCGAGCCCATGCGCGGCGTGGAGCCCACCAGGTTGGCGATCGTCAGCGGCGTCTCCGTCTGGCCGAAGCCCTCGAAGATCGTCAGGCCCGTGTGCTGCTTCCAGAACTCGAACAGGTCGGGGTTGAGCGGCTCGCCGGCGGTCGTGCAGTACGTGAGGCTCGACAGGTCGTAGTCGTCGACGTTCGACGACGTCATGATGATGCGGTACATCGTGGGCGGGCAGCAGAACGTCGTCACCCGATAGCGCTGGATCATCGTCAGGATCTCGTCGGCGTTGAAGCGGTCGAAGTCGTAGGTGAGGACCGCCGCCTCCATGAGCCACTGCCCGTACAGCTTGCCCCACACCGCCTTGCCCCATCCGGTGTCGCTGATCGTGAAGTGCAGCCCGTTGTCGTCGCTCTGGACGTTGTGCCAGTGCTTGGCGGTCACGATGTGCGCCAGCGCGTAGCGCGAGTCGTGCAGCACCATCTTGGGCTCGCCCGACGTGCCGCTGGAGAAGTACATCAGCATGGGGTCGGTCGCCTTTGTCTCGCGGCGCTCGAGCTCCGAGGGGGACACGCGCACGTTGGTGTTGAAGTCGATCCACCCCTTGCGCACGCAGCCCAGGGCGCACACGCCCGCCGGGCCGGAAAGCGCCGGGCCGTAGGGCTCGCCGTTGTCGGGGAACTGGAACGAGCCGTCGGGGCCCTTGGGGGTGGTGCCGCCGCCGGCGCAGTTCACCAGGATGCGCTTGGTGACCGAGGGGCACATGTACACGACGTGGTCCACGACGTCGGCGATGTCGCCGGCGTTGGTGCAGATGACCGCCTTGATGCTCGCGCCGTTGAGCCGGTAGCTCATGTCGTGCTCGCGCAGCATGAACGTGGCGGGCACCATGACGGCGCCGAGCTTGGCCAGGGCGACCGCGACGAACCAGAACTGGTAGTTGCGACGCAGGATGACCATCACCATGTCGCCCTTGCCGATGCCCTGCCGGGAGAGGAAGTTCGCGGTCTTGTCGGACCAGTACTTCATGTCCGCGAACGTGAAGCGGTGCTCCTCGCCCTCCGGGTTGCACCACAGCATCGCCAGGCGACCGGGGTCGTTGACGGCGATGTCGTCGACCACGTCGTAGCCGAAGTTGAAGTCGTCGGGATAGGTGAGCTTGAAGTCGGTGAGCAGGCCGTTCTCGTCGTACTGCTCCTTGCAGTAGCGCTCGTCGATGTGACGCATGGGTCCAGAACCGTTCCTTTCGCATGGTCGGGGTCGCGTATCGGGGTCGTGGCCGCGCCCGAGGTGGTGTGCAGTGGCCGTGAGCGGGGGTCGGGGAGGTGCGGCCGGGGGCGGGCATCTGGCGCGGGCGCGTCCCCGCGGCGCGCCCGCCCGAGGCGATTATGCGGCAGCGCGGACGCGGGCGCGACCCTGGGCCTCGCGGGAGGCCAGCGGCGCGGCGACGCGGGCGCAGGTGTTGAAGTCGAGCCAGCCCGGGCGCAGGCAGCACAGGGCGCACACGCCGTCGGGGCCGGACAGCGCGGCGCCGTGGGGCAGGCCGTCCTCGGTGAACGCGGGCGGCAGGCAGGTCTCGTCGGGCTCGTCGGGGGCGCAGAACACCGCCGAGGCGCCGTCGCCGTTGACCATCGCGCGCAGCGTGACGCACGGGCACAGGTAGACGACGTGCTCGAGCACCTCGGGGGCCTCGCCGCGGTTGGAGCAGACAACCGCGCACGCCTGGGAGCCGTCCAGCAGCCGGTAGACCTCGGCCTCGCCGGCGTCGGCCGGCAGGCGCAGCGCCGTGGCGCCCAGGCGCAGCGCCGCCAGCGCGACGAGCCACGCCTGGTAGTGGCCGTCGAGCGAGACCGCGACGACGTCGCCCACGCCGACGCCGCGCGACGCGAGGAAGCCGGCGACCTTGGCAGACCAGCGGTCGAGCTCGGCTGCCGTGAAGTCGTGGCGCTCGCCCATGTCGTTGCCCCAGCTCAGCACGACGTCGTCCAGGCGGGTGCGCGCGAGGCGGTCCAGCGCGCCCAGCGTGGCCTCGTCGAACGGGTCGGCACGGACGCCGTCGACGCAGGACGGGGCATCGGCCGGCAGGCAGGCCACGGAGGCGGCGGTGGCGGCGCCGACGGTCAGGGACGCGGCGGTGGCGGTGTCCGCGACGGCGGAGGTGGCGGAGGCGGAAGCGGCGGTGGTGGCAACAGCGGCGGTGGTGGCAAACATGGTTTCAGGCTCCTCATCAGCTGGCAGCGGGCGGCGCATGGCCGCGCGCATGCGTTACGTAAACGGCGAAGGGCCTCGACAGCGCGTGCGCAGGGCACGCGGCGAGACCACTCCATAGGCGCGCGACCAGTCGGGCGGCTCGCACCCGATCGGCTCGCTATAACCCCCGAGGCGGCAGCCTGTTGCCTATGCCTCGGGGCAGCTAATGATGATGGTGGAAATAATCGAGGAGGCGGCGGGCTCGCGGCTAATGAGGCTGGCCACTCCAAGGACGTCATACGTGGTAAACATGGCTGCCTCCCTTTCGAGTCTCGCGGCGCGGGCGCGGCCTGCGCCCGGCTCCCCTAACAAGTTGTGCCGTAGTCTAGACCGACGCCGCCCGGCCCGCAAGCGCAATTGAATGCAATCGGGAGAGTTTCACGTCTGAATTGCACCATTAAAATGACGTCGACTTTTTATATCGTGTATGCGTAATCGATTTATTTCGATACATGATAACCTATTATGATACCGCCCTCATTTGCGAACTTCCTGTGGTGCCGGTTGCGGTTCCGGTCCGACGCGAGGGCCCGGGCCGGCGGAAGGTGCGCACATGAACGTCAGACAGCTCGAGTACTTCGTCGCCATCGCCGAGGAGCAGCAGATCACCGCCGCCGCCCGTCGGCTGCACATCACGCAGCCGCCGCTGAGCTACGAGCTGGCGTCGCTGGAGCGCGAGCTGGGGACCAGGCTCGTCGTGCGCAGCCCGCGCAAGGTGACGCTGACCAGCGCGGGCAAGCTGCTCTACGAGCGCGCCACGCAGATCCTCGCCCTGGTGAGCACCACGACGCGAGAGGTCGCTGCGTGCGGCAAGGGCATGCGCGGGACCCTGTCGATCGGATCGATCTCCTCGTCGGGGGCGCTCGTGCCCTCGCCCGCGATGCGCGCGTTCTGCGACTGCTACCCCGACGTGACGTTCGACGTGCGCGAGGGCAACACCTTCGAGGTGCTCGACCTGCTGGAGAGCGGCGCCGTGGAGCTCGGCATCATCCGCACGCCGTTCAAGCGCGACGGGCTGCGCTGCGTCTTCGCCGACCCCGAGCCGATGATGGCCGTGGGCGTCCGCGAGGGCCCGGGCGCGGCCCGCGGCGAGGCGGGTGGGGACGGCGACGACGCGGGTGGCGCGGGCGGGCGCGCCGGCCGAGTCGGGCTGCGGGAGGGCGGGCCGATCGACCTGGGGGAGCTCGCGGAGTCCCCGCTCGTGCTGTACCGCAGGTTCGAGTCCCTCGTGCGGGAGCAGTTCGGCGAGCGCGACCTCGCGCCGTTCGTGAGCTGCGTGAACGACGACGCGCGCACGACGTTCGCCTGGGCGCGCGCGGGCTTCGGGGTGGGCCTGCTGCCCGCGTCGATCCTCGGGATGATGGACAGGGGCGGGCTCGTCGCCCGGCCGGTCGCCTGCGACGCGCTGATGACCCGTCAGGCGGTCGTCTGGGACGCCCGCCGCGAGCTCTCCCCGCTCGCCGAGCGCTTCGTCGGGCTCTTCCCCGCCGCCGCGGACGCCGACCGGGCCGGCGGAGGCACCGAGGCCGCAAGCGACGCTGGGGCCACGGGAGCGGCCGACGCCGGGGCGGGCGGGCGGTAGGGCCGCCTGCGGCGCGAGGCGCGGCGGCGCGGTGACGCGGATGCGGGG
>CAIFEU010000109.1 GCA_903789505.1 uncultured Coriobacteriales bacterium
CCGGGCTGGGGGCCCCTCCGCGGGGGGCCCGGTGGGCCCCCCCCAGGGGGCGCCCCGGGCGGGCCAACACCGCCCCCGCGCCCCCGGGCCCCCGGGCGCCCCGCGCGCGCGACCTTGCCGGCGGCAGGCGGGCCTTCGCCTGCGTCAACGACGGTCCCTGCGTCGACTTCCCCGCTCGCAGCGCCCGCGTCCGTGCGGCGCTTGAGCGCCTCCTGCCTGCCCCGTGCTCGTTCGAGAGGGCCTAGGGTGGGGGCGCGCAGCTTGCGGGGCGCCCGCCGGCGCCCCCTGGACGACGGGGCGATGCGCTCGCGCACCGAGTACTCGGCACGCAACACCACGGTGTCGATGGTGTGCAGCGCCGTGACGATCGTCGCGGGCTACTTCGTCCGCGTCGTGTTCACGCACGAGCTGAGCGCCGCCTACGTCGGCGTGAACGGCCTGTTCACCGACGTCATCAGCATCCTGTCCCTGTCCGAGCTGGGAATCGAGACGGCGGTCACCTACGCCCTGTACCGCCCGATCGCCGACGGCGACGAGGACGCGCAGCGGGCCATCATGGGCCTGTACGCCAAGGCCTATCGCGTTGTCGCCGCTGTGGTGGTGGCGCTCGGGCTGGCGCTGATGCCGTTCCTGCCGGCGCTGATTCCCGACTACGGCCAGATTCCCGACCTCAACGTCATCTACCTCATGTACGTCGCCAACTCGGCGCTTTCGTACCTGTTCGTCTACAGGCGCACGATCATCGACGCTCATCAGCTGCGTTACGTCACGGTGCTCTACGTCGACGGCTTCCTGCTGCTGCAGTACGCCCTGCAGGCGCTGGTCCTGGTCAAGACGCGTCAGTTCGTCCCTTACCTCGCTGTCGCGATCGCCTGCACCGTGGCGGGCAACGTCGCGGTGTCGCGCCGCGCGCTCAGGACGTTTCCGTTCCTCGCCGCGCGCACCCCTGTCCCGCGGATCGCCCGGTCGACGCGCGACGCGATCGTGCGCGACATCAAGGCCCTGTTCCTGCACCGGGGCGGCAAGGTGCTGATCAACAACACCGACAACCTCGTCATCACGTACTTCTGCGGCATCGTCGCCACCGGCGTGTACTCGAACTACTACCTGATCATCGGGTCGATCCGCCAGGTCTGCGAGGCGGCGTTTCGCGGCGTCGCCGCGAGCGTGGGCAACCTGGGGGCGACGACGGAGGCCGACCGCGTGCAGCGGGTGCTGGAGGCGAGCCTGCTGGTGACCGCCTGGGGGTTTGGCCTGGCGACGATCTGCCTGTACGAGCTGCTCAACCCCTTCATCGACCTCTCGTTCGACCGTCAGTTCCTCTACGGTGGCGACGTGCTCGCTCTTCTGTGCGTCAACTTCTACGTGATGGGCCTGCGCAACCCGTCGTCGGTCTTTCACGACTCGCTCGGGCTGTTCTGGCACGACCGCTACCGCGAGCTCGCCGAAGCTGCGGTGAACCTCGCCGTCTCGATCGCGCTGTGCGCTCGGATGGGTGTGATCGGCGTCTTCGTCGGGACGCTCGTCGCGAGTCTGGCGACCTCCAGCTGGTTGGAGCCGTGGGTCATCTACCGGCATTGGCTCCGCCGCTCGAGCATGGGCTACTTCGCGCGGATGGCGGGATACACCGGCGTTGTCTGCGTCGCTTGGGTCGTCACCGACCTCGTCTGCAGGCTTGCCTGCTCGGGGCTGGGGGCCGCCGACGTCGCGACCGGCGACGTGTTCGGCATCGCGGGGTCGGCGGGGCTGGCCGGGGACCTCCTGCTTATGGCGGTGCGGCTGACGATCTGCCTCGTCGTCACCAACGCCGTCATGTTTGCCGCTCTGCACGGCACCGCGGACTTCCGGCTCGTCAGGGACAAGCTCGCCTGGCTCGCGCGCTCACGCGGCCGCGACGCCGTGCGCGGCACCCGAGGCGTCGGGGGAGCGGCCGACGGCGCGCGAGGCGATGCCGAGCCGTCCGGGCGCGAGCCCGTCGGGGACGGCAGTGCGGGCGGGTCGGCGGACCCGTCGGGTTCCGTCGCGCCGGACGTGGGTCGCCCTGCGGCGGGAGAGACATGGGGCGCGGCACCAGGTGGCGCCGCGGGAGATGAGGGGGGAGGGGCGCATGCGCGTCGCCACTGACAGGTTCGAGCTGCGTCGTGCCGCGGGCAAGGCGTTGCTCGTGGGACTCGACGCGCCGCGGTTCACCGCGCATCCGGTTTTCGAGCTCAACGACACGGGAGCGTACCTCTGGGAGCGGCTTGCTCACGGGGACGAACCTGACGCCGCGGCGGAGGGATATGCGCGCGTCTTCGGAGTGGGCGCCGACTGCGCTCGCAAGGACCTCGCGGGCTTCCTCGATTCGATGCGCTCGATAGGGGCGGTGCGGAGATGAGCGCCGGTCGTGGCGGGCTCTCCCGCGCGCAGGAGGAGCTCATGGCCACCCTGCGCTCCGCGCTGCGCGGCGAAGACCCCGCGGGCGTGCGTGGGCTCGACCCCGCGCTGGTCGACGAGGTCATCGCGCTCGCGGAGTCGCACAGCGTGACCGCGCTGCTCTACGGCCGGCTCGGCTCTGCGGACGACCCGCGGTGCGTCCGCGCGCGCCGGCTCGTCGCCGACCGGGCGCTGACGTGCGCCCGCCAGCTCTACCGGCTGACGTTCTTCTCTGCCGACCTGGTGCGCTCCCTCTCGGACGCCGGAGTCGAGTCGGTCCTGCTCAAGGGTTCCGGGGTCGCCGCGCTGTACCCCGTGCCCGAGTACCGCAAGTCCGGCGACGTCGACCTGCTGCTCGCCGACCCGAGCCGCGTCGGGTTGGCGTGCGAGGCGCTGCGACGCTGCGGGCTTACCGTGGTGGGCGAGCAGGACGCGCACCATCACGTGTCGATGCGCTCCCCTCAGGGCATCGAGGTCGAGCTGCACGTGGCCATCACCGAGGACTTCGACTCCGACGGGCTCAACCGGGTCGTCGCGCGGTGCCAGGCCGAGGCGGTGCGCCACGTCCGCGCCGTGCGCCTGCTGGGGTGCGAGCTCCCTGTGCTGGAGGACGCCTATCAGGCGCTGTCGCTGCTGCTTCACATGCTGCAGCACTTCCTGCGCGCAGGCTTCGGCCTCAAGCTCCTGTGCGACTGGGTGGAGTTCTGGGCGCGCGACGTCGACCCTGAGCAGGTCGACGCCTACCTTCGGCTCGTCGACGCCTGCGGCCTGGAAGGGTTCTCCCGCGTCGTGACCTCGGCATGCGTGCGCCGGCTCGGCCTGGAAGAGAGCACGGCGGTCGTCATGCTCGAGGGAGGGCGTCCCCTCGACGAGCGCCTGGTCGACGACTTCCTGCGCGAGGTGTTCGATGCGGGGGAGTTCGGACACTCGTCATCTGAGCGCATGGTCGCCCTGCGCGGGTCCTCGCTGGTCGACGTCGCGCGCGAGTTCCACCATCAGACGCGGCTCAACTTCCCGCGCGCCTGCCGCTGCCCCGTGGCGTGGCCGGTGCTGTGGGCGGCGACGCTTGCCCGCTTCCTGCGAAACAACCGGCGCGTCCGTGGCACCACGACGGGCGACGTCATCGCCGAGGCCCGCCGTCGCGGGGATCTCGTGCGCCGGCTGGGCCTCTTTGGGGATGGGGCTGAAGGGCAACTTAAGTGATATTCGATGTCCTTTCATCAACACAAATCTCCCCGCGCTGCAAAGTGCCCTCAGGGGGAATACAATTAAGCGCATAATGATGATTGTGGCGCCCGCAAGGGGAGGCGCCGCAGGTCGCGCGGCGCTTCGTCGCGCTGCCGTCTCGCGCGGGGAGTCCCGCGCGCAGGGAGGGAAGGAGCGCGTCAATCATGTCGTACGCAAAGCCCGTCGTTCTCGCCGCTGACGACCTCGCCGAAGGCGTCTACATGGGCAGCGGTTGCTACACCGCGAACGCCCAGATCACCCAGACGCCCGAGACGGGTCGCGAGAGCTATTGCATTCAGGTCAACGGTGCGCATCACGGTGACCACACCACGAACCACCAGACCCTCTACCTCGTGTTCAACCAGCAGGTCCAGTATGTCTCGTCGCAGGGCAGCCCGGTCATCTCGAGCGGCACGACGATTGCCATCTCCTACGGGTATCACAACAACCCCACCGACAACGTCGGACTGGGCGACGTGTACGTCACGAGCGACCCCGGCCTGTCCGTGGTCAAGGCGTATATCATCGACAACGACAACTAGTTCGCGACTTCGCCCATCGGCCGTGACCCCGGCGCCCTCCCGCTTGGCATCGTGCCGCGTGGGAGGGCGCCCTGCGTTGCGGCACCCGTGCGCCCATGGGGTGCCTCTCATCGACGGCACGCTCTCGCGTCGCGCTCAGAACGCGCGGATCAGCTCATCGACCTCTCCCGCGCCCAGCACGCGCAGGCGACGGTCCTCGATCGCGTACACGCGCGTGCACATCGACAGGACCGTGGGTCGGTGCGTCGTGACGATGCAGGTCCGGGGGTTGTCGTCACCCATGATGTTGCGCAGCACCTGGCGCTCGGTCGCGACGTCGAGCGCGGAGCTCGCCTCGTCGAGCAGCAGGATGGGGGAGTCGCGCAGCAGGGCGCGGGCGATGGCGAGACGCTGTGACTGGCCCTCCGAGAAGCCACCGCCGCGCTCGCCGACGTCGTGCTCGATGCCGTCGGGGAGCTCGCGGACGAACTCCCAGGCGCAGGCTGCGCGCAGGGCGTCGCGTATCTGGTCGTCGGTCGCGTCGGGCGCCACCGAGCGCATGTTCGAGGCGATCGTGCCCGAGAACATCGTGTTGCCCTGCGGCACATACGACATGAGCCTGCGCGCGGCGGGCGTCATCTCGAGCCGCTCGCCGGCGCTCTCGAGCCAGACCTGCCCGCCCTGCGGCGTGACGAGCGCCAGGACCAGGCGCAGCAGGGTGGTCTTCCCGTACCCTGAGGGGCCCACCAGGCCGATGACCTCGTGAGGGTGCGCCTCGAAGCTGGCCTTGTCGAACACCTGCGTTCCGTTTGCGTAGGAGTACTCCAGGTCGTGCGCCACGACCGCGACACCGTCGGCGCGATGCCTCTCGGCGAACGCCTCCACCTGCGGGGCGTCCTCGAAGCTCTCGCGCGGCATCTCGATGATGTCGAGCAGTCTTCCCGCCGAGACCGAAAGCGACAAGGCGCTGGAGAGCATCGAGCCCAGCGTGTTGGCTGCCCCGGTCAGCGTCCCGCTCAGCGTCAGGAACATCGTCATCGTGCCGTAGGAGATGGCACCCGACCACACGCGGTAGATTCCCCAGCCATAGCAGCTGTAGCTGACCGCCAGCCCCACGACGCCGAGGATGACGTTGGTCGCCATCGACATGCGGGAGAAGTCCAGGCGCATGCCTATGTACTCGCCCTGCAGCTCGCGCAGGCGCCTCACGTAGGGGGCGATCAGGTCGAACGCCTTGATCGTCTGGATGTTCGAGAACGTCTCCTGGTTGAACCCCGACATCTTGGCGCTCATCGCGGCGCTGCGCTCGTTGTTGCGCTGCATCCTCGCCAGCAGGCTGTGCGACATCAGGGCGCTCACCGGAATCCCCAGCAGGGCGAAGACTGCGAACGTCCAGTCGTAGTAGCACACCACTCCCAGCGAGCTGAGGAACTTGAACACGTTGATGACCGCGTTCGGTATGAAGTTCAGCGCGCCCTGAGAGACGACCGACGCGTCAGTGCCCCAGCGCGAGAGCAGGTCGCCGGTGTGGTACTCGGTCAGCGACTGCCAGTCGGTCACGAGGATCTTGGAGAACACGTCGCGCTTGATCTCGGCGTCCACCGACATGCTGATCTTGCTGGAGTAGTAGTTGCTGACCTGGGTGATCGCGATGTTTGCCAGCGCGATGCCGATCATCGTCGCGAAGGTCTTGACGAGCTCGCCCACCTTGTAGCCGGTGATGATGTCGACCAGGTCCTTCGAGACCAGGCTGGTGACGATGCCCACGACCGTACCGACCATGCCCAGCAGGGTGTAGAACACCATCTGTCGCCAGTAGCGGCGCGCGTATCCCATCACGAAGCCCAGTTGCCGCCGCATCTCGGAGAGCCGTCCCTGCCGTATGCGCCGCCGGTAGAAGCCCACGCGTTCGCGCAGCCGTCCCAGAGGGCTAGCCACGGGCGTCATCCCCGCTCCCGTCGAGCCACGCGTCGATTGCGGCGCGCATCACGCGGGCGGCGCTCGGGCGCGCCGTGCAATCAAGGCGCCACACGGGCACGGTACCCGCGAGCCCCCGACTGAACGCGAGGTTCGCGTCGAGCTGGTTCTCCCGCCAGGTCGGCGATATCAGGCGATTGAACACGCCGAGCGTCGCCCGCTCGCCTCCCCGCGGCAGGAGGTCCGCCGCGTCGGTCGTCGCCTTGCCAAGCAGGATGACGCCGCCCAGAGGCAGGTCGAAGGCACGGCAGACGCCCGACGTCCCGCACCAGGGAATCCCATAGGCGCGCGCCGAGGCGGCCGTGTCCCTGTCGGCGTCCTCCAAGCCCAGCAGGTTGAGGTCCCCGTTGAGCAGGGGCACCCCGAACTCGTCGTGCCACAGCCGTGCGTGCGTCGACTTTCCGCCTCCCGAGGGTGCGCTCACGAGCCATGCCCGCCCCCGGTAGGCGAAGGAGCACGAGTGCATCACGAACAGCCCGGCCGTCTGGGATGCCACGAGGAACGGCTGGCGAATCGCGTGGAACAGGTCGAACGCGAGGCGTTCGCGCACCGAGCCGAACCGCCGGTCGGGGGCATCGGCGGCGCCGCGTGAGAGCTCGGCGAGAGCTTCGAGGCTCAGCGAGGGGAGGTCGTCGGGGTCGGTCACGTAGAGCACGGCGGACGAGCCGTCACGCGCGACGCGCATGGCGCGCAGGCCCGGGGCGAGCGGGAAGAAGAGCTCGTAGCCCTCGTCGTCCGCGCACACCGTGATCTCGGGCGCCTGGAGCAGCACGCGCATTCCGGCGGCGCTGGGTGCGGGTCCCTCGTCGAGGGTCACGGCGAGCTCCGTGCCGGCACGCCCCGCGCGTCGCTGCTCGACGGGGGCGCTCGCGGGGGCGTCCGTGGCGCAGGCGTTGCCTTTCGTCTGGCGGGCGAACGCGTCGAAGGCCCCGTCGAGCAGGTCGACCCTGCCTGTTAGACGCATGTGCACGGGACCCGCTGTCACCGACGCCTCCGACGTGCGTTGCGGGCATCCGTCGCGGGTCGGCTGAACGCCGATCACCGTCTGCCCTTCCCCTGGCAGCGCGCCGACAGACCCCAGATCCCCCAGGAACGCGCGCATGTCGTTCTCGATGCCAGGGCGGTCGCCTGCGGTGAGCTCGCCGTGGGCCGCCATGACCTCGTTTGCCAGGAAGCGCACGGGGTCGGCCCCCTCGGGAAGGCGCGCGAGGCGCTCCCACAGCCACGCCCCCTGCTCGTCGAGCCGCGCCGCCCTGCGGGCATCGACGACCGCCTGGCCGAAGGGCAGCAGATACGGCACGCCGTCAATGCGGCGGAGCAGATGCTGGGGGCGCTTTGACACGGGAACACATCCTTTGTTGGCACCGGGCGGTGACCACCGGCGTGCGGCACGGGGGATTGACTCCACCTATAATACGTCCGGGGCGGCGTGGCGCCGTCGAGGGTGGCCTTGCGCTCCGTCCGTGCGCATCGGCGACACGTCGGTGGCTGCGTCCTCCCCGCGGCGCGGGGCGGCTGGGACTCGGAACGGGAGGGGAGGACGCATGGCGTCTGGCGTGCGGGAGCAGGGGCCCCTTCGGGGTCGCGGCGGGCGGGAGGTGCCGCCGGATGGGCTGGGCGCCGCCGCCCCTGCGGGCGGGGACGGCATTGGCCGCGCGCACGAGATCGGCGCGTCTGCGCCCGGGGGCCCGGGGAAGGTCGACATCGAGCGGGAGCTCAGACAGGGGCGAAGCGTCGAGGTCGCGCCGGTCGGCTGGAGCATGTATCCCACGATCGCCGCCGGCCGGGACCGCGTGATCGTGGACCCCGTCGACGGGCGCGACCTCAGGAGGGGCGACATCGTCCTGTTCCGGCGCGACACGGCCGGCGGCACCCGCCCGGTCTGCGGGACGCATCCCGTCCCGGGCGACGTGCTCGTCCTGCACCGCGTCTGCGGCGGCAGCGCAGGATCGGGCTATGCGCTCGTCGGCGACAACCAGCTCGACGTCGAGCGCCCGGTGATGCCCGAGCAGGTCTGCGGCAGGCTGCGTGCGGTCGTGAGGGTCGAGGACGGCAGGACCCTGTCGGCGCGCTCGGCGCGCATGCGCCTGTGGGGATGGCTGTGGGTTCGCCTGCTGCCCCTGCGCCCCCGTCTGTTCCGCCTCTCGAAGACCCTCAGGAGGGGCCCGCTGCGGCACCGGGGCGATCGCGCCTCCTGAGCACGCACGCGATGGCACGTGGGCACATGCGGGGTGAACGGACGGTTGCCGGGCCATCGTTGGAAGTGGTCGGAAGGCAGAACAGGAGAGGGGGAGGCGACGGGACGTTCCCCGCTGCCTCCCCCTCTGTGCCTTCACATGTAATGCGGTCCGGCGCCGGAGACGTTTTGCCGCCCTGTCCCTGCTCGTGAGCCCGGTCGAGCCTAGCTCAGCACGGCGCTCGTCACGGCGATCTGCGGCGAGGCCTGCCCGCCGATCGTGACGGAGGTCGGGCAGTTCCACAGCTCGAGCCGATACGTCTGGCCGCCCAGGTCGGTGACGCCGCCGTTGTTCGAGTACAGCCCGTTGGGCTGCTCGCTGAAGACGATCGTCAGGTATGCAGGGCTCGCCGTGACGCCCGCGAAGTCGACCTCGAGGCTGAAGTTGCCGATGGTTCCGTCGTTCCACGTGTCGCGGAAGACAATCGGGCCGATGTTGGTGATCGTCGCGGTTCCGTCGCCGCTTGCCATGTAGACGCCCTCGGAGGCCTCGTCCAGGACCGTCACGGAGGGGCTGGTATACTTCTTCTCAGCGGTCATATCGATTCGCTTCTTCCCGCGGCGCCGTCATTTCGCGCTTGCAAGCGCGCTACATACAATACTAGCATCCGAGCCATGGAGTGGTCAAGTAATTTTGGACAATTATTTAGGCATCTTCAGACCACGCCGCG
>CAIFEU010000110.1 GCA_903789505.1 uncultured Coriobacteriales bacterium
CCAGCGAGACGCCCGAGAGCCCGCGCAGGGCGATGCCGAACAGGCGGGGGAAGGGGCGCGAGAGCACGCCGAGCTCGTCGACGGGGTAGCGCTCGCCCTCGTCGGCGTCCCCCTCGTCGCCCTCCTGCCCCTCCCGCTCCTCGGGCACCTCGTCGTCGGTGACGTCGGCCACCATGCCCGCGAGCGACTTGCGGCCCAGGCGCGGGCTGCCCAGCCCCATCCGCAGCTCCGACACGAACGCCTCCATGCTGCTGGGGCGCTGGTCGGGGTCGGGGTCGAGGGCGACCAGCAGGGCGTCGGCCGCCTGGGCGGGGATGGCCTCGTTGAGGGCGCACGGGTCGGCGAGGGTCCCGCAGACCAGGTCGAGCGACTCCTGCGCGGTGGGGGCGGCGAAGGGGCGGGTGCCGGTCAGCGCCTCGTACATGACGGCGGCGAACGCAAAGACGTCGGTGCGCACGTCGACGCGCCCCCCGAGGATCTGCTCGGGGGGCATGTAGCCCACGGTCCCGCCGGTGGCGCCCGCGTAGCCGGTGGCGCTGGAGAGCGACGCCATGCCGAAGTCTGCGAGGCGCACCCGCCCCGACCCGTCGACCAGGATGTTATCGGGCTTGATGTCCAGGTGCAGCACGCCGTTCTCGTGGGCGTACGCGAGCGCGTCGCCCACGCCCTCGGCAACGGCGGCGGCCTCGTCGAACGTGAGCAGCCCGTCGTCGGTGGCGTCGAGCAGCTCGGCAAGGCTCGCGCCCTCGACGTATTCCATGATTATGTAGGCGTAGGAGGCGTCCGACTCGAAGTCGAGCATCGCGACGATGTTGGGGTGCGCCAGCATGCTGGCGGTGCGCGTCTCGGCGAGGGCCGCGCGCATCAGCGAGTCGGCCTGGCGGCGGCGCATCGACTCGGGCATGCGTGGCGTGCCGTCGTCGCCCCCGTCGGCGGCTGCGTCCCCGCGCGCACGGCCTGCGTCGCCCGCCACGCCCTGCCCGGTGTCGCCCGCCGCGCGCCTGCGCCCCTTGCCGCGCCCCCGGCCCGCGCGCTCCTTCTCCTCCTGCGGGTGCAGGGGGATGACCTTGATCGCGACCCGGCGCATCAGGCGCGGGTCCCAGCAGACCGAGACCGTGCCGAAGCCCCCATGGCCGCGCTCCTCGAGCACGCGGTAGCGCCCGAGGAGCAGCTGCGGGACCTCCTGGGGGTCGAGGCGCGTGGTGGGTGCGGTGGGCATGCGGTCGGGTCCTTTCGGGCGATGCGGCGGGCGGTGCTGCCCGGCGCGGCGGTGCGCGGTGTCGGCGGGCGGGGCGCCCACCGGCGGTGGTGCGCGCCATTGTACTTCTCGCGTGCGTCTCGTGCGTGCGGGGTGCCTTCGCGCCCGCACGTCGCCCGGCGCTGCGGCGGGCCTGTAGAATGGGCGCGGGAGGTGAGCGCGCCGATGCGCCTGATTCGTGGGATTCTCTCGGTCGTCGCCCATGTGCTGCTGACGGTCGCCGTCGTCGCCGGTATCGGCTGCGCCGCATACTCGTACGCCGCGCAGAAGGCAAGCCAGGCCGCCGGGCAGGCGGGCGAGGGTCTGGCCCAGGTGCTCTCGACGCTGGGCGCGGCGTCGCGCAGCGCCGTTGAGGGCCTGCTCGGCGGCGGTGCGTCGGCGGGGGCGTCAGGGGACGCGGGCGACGCCTCGGGCCAGACGGCGTCCTCGACGCCCTCGACGGTCGCACAGTACGCGGGGCAGGTCGTGCAGGCGTTCGGGCTCGCGAGCGGCGGCGACCTGACCGCCGGCAGCTTCGACGACCCCGAGCTGGGCGCGGCATACCTGCAGTGGAAGGACGGTATCTCGTCGCCGGTCGACCGCGTGTTCGCCGGCACGTCGATCACGCGCGAGCTCATCGAGGGCGTCGCCGGCGGCAGCGTCACCGCCACCCAGGCGCTCGCCGAGCTGGACGACGCCACCCTGGCGACCGTCGCGTCCAACGCCTCGAGCCTCTCGGCGACGGCGGCAAACCACGCGATTCCCTCGTCCCTGCCGCAGGACGTCCAGGCGGACATGCGTGACGCCGACGCGCACTGCCGGGCCTTCTGCGACCAGGTGCAGGCGATGGTCGCCGCCGCCGGCAAGGTCAAGGCGGGGGACGTGCTCGCGGTGACGTCGCTCACCGGTGCCGCGGGCTCCGCGGACGCCGAGCTTAAGGCGATGGACGAGTCGATGAGCCAGGCGGAGGGCCTGCTCGGGGCGTAGTCGCGCGCTGCCCCGACGGTTGGGCGTGCGGCGTCGACGGGCGGCCCCGCGCGTCCGCCTCGACCCGTCCCGTCCGTTCCGTCCCTGTCCCCGATGTGTCGCTCGTGTGCAGAACAGCGCGAATTTGGGGACGTCGGGCGATTCCCTGGACAACGGAGGGGCGGCAGAGTAGAGTGCATTTTCACGCGGGCGTGGCGGAATTGGCAGACGCGTAGGCTTCAGGTGCCTATGGGGGAAACCTCGTGAAGGTTCAAGTCCTTTCGCCCGCACCATCGAAACGAGAACGTCCCCGCTGGCAGACAGCTTAAGTCTGCCAGCGGGGACGTTTTTTAGTATCTGTAGGTGCAAGGCGGGCGCATCGCACGGCGGCCCGCAACGCATGGCGGCCCCGCAGCTCGACGCAGCTGCGGGGCCGCCTTTTTCTCGCGAGCCTGGTGACTGTGAGGGCCGCCGCGGGCCGCCTGCGCGAATCTCAGGGCGCGGGGGCGTGGAGCGCGCGGGCCCGGGGTGCGCCTCGCGGTCGCCCGCCGTCCGTCTCACTCCCTGCGCGCGGTGCCTTCCCCCGCACTGCCGTCCCCGCGCGTCGGCGCGGCGGGCGCGTCGGCGTCGCGCGCCTCCAGCCGCACCGCGGAGCGGTCGACCATCCGCGCGTACGAGCTGCCCAGCCAGCCGCTCACCTCGGCGGGCGCGAGCACCACCGGCATGCGGTCGTGCACCGGCGCGACGTCGGCGTTGGGGGAGGTGGTCATCACCGCGCAGCGTCCGTCCTGGTAGACGCCGGCGAGGAACATGACGCTCCCTCCGGCGGGGGCGAACCTCACCTGCTGGTGCACCTGCCTGCCGGTGCGCGCGCTTCGCGCGGTGCGCGCGCGGTGCGGCTCGTAGAAGCCGCGCGCGGGGATGGCGCAGCGCCGGCTCGCGAGCGGCTCCGCCCACATGCCTCCCGGCCTCGCCAGGGCGTCGTCCAGCCGCGCGTTGATGATGAGCTTGCCCGGCTTCCAGGGGGCCTCGACCCCCCAGGTCATCCGCTCTACGGCGAGATGCCCGTCGCTGACGACCAGCGTCGCCACGACGCTGCCGGGCAGGGCCTGGCCTGAGGACGGGCGCCCGGCGGGAGCATGCGGCGCGGTGGTGTCGTGCGGCGCGGCGGGGGAGTCGGGCGTCGGGAGCATGGCCTCGACGGCATCGGGGCCGCCGAGGCCGAGCAGCTCGGCGAGTCCCGACGCCCCGCGCCCCTGCTCGTGCAGGAGCCGCGCGGCGGAGCTTAGCTCCTCGAACGAAACGGCATCGAACCGCCCGCACATGGGCGTTGTCAGCCCATGCAGGAGCCGGGCGAGGGCGCGACCCGGACGCTACTTCTCGTCGTCCTCGTCGTCATCGTCATCGTCGTCCCAGTCGTCATCGTCGTCCCACTCGTCCTCTTCCTCGGACTCCTCGGGATGGTTGTAGAACATCCTGTGCGTCTTGCGCTCGGCGACGAAGGCGATGATGAGGAACAGGACCATGCCGCCGAAGCACAGGATGGCAACGCCGGTGCCCGTGTTGAAGAGAAAGTTGATGATGTCCAACCTGCTGCCTGCTTCCTGGGGCGCGCCGCGGCGCGGGCGGCCGCCGATACGGGCCTGGGATTTGTCGAACGATAGCATACCCGATTGTCCGATGTGGCTGGCGCGCGATGCGCACTTCCGCAAAACGGTGCGTGCCGGCGCTCTCGCCCGGGGCCTCGCCCGCCGTACGCCCACCCGGGTGCCCGTCCGGAGCGTCCGTGCGCGCCGCCTTCCGCTGCCCGCCCACGTGCCGGAGGTGAGGGGCGTCCGTGGGGGCGCCGAGCGGCGGAAATCTCCTGGTGTTGGTTGCGTATCCGCCCCGGCAGGCGCGACCGTCCGCCCGCGTGCGGCTATACTTCCTTGCGTATGTGCATCGCTGAGCCCATCCATTGGAGGAACATCCCATGCTCGACATCCGCCTGCTTCGCGAACACCCCGAGGTCCTTGACGCCGCCATGGCCAAGCGTCACGGCTCGTGGGACAAGGAGCGCTTCCAGTCCATCGACGCCAAGCGCCGCGAGGTCATCGCCGAGGTCGAGCAGCTGCGCGCCCAGCGCAACGCCACGTCCAAGCAGATCGGCGCCCTGATGGGCCAGGGCAAGAAGGACGAGGCGGAGGCCGCCAAGGAGGGCGTGCGCAAGATCAACGACCGCATCGACGAACTCACCGTCCAGCAGAACGAGGCCGACGAGGCCCTGCACGAGCTCATGACGCACATCCCCAACATCCCCGCCGAGGGCGTGCCGGAGGGCAAGGACGACTCCGAGAACGTCGAGGTCAAGAAGTGGGGCACGCCGCGCGACTTCGCCGCCGAGGGCTTCGAGCCCAAGCCGCACTGGGACCTGGGCACGAGCCTGGGCATCCTGGACTTCGACCGCGGCGTCAAGCTGGCCGAGTCGCGCTTCACGGTGCTCGCCGGCATGGGCGGGCGCCTGGAGCGCGCGCTGATCAACTACTTCCTCGACACGCACGCCAAGCACGGGTTCAAGGAGTTCTGGCCGCCGGTCGTCTGCAACCGCGACACCCTGTACGGCACGGGCCAGCTGCCCAAGTTCGAGGACGACGCCTTTCACGTGCTGCCCGACTTCTTCCTGATCCCCACCGCCGAGGTCGTGCTGACCAATCTGCACCGCGACGAGACCCTGCCCGGCGATACCCTGCCGCGCCACTACACCGCCTTCACCCCGTGCTTCCGCGAGGAGGCGGGCAGCGCCGGCCGCGACACCCGCGGCATCATCCGCGTGCACGAGTTCGACAAGGTCGAGATGGTCATGTTTGCGCGCCCGGAGGACTCCGACAACCAGCTCAAGGCCATGATCGGGGAGGCGGAGTTCCTGCTGCAGGAGCTCAAGCTGCCCTACCACATCGTGAACCTGTGCGGCGGCGACCTGGGCTTCTCCGCGCGCCAGACCTTCGACATCGAGGTGTGGCTGCCGAGCTACAACAACTACAAGGAGATCTCGAGCTGCTCCAACTGCGGCGACTTCCAGGCTCGTCGCGCCAACATCCGCTACACCGACCCGAGCCAGTTCAAGGGGTCGCGCTACCTGCACACCCTCAACGGCAGCGGCCTGCCCGCGGGCCGCACGATGGCCGCCATCATGGAGAACTACCAGAACCCCGACGGCACCATCACCGTGCCCGAGGTGCTGCGCCCCTACATGGGCTGCGACGTCATCGGCGAGGAGAAGCTCAAGTAGGACGTCCGCGCGGCGCGGTCGGCGACCCCGGCCGACGCCCTGCCCGGCGCGAGACGCGCCCCGTCGCGCCGCCGGTCCGTCAGCCGCCTGTCCCGTCTGTGTTCGCTTTGTGTCATGCCGAATCGCGGTTGACTCCAGGGGCATGCAAGAGCATCATATCTTCTTGCTTCGCGCCGTTACCTCAGCTGGATAGAGGGTCTGACTACGAATCAGAACGTCATAGGTTCGAATCCTATACGGCGCACCACGCAGATGAGAGCCGGGGCCTTCGGGTCCCGGCTTTTTTCGTATGATGGGGCAGCTGGCGATGCGGCCGGGAGAGGACGTGCGGCCGCGAGGTGAGAGGACCGTTGCCCATGCGCGTGTTCGACCTGCACTGCGACACCATCGACCGCCTCGGCATGGCGGACGACGAGCTCTATCTGGCTGCCACGGGCGCCCCCGCGCCCGGCCCCGCGCGCTCGGAGGGCGACGCGTGGTCGTCGGGCCGCGCTCGCACGTCGCGGCGCCGGGGCTCGCTGGCGCGCAACCGGGCGGCGGTCTCGTTCGACCGCATGGTCGACGCGGACGGCGCGACGGGCGAGCCGGGCGCCGCGGTGCCGTGGTGCCAGTGCTACGGCATCTGGATCCCCGACATGCGCCACAGCCACGCCGCGTTCGACTTCTACCGCCGGGCGCGCAACTGGTTCGCCGACCAGATGATCGAACACGCAGACAAGGTCGAGCAGGTGCGCGACGCGCGCGACGTCGACGCGATCCTGGCGCGCGGCAAGGTCGCGGCGATGCTCACGGTCGAGAACGCCCTGACGATTGGCCACAGCGTCCGCGCGATCGACGAGCTCGTCGAGGACGGCGTCAAGATGGTGACGCTGACCTGGAACGGCCGCAACCCCATCGGGAGCGGCAACGACCGCCCGACCGACGGGCTGACGACCTTCGGCCGCGAGGCGATACGCGCCCTGGAGGACGCGCGCATCGTCGTGGACGTCTCGCACCTCAATGCGCTGGGCTTCTATGACGTTCTCGACGTCGCGCGCAGGCCGTTCGTGGCGTCGCACTCCAACGCGCGGTCGGTCTGCGACGTGCCGCGCAACCTCACCGACGACCAGTTCCGCATGGTCCGCGACGCGGGCGGGCTGGTGGGACTCAACTACTGCCGCGCGTTCGTCGGGACGGGCGTGTCGGGCGGCGTGTCGGGCACGGGTGCGGGCACGGCGGGCGGCGCCCCCGACCCGACGTTCGACGACCTCGCCGCGCACATCGAGCGCTTCCTCGACCTGGGCGGGGAGCGCGTCGTCGCGCTGGGCGGCGACTTCGACGGTGCGCAGACCCCCTCGTGGCTCGCCGGCTGCCAGGACCTGCCGGCGCTGTACGCGCGGGTGAGCGCGCGCTTTGGCGAGGGGCTGGCGCGGCGCATGTTCTACGAGAACGCACGCGACTTCTTCGCGCGCAACGAGACGCTGTGAGGCCGCGGGCCGCGCGTCCCGGGCTCAGAGCCCCAGGAGCGCGGCCCGCGTGTGGCCTGTGCGTACGATCGAGGCTCGGGGGCACGGGCGTCGCGACCCGTGCATCGCGTCATGGCTCGGCCAGGCGCGCCTCGTGCAGCGGCGTGTAGACGGGCGCCCGGTCGCGGCACAGCTCGGACCGGAAGAGCGTCACGGTGTCGATGACCCCGTGCGCGACGGTCGGCATCGGCAGTCCGCCGTGCTCGCGCGCGGCGCGGGGCAGGTCCGCCCGGCGCATCAGCGTCACGTGGGCGAGGAATCCCTTGGGGTCGGTCGGCAGGCCGGCGTCGCGCAGGCGCCCGCGCAGGTCGTCGGCGAGTTCGGCGAGCGCGCCCACCTGCGGGCCCGCCAGCCCCTCCCACAGCGTGGCGGACGTGTCGCGCCCGAAGCTGCCGAGCGGGCCCAGCGTCGCGCTGATGGGGCGTCGCCCCGCGCACGCCGCGTCGACGATGGCCGCGACCTCGTCGACGCGCGTAGCCGGGACCTCGCCGAGGAACGCGAGCGTGACGTGGAACTGGTCGGTCCCCACCGCGCGCCCGTGCACGCACTCGCGCAGCTCCGCCAGCGTCTCGCTGAGCGCCTCGACCATGCCCTGTGGCAGCTCTGCCGCTACGAAGAGCCTCATGGCTGGCCTCCTGTCCTCGTGACGCGCCGAGCCGTATCTCTCGCCGCTGCCGCGCCGATGCCCCGCGGCGCCGCATCCGACCCACGCCGCGACGGCGGGCGCGTGCGGGCGCTGGGCTAGTCGTCGACCGCGACAACCACGTCGGTCGCCTTCACCACGGCGGTGACCGCCTTGCCCTCGACGAGGTGCAGGCGGTTGATGGAGCCGAGCGTGACCTGTGACTCGACCTGCTGGCCTCCCGGCAGCGCCACCCTGACGAGCCCGTTGACCGAGCCCTTCTCCACGACCCGGATCGTGCCCCTGAGGCGGTTGCGCGCCGAGACGGCGACGTCGTCGGTGACGATCATAACGCTCGTCGGCCGGAAGATCGCCGTTGCGGGGACCCCCGGGGCGAGGCCGAGCTCGTCGACGTCCTCGGTCATGACGTCGGCCTTGACCTCGGTGCCGTCCACGTCGATCGTCACCAGGCTGTTCGCGACCCCCTGCCGGACCGACGTGACGGTGCCCCTGAGCTGGTTGCGCGCGGATGTCCTGTGCATGGTTCGTCCCTCTTCGAGCGTCGGCGGCCCGGGTTCGGGAGTGCGGGGGCGTCTCACGAGACCGCCTCCCATCCCCCCGCCCTGCCGTCGCGGATGACTTTCGTTCAGAATCCAGTATCCGCTCGTGCCCGGCTCTCGACAGCCTGGCTGTCAGCAAGCAGCAATAAGAACCAATTGAACACATCGAGAGCCATATAGCACCATGCAGAAGCAGAAAGTCGCGGCGATGCGACGCCAACAGCACACGCCGTGCGGCATGGGCGCTGCCCGCGAGACATGACACCGGCATGACGACGGTGGCGGGCGGCAGAAGTATCATGAACAAGAGGTAAACCTCTGCCCCCGGGCGGGGAGTGGCCAGCGGGCGGGGGTACAAGGGAGCAAACTATACAGGGCGCCGGTCGGCGGCGGGCCGCGGGCCTGCATCGCGTCGGTTGAGCGGTGCGGTCGAGCTGGCAGTCGTCACCGTCGCTCTCTGCGTGCCCGCGCGCGGTGACGTCCGCGACGGTGTGACCGGACCCGCCCGTCCCGGCAGACGACTTCGCCGGCGGGCAGGCCTCGCGGCAGAGACGACCCATCGAAGGGGGTAGATCGAGTTGAGCAAGCTCACGCGCCGCATCATCGCGGCTGAGATAGCGCGCAAGGTCGCCGACGAGCTCGAGGAGGAGGCCAAGCGCGATGCCCGGCGCAACGCCGAGATGCTGCGCGGCGCCGAGCTGCTGCGCGACGTGGCGCAGGGCGGCACCGACGCCGTCGCCGAGCTGCGCGAGGAGTCGGAGGTCAAGATCCCGGTCTCCGACGAGGGCGCCCCCGAGGGCGCGGGAGAGCCTGCCGGCGCGGGTGCCGGGC
>CAIFEU010000111.1 GCA_903789505.1 uncultured Coriobacteriales bacterium
GGCCGGCGCTGGGGGCGGGGGTCGCCTGCGCCCCCGCGGCATCGGAGCCTTCGCGGGCGACGCCGGCGGCGTCCCCGGCGGACGCCTGGGCCTTCGCCTTCTGGCGCCGGCGCCTGGCGGCGGGGCGCTCCGGGCGCAGCTCCCTTGCGCCGCGCCGGTACTGCTGCCTCCCGCGGCCCTGGGCAGCCCGCGTCTGGGCGGCGGGCTGCGCCGCGAGGCGCTCGAGCAGCTGGTCCCACTCGGGGACGGGGTGGACGATCACGTACGTGTTGCCGTGCCTGAAGGTGATGACCTCGACGAACTCGGGCAGCGCCTCGAGCATCTCGCGCGCGTCGCCGAACCCGGTGTCGGCCGGGTCGATGCCGTCCTCGACGATCGCCGCCTCGGCCCTGTCGATCAGCGTCTGGCGGTTCGCCCCGATGCGTTGGCGCAGGAGCTGGTAGAGGTACAGGCGATTTCCGGTGGTCAGCGAAGGCATGGCGGGGGCTTCCTTTGGGGGCTTCGGGGCGATCGCGCGGCAGAGGGGCGCGCCGGGCGTCGGGCGTCGGGCGTTTGCGCCCCGCCTGACGCCCTGCCGCGCATGGCTGCGGGGCGTCTCGGCGGCAACGCGCGGCCGTCGGGGCGACTCGGCCGGTGTTCCGACGCGCGATTGCGATTCCGTTCAAATCATGTAGCTGTCGATGAACGTATTTTCCTGTTCGGTGGAAAAGGAATCAGTCCCCTCCCCAACCCCCAAAAAAAACACCCCCCCCCCCCCCCCCCCCCCCCCCCGGGCGCCCCGCCCGCCCGCGGGCCCCCCCCCCCCCGGCCCCGCGGGCGCTTACGCGCGCTCGAGCGCGAACCCCTTGGCGGCGACCTCGTCGGGGACCTTGCTCGCGCGGAACAGCTCGTCGATGAACGCGACCTTGAAGCTCGCGGGCGCGTCGGCGACGCTGGCGGCGCGGTCGGAGGCGTAGTTGAACATGAGGGTCGCGGCCAGCGCGGCGGTGAAGGGGTCGGCGACCGCCGCGTACACCGCCGTCACGCCGCCCAGCGCGCATCCCGAGCCGGTCACGTAGGTGAGCAGCTCTGAGCCGCCAGCGCAGCGCGCGACGGTCGTGCCGTCGGTCACGAGGTCGACCTTGCCCGACACCGCCACCGCCCCGCCGGTGTGGCGCGCGATCGCGACCGCTGCCTCGCGCGCCGCGTCCACCTCGTCGGTCGAGTCGACGCCGCGGACGCCCGCCTTGGCGCCCTCGTCGAGCAGACCCCACAGCCTCGCCAGGGCAATGGCCTCGCTCGCGTTGCAGCGCACGACCGTGGGCCTGCACTCCCCGAAGGTCAGCAGGATGTCGGTGCGCATCGCGCCGATGCCGATGGCGACCGGGTCGACGACCCACGGCGTGCCGCAGGAGCGCAGCGTGCGGGCGGTGCGCGTCATCGTCTCGGCGAGCACGGGCATGAGCGTGCCCACGTTGAGGTACACGGCGGCGCCGGCGCGCGCGATGAACTCGCCCTCGTCGGGCATGTGCACCATGGCGGCCGAGCCCCCGACGGCGAGCTGGGCGTTGGCAACGTAGTCGATCGTCACCGCGTTGGTGATCGAGGGGACGAGCGGGGTCTGCTCGCGTGCCGCCCCGATTGCGTCGGCGACGGCTCTGGACTGGGACTCGACGGTGGGAAGATCCATCTGTGCATCCTTTCCGCAAGGCGGGGGATGCGCTCTGCCGCGCGGAGGTTGCCGGGTGGTCCCGGTCCCGCCCGAGCGGGCGCCGCCCTGCACATGTGCGGCGGCGGATGGGCGCATGCTCCCTACGACAGTGTTGGCTGACAGGTTCGAAGGGTTCGGCCGGGCGGCCGTCTCAACTCGCCGCGCGCCGGCCGCGGTGCTTCTCCCTGGCCGACGGCGGGCTCGTTCCCCCGCATGTGCATCGAAGCGCATCCTAGCACGCGCACGATTCGCTGCCGTTAATAATCTGAGCGGTAGGTTTTTGTCCGCAAGTGGCGTGCGGATTTTCTTTACTTGCCCATACGGGGGAGTCCATGACGGGCGGCGATGTGTCCGGTGCGTTAAAGTGGAGCCCGTCTTGCCTCGGCAACGCGCCGTCTGCCGCGCCGCGCCACGTACTCGCTTCGAGCAGAGGGAAAGAGATATCACCATGAAGGTTCTGTACAACGACGGCACGGTCGCCGAATGCCCCGCCGACGAGGAGCTCCACGTCATTCGTCACACGGCGGCGCACGTCCTGGCGCAGGCGGTCAAGCGTCTGTACCCGCAGGCGCACTTCGGGTATGGCCCGGCGACCGACAACGGCTTCTACTACGACATCGACCTGGGTGACGCGAAGATCTCCGACGACGACCTTCCCGCCATCGAGGACGAGATGCGCAAGGTCGTCAAGGAGAACCTCAAGGTCGAGACCTTCGAGCTGCCGCGAGACGAGGCGGTCAAGCTGATGAGCGACCGCGGCGAGTCCTACAAGGTCGAGCACATCGGAGACCTGCCGGCGGACGCGCGCATCACGTTCTACAAGCAGGGCGAGTACGTCGACATGTGCGTGGGCCCGCACCTCACCTATACCAAGGCGCTCAAGGCGTTCAAGCTCACGGGCGTGTCGGGCGCCTACTGGAAGGCCGACAAGAACAACAAGATGCTCACCCGCATCTCCGGCGTCGCCTTCGCCAGCAAGGAGGACCTCGAGAACCACCTCAAGATGCTCGAGGAGGCCGAGAAGCGCGACCATCGCCGCATCGGCAAGGAGATGGAGCTGTTCATGATGGCCGACGAGGGCCCCGGCTTCCCGTTCTGGCTGCCCAACGGCATGCGCGTCAAGAACGCCCTGATGCAGTACTGGATGGAGATGCAGGACAAGTACGGCTACGAGCAGGTCGACACGCCGATCATCCTGAACAAGTCCCTGTGGGAGACCTCCGGTCACTGGGACCACTACAAGGAGAACATGTACACGACGGTGATCGACGACGAGGAGTACGCCGTCAAGCCGATGAACTGCCCGGGCGCCTGCCTGATCTATAAGAGCAAGCCGCGCAGCTACCGTGACCTGCCGCTGAAGCTCGCCGAGGCCGGCAAGGACCACCGCCACGAGCTCAAGGGCGCGCTGCACGGCCTGTTCCGCGTGCGTGCGTTCACGCAGGACGACGCGCACCTGTTCATCCGTCCCGACCAGATCACCGAGCAGGTCACCGACGTCGCGCACCTGATCACCGCCTACTACCACCAGTTCGGCTTCCCGTACCGCGTGGAGCTGTCCACGCGCCCCGAGAACTCGATGGGCTCCGACGAGGACTGGGAGCGCGCCGAGGCGGGCCTGCGCGCCGCGCTCGACTCGATGGGCATGGAGTACACGGTCAACGAGGGCGACGGCGCCTTCTACGGGCCCAAGATCGACTTCCACCTGCAGGACTGCCTGGGTCGCACGTGGCAGTGCGGCACGATTCAGCTCGACTTCCAGCTGCCGCATAACTTCCAGCTCGAGTACACCGACGCCGACGGCTCCAAGAAGCAGCCGATTATGATTCATCGCGCGGGCTTCGGCAGCTTCGAGCGCTTCATCGGCATGCTGACCGAGCAGTACGCAGGCAAGTTCCCGACGTGGCTCGCCCCGTGCCAGGTCAAGGTGCTGCCGGTCTCCGAGAAGCACCGCGCCTACGCCAACGAGGTCGCCGACAAGCTGCGCGCCGCCGGCGTGCGCGTGAAGGTGGACGAGCGCGACGAGAAGATCGGCTACAAGATCCGCGAGGCGCACGACGTGGACCGCGTGCCCTACATGCTGATTCTGGGCGAGAAGGAGGCCGAGGCGGGCAACGTCAGCGTGCGCGATCGCTCCAACCAGACCGTGACGCGTGCGACTGACGAGTTCATCGCCGACGTCGTCGCGGAGATCAAGGAGCGCCGCGGCTAGCCCACGGCGCCGTCTACGCGGGCCCCGCAGGCGCAGCTCGTCGCCGCCTGCGGGGCCCGTTTTGCGCTTTGCCTCACGTGCGGTGCGCACGTCGTTCTGACGCGCGCGCGTCTTCGCCCGCCCGCGCGATGGCGCCGCGCCGCGCGCCCGGCGGCGCGCCATGCCGTACGCCGCGCGAGGGCCCGGGCCCCCGCGGGCCCCGAGCGAGCGTCGCTCGGGGCCACCGCACGGCGACGGCGCGCGGCGAGGCGCCGCCGTCATGCTAGTCGCGTTCCGCCTCCAGCTGGGACACGAGCTCGCGCACGACCTCGTTGCAGTCGCCCACGACCGAGTACTGGCTCACGCCGAAGATCGGCGCGTCGGGGTCGGTGTTGATCGCGATGACCGTCTGGGCGCCCCCGATGCCGGCGAGGTGCTGGATCGCGCCCGAGACCCCCACGCTGATGAGCAGCTTGGGGGAGACTGACACACCAGTCTGCCCCACCTGATGGCGATATTCGAGCCATCCCGACTCAACGAGGGGACGGGAGCATCCCAATCCTGCGCCAAGGAGCTCGCACAGACGCCTCATCAGGGGGAGCGCCTTCTTCGACCCGATGCCGCGTCCCACCACGACGAGCCGCTCGGCGTCGGTGATCGACGCTGCGTCGTCGCGCGGGATGCGCCGCAGCACCTCGAGCGCCTCCGCGGCGCGGACGGGCGACCCGGCGGGGAGCGCCACGTCCTCCACCGTGCCCGGACGCGTCGGGTCGGGCACGGCGGCCGCCATCACGCCGGGGCGCACGGTTGCCATCTGGGGGCGATGGCCGGGGCAGACGATCGTGGCCATCAGGTTGCCGCCGAACGCGGGCCGCGTCTGCTGGAGCATGCCGGTCGTCTCGTCGATGGCGAGCACGGTGCAGTCCGCGGTGAGGCCGGTGCGCAGCTCCGCGGCCACCATCGGGGCGAGCTCGCGCCCGAACCCGGTGGCGCCGAACAGCACGATCTCCGGGCGGCGGGAGCGCGCCAGCTCGCAGACCCAGCTCGCCATGCGCCGTGCGTCCGGTGCGGCGAGCAGCTCGTCGCGGCAGCGGATCACGGCGTCCGCGCCGCCGGCGACCAGCGCCGCAGCCCCCGAACCCTCCCCGTCGCCGCAGACGGGCGAGGACGCGAGCGGCCCGCAGGGGAGCAGCGCCACGACGTCGCACGGCGAGCCGCACCGGGCGCGCTGCGCCGCGAGCTCGCGCGCCTTGCCGAGCAGCTCGAACGTCACGGGCGCGACGACGTCGCCGTCGACCTGGGCGAACACCCAGATGTCGCGGTAGGAGGAGAGGTCCTGCGAGCCGGCCCCCTCGTCCTTCTCGATCGAGAGGGCGCCGACCGGGCAGACGCCGACGCAGGTCCCGCACATCGTGCAGGTTGCGGTCACGCGTGCCTTGCGATTCTCGACCACGATGCCCGCGGTGCCCCCGCACGCGCGCACGCACTTGCGGCAGCCGATGCACGCCTGGGTATCGACAACGAGTCCGCTCATTACGCCATCTCCTTGATCATGTCGACGATGGCGCGCGCCTGCTCGTGTGCGTCGCCCTCGATGGGGGTGCTCCCGCTGGCGCGCTCGGGGGTGAACGAGCGGACCACCTGGGTGGGGGAGCCGGTCAGGCCGATGCGCCCGGGGTCGGCGCCGACGTCCGCGGCGCCCCACACGTCCACCGGCCCCTGCATGCCGAACCGCACGCCGGTGATGGAGGGCATGCGGGGGTTGCAGACGTCCTTGGTCACGGTGATGAGCGCGGGCAGGCTCACGCGGACCTCCTCGTGGCCGCCGTCGACCTCGCGCAGCACGCGCAGCGCGCCCTCGGTGGCCTCGAGCACCTCGCAGACGCTCGTGACGCAGGCGAACCCCAGCTGGCGGGCGAGCTCGGGGCCAATCTGGGCGGTGTCTCCGTCGACGGCCATCTTGCCGCACACGACCAGCGAGAGGTCGCCGCTGCCCTGCTCGGCCCAGCGCGCCCTCACCTTGTCGATGCCGCGCATCAGCGCGTAGGAGGTCGCCAGCGTGTCTGCCCCGGCGAAGGGGCGGTCGGACAGGAGCACGCCGAAGTCGGCGCCGCGCGCCAGGCAGTCGCGCAGGATGCGCTGCGTGTCGGGGATGCCCATCGACATCACGCCCACCGTGGCGCCCAGGCGTTCCTTGATGCGCACCGCCACCTCAAGGGCGGAGGCGTCGAACGGGTTGATGACCGACTGGCGCCCGTCCCGCACGATGGTCTTGGTGACGGGGTCCATCTTCACCTCGGTGGTGGAGGGGACCGCCTTCACGCACACCATGACGTTCATCATCTTCCCTACGCCTCCCTCGTGCCGTCGTCAGTCGCATGGCCCGCCGCTTCGCTGCCGACGGGCAGTGGCAGGGTGTCGGGCGGGAACAGGTTGCCCAGCCCCAGGATGTGCGCCGGGTCGAGCTGCGCCTTGACGCGCGCCATCTCGCGGATGTGGCGCTCCCCGTACATCGTGCGCAGGAAGTCGCGCTTCATCTTGCCCACGCCGTGCTCGGCGGACACCGCTCCGCCCATCTCGGTGACGCTGCGCGCCCAGCGGTTGAACAGCTCCTTGCCGCGCGCGTAGTCGCCCGCGTCGCGCGGGAGGACGTTGACGTGCAGGTGGTTGTTGCCGATGTGGCCCCACATCGCGCTCTGCAGGCCCTGCTCGGCGAGCGTCTCGCGATACATGCGCATGACGGCGGGCAGGCACTCGTCGGGCACCGACATGTCGCTGCCCAGCTTGGTGATCGTGGGGTCGGACTTGCGGCGCTCGTCGATCAGCATGTTGACGCTCTCGGGGACGGCGTGTCGGAAGAAGCGCTGCGTCTCGCGGTCGACGGCGGTGCGGGCGACCCAGGTCGCGTCCTCGCTGCCGCCGGAGGAGGTCAGCACGTCCCCGAGCTTCCACAGCTCCTCGGTCGCCTCGGCCTCAGCCTCGCACTGCAGCTCCACGTAGACGCAGGCGCGCGCGTCGTCGCGCAGCTCGGGAAGGGCGGCGAACGCCGTGCTCGCACGTCGCTGGGCTCGCAGGATGTCGAGGGCGTCGGCGTCGAAGTACTCTATCGCCTTGGCGTCGCGCAGCGCGGCGCGGGCGCTGCGCGTGAACTCGACCGCGTGGGACTCGTCGGCGAAGAAGCAGCTCACGCCCCAGATCACGCGAGGCAGGGCGACGAGCTCGAGCTCGACCTGCGTGATGACGCCCAGCGTGGAGTCGCTGCCGATGAACAGGTCGACCGCGTCCATGTCGGGCGCGCAGAAGTAGCCCGACGCGTTCTTGGTGCGCGGCATCTCGTAGGTGGGCAGGTCCACGTGGACGCGCCCGCCCTGCTCGGTCACCAGGTCGAGCGAGGTCCCGCGCGCGACGGCCTGACCGCGGCGCAGCGCGAGGGTCTGGCCGTCGGAGAGGACCACGCGCAGCGCCGTCACGTGGGAGCGCATCGGGCCGTACCCGTAGCTGCGCGCCCCGCTCGCGTTGCATGCCGCCATGCCGCCGATCGTCGCGCTCGTCTCGGTGGGGTCGGTCGGGAAGAAGTGCTCGCGCGCGTCGCACAGGGCGCGCCAGGCGGCGAGGCTCGCCTCGTCCCACCCGCGGACGTCGACGTTCTTGTCCTCGATGTCCTTGCGCAGCTGGGACAGCACCACCCCCGGCTCCACGGTCAGCAGGAACGCCCCGTCGGGGTCGATGGCGCCCGATTCGTCGACCCGCGCCGGCGACAGCCCCACGCAGCGGGTCATCTTGCTCAGGTTGAGGACGTGCCCGCCGTCCGGGACGGCCCCCGCCGCGAGCCCGGTGCGCCCTCCCTGGACGGTGACGGGGACGCCGGCGTCGCTCATCTGGGAGAGGACCTCGCGCACCTCCTGCTCCGTGCGGGGGAACGAGATGCTCTGCGCGCTCCCGACGGTGCGCGACTCGTCTCGCAGGTACTCCTCATAGTCAGCGGACAGCGGTTTTATCTCGACCATGCGCGTCCCTCTCATGTCTGTTCAGGCGGGCCGCCGCGCGGCGTCCTCTCGGCACCGCCGCGCGGGCTGCGCGCCGGGTCGGGTGGGTGGCCCGGAAGGTCGGCGCGCCGTCCCATTATCGGCAGAGCACCTGTGAATTCGTGTTAACAATCGTCGGCGCGCGCAATCGTCCACGCGACCGGCATCGCGGGCGGCGCGGACGGCGCGGAGGCGCGGGCTCAGTAGGAGGCGCGCAGCCAGTCGCGCAGGTGGTCGCTCATGCGCGCCAGCGTCTGCCTGGTCTGCGGGTCGTCGACCGGGCGGGCGAGCAGGCGGTACACGAAGCCCTGCTCATCGGCGATGCGGCGGCTCTCGGGGTAGACCAGCTCGTACACGAAGCAGGCGTAGCTCACGAGGGCGTCGAGCGGGGTCGAGCGCTCCTCGCGGCGCAGCGTGCGGTGCTCGTAGAAGCCGCGCTCGACGCCCGGGGTGACGAGGCTCGCGCGTATCCGCTCCTCGGGGACGTCCTGGATCGCCGAGGTCGGCGTGTCGATGTTTGCGCGCAGGATGTCGATCTTGTCTGCGTCGCGCAGTACGCAGCACAGCGTGCGCGTGCGCGGGTCGAGGCCGTCGGGCAGGCGATAGGCGCTGTGATGGGCGATCGCCGCGCGCAGCATGGCGACCTCGTCGCGCTCCAGTGCGCCCGGGTCGACGAACTCGCCCAGCGCCCCGCCGTCCCGTCCCGTCGCAGCGCCCCCCGCCGTCGACGGGGCGTCCGCCCCTCCCTGGGCGCCCTTGGCACCCGCCCGGGAGCCGTCCTCGCCGAACAGTATCTCGACGCCCAGGGCGGCGTGACTGCACGAGGCGCGGTCGTCGAACGTGCCGTAGCGCCTGACCTGCTCGAACCTGCCGATGTCGTGAAGCAGTCCGCTCAGCCACGCCAGGTCGACGTCGCGGGAGGGCACCCCCAGGCTCGCGGCGATGCGCTCGCACAGCTCGGCGACGTGCAGCGTGTGGACGATCTTGAGCTCGATCTTGGGGTCGCCCGGGTCGTAGG
>CAIFEU010000112.1:0-242 GCA_903789505.1 uncultured Coriobacteriales bacterium
GCGGCGAGCGCCCCGCCGGCGCCCATTATCCCCGCCCGCCCGACCGCGGCTGCCGCGCCCTGCGCCCCACACCCCGCGGCTACGAGCTCGCGCCGCGACATGAGCGCCCCCTGCGACGCCCGACCGGGCGTCTGCCGCCGCGTGCCGTCCGCATCGCAGGCCTGGGCGCCCCCGGCGCCCCCCACAACGGGGTCGGTAGTAATAAAGCTGTCTCCCAATACGTAGCTACGCCGCCCCCCCCC
>CAIFEU010000112.1:252-8922 GCA_903789505.1 uncultured Coriobacteriales bacterium
GCCGCGGGGGGCCGGCCGCCGGGCCGGCGGGGGCCCCCGGGCCCCCCCCGACAAGGTGGTCGTACGTATTCATGCTGTCTCCCATTCGTTCGCTCGGACGCCCCGCGCGCGGCGGGCGAGGGACCGAACCCGGACGATGGTGGGGATGGGTTCCCGCTTGTTACCGATTGCCCGGGCCGCGGCCACGGCCACGTGCGATTGTACGCCGGGACGACAGCCATGGGTGTGCGTTCGACGACAATTGTTGGAAATTTGACTCGACAGGGAGGCCAAGCGGGCGCAGGAGGCAGACCACGGGGGACGGGCAGGTCGCGCGCGGGCAAGACGGGCGACCGGCGGGGCGGGCGCCCCCCGTGCGCCGCGCGCCCGCCGCGCCCCTACGAGAGCCGCGCCCTCAGCGCCGCCTCGACGTCGCCGCGGGGCGCCGTGAAGCTGCCCTGCACCATCTCGGGCTTTCCGTCCCCGCGCCCGTTGAGCTCGGCGTTGAGCTCCTTGACCGCCGCGCGCAGGTCGACGGCAGCGTCGGAGCTCGCCATCACGTAGTCGAAGCGCGCCGGGGCGTCCTCGGCGGGAGCGCCCTCGGGACCGGCGCCCGCCGCGCGCGACAGGGCCGCGACCGTGGTGGCGCGCCCGGCCTCGAGCGCCCTGTTGCAGAAGTAGCGCAGCTCGTCGACGCTCAGGCCGTCCTCGATGCGCACGACCAGCCCCGGCCGCTCGGGCAGAGCCCTGACCTCGAGGTCCAGGCGCTGCCGATGGGCCTGCTGCAGCTGGCGGCGCAGCTCGTTCTTCTCGTCGTCGAGGCGCCTGACCGCGTCGAGCACCTCGCCGGTCTTGGCCGACAGCAGCGTCGAGATGCCGTGCACCTGCGCCATCTCGGCCTCGTACGCCAGCAGCGCGCGCCGCCCGCACAGCAGCTCGACACGCGCCCCCTTCTTCTTGCTCGTCACGCTCAGGATCTTGACGAGTCCCACCTGACCGGTCGTGGAGACGTGCGTGCCGCAGCAGGCGCAGGTGTCCACCCCCGGGATCGAGACGATGCGGACGACGCCCTCGAGCTCCTTCTTGCTGCGGTAGCTCATCGCCGCGAGCTCGGCGGGCGAGGGGAGCAGCTCACGCACCTCGAGGTCGGCGCGCACCGCCTGGTTGGCGCGCCGCTCCACCTCCAGGGCCTGCGACTCGTCGAGCGGGCCGCTGAAGTCGACGGTGATGCAGTCCTCTCCCATGTGGAAGCCCACGTTGTCGTACCCGTACAGCGCGTGGACGATGCCCGACAGGATGTGCTCGCCGGTGTGCCCCTCCATGTTGTCGCTGCGCCACGTCCAGTCGAGCGTCCCGTGCACCGGCGCCCCCACCGGCAGGGGCGCGTCGGTGAGGTGGACCACGGCGTCGCCGCGTTTGCGCGTGTCGAGGACGCGGACGGCGGGCGCCTCCGTCGCGGGTGCCTCAGGCTTAGGCGCCTCACTCTCGAGCGCCCCGGCCCCGTCGTCGGCGGTCGTGGGCGCGTCGGAGTCGGCCGCAGGCGCGTCGGCGGGAGCCTCGGCCGGCTGACCCTCGGCGGCGACGCTCTCCGCCCCCTCGGTCGGTAGCCGGAGCGTCCCCCGATCGCCGGGCTGGCCGCCGCCCTCGGGGTAGAACGCGGTCTCCGAGAGCGTGACCTCGAACCTGCCGGCGGCGTCGGCGCTCGGCTCGCACGAGACCACGCTCGCGTCGAACTCTCGGACGTACGGCTGGCGGTAGTACAGCTCCTTGAAGTCCTCCATGCGACTGTCCCTCTTCCCTCGCACGGCCGCGTCGCAGCCCCGACGCCCCCCCCTGACGGCAAGGCGGGCAAGGCTAGGCGGCTGACGGATGCTGGCGTGTGTGATGACCCCAGCATCGTAGCGCGTCGACCTGCCGGCGGCCCGGCGTGCCGGCCCCGGTGCCGTGTCCGCGCCCCTTCGGCGCCGCATCTCTACAACTTCGGCAAATCGTCCGGCGGCTCGGCGAGGGCGACATGGTGATCGTGATAGCGCAGGACGCCAGGTAGGGCCGGGCGGCCCGAGGCCCGTAGCGCGTCGGCGGAGGCAAAGGAACGCTCCCGCCGCGCGCAGGCCCGAACTGCCCGGCCCTGCCAAGAGCTGTCGCCCCCTACTTTGCCGCGGCCGCCGCCTGCATCGCCCGCTTCGTGGCGAGCCTGATGGCGCCGCTGGTCACCGTTGCGCCGGCGATGCCGTCGATCTGGTCGCTCTGGGCCTGTTCGATCTGATCGGCAAACAGGCCGCCGTCGATGCCCATGTAGCCGGGATAGCGCTCCGTCTCGTAGTTGGGGCCGATTTCGACCACGGAGAACGCCCCGCCCTTCACCTCGATCGTCACGCTGATGTCGCCGTTCATGCCGCGCGCGGTGCCGGTGTAGGTCCCGTCCGCGAGCTCCGAGGCGGCAGGCGCGGAGGCGGGCGCGGGAATGTCGGTCGTGACGTTCTCCGAGGGCGCGAAGCCGGGTTCCTCCGCGATCGACTTCACGCAGTAGCGGCCCTCGGTGACCGACCGGCAGCACGCCAGGCCGGGGATGTACTCGGGGTAGTTCGTGTCAAAGAAGTCCCCCGAGGCGTCGCCCGCGGCATACAGCCCCTCGATTGGCTGCCAGTCGGCGTCGAGCACCTGCATCCTGGAGTTGATGTGGAGGCCGTCCAGCGTGCACAGCAGGCTCGCCCCGAACCAGCAGCCGTAGAACGGCGGGGTGCGCAGCTCGGAGAGGCGGTAGGCCTCCTTGCCGTAGTCGGAGTCCTCCTGGGCGTCGTAGAGCTCGTTGTACCGGTCGCAGGTGGCCAGGAACGCCTCCTTGTCGTCGTCCTCGAACCCCAGCTTGTCGGCCAGCTCGTCGAGCGTGTCGGCCTTCACGAAGGTGTCAGACCCCCCGTCGAACTCGATGAAGCTTTCCGTCGTGAAGTCGCCGCTGGAAATCGCCTCGGTGGTGTACGACGCGCAGCCAATCATCGCGAACCTCTCGATGTCGCTCTCGCTGCTCGAGTCGAACACCTGGCAGAACACTCCGCCGGGCTGGCGGCGCGTGGCGAACAGCATGTTGTCGTAGGGCGTGGACTCGTTAGCAAAGCGCTTGCCACGGCGGTTGACCTTGAGGAACGGCTGGCTGCCGATGTTGAGCTGGTAGTTCTTGCCGGGAAAGCGGTATCCGCCGTCCTCGCACCTCACGTAGCCCGCGTCCTGCCCGGGCATCACCGACCCGCGGTCAAAGATCATCGGGGTGGGGTCGGTCTGCTTGGCGGCTCCCGCCCACATGGCCGCCTTGATGCCGCTCCCGTCGTCGAGGCCGTGATAGCTCTCGGCGGTGACGCACGCCACAGTGTCGGGCTGCAGGGCGCCCATCATCTCCGGGTTGGCCGGGTAACCGCCGGTCGCGATGATGGTCCTGGGCGCGTCGATCCTGATGAGGGAGCCCTCATAGTCGCAGATCGCCCCCGTGACCTTGCCGTCGGCGTGAATCAGCCTCACAAGGCGGCAGTTGTACAGCACGTGGTTGCCGGCGTCCTGCGTCGCCTGCGCGAACAGGTCGTTGCGCATGGGGTAGGTGTAGCTGGGCTCCCAGTCGTGCTGCACGATGGGCAGGTAGTAGTCGGTGCCCCCGGTGGGATGCTCGTCGTGGATGTCGAGCAGGCACGTCTTGCCGGCCTTGGTCATGTAGCCGTCGACCCAGTCGATGACCTCGGCGGAGTTGTCAATCCAGAGCTTGATGAGGTCGCGGTCGGCCTTGCCGCTGGCATAGCGGCTGATCTCGTTGAGGAGCTTCTCTGGGTCGACCTCCGGCGCGCCCGCCTGCTTCATGAGGTCGGTGTTGACCCCCGCCATGTACTCTCGAGTCTCCGGCACGCTCGCGCCGCGCTCGACGAGGATGCAGTGGATGCCGAGCTCGCTCGCCGTTGCCGCCGCGGCGCTGCCGGCGGCCCCCGCCCCGACGATCAGTATGTCGGTGCGGTAGGTCGCGACGATGTCGGCGGGGGACACCTCGGGCTCCCTGCCCAGCCACGCGGGGGCGTCGGTCTCGGGCACGGACTGGACGGTCTCCCGCGCATCGCCCGAAGCCGCGGCGCGAGAGCTGTCGGCCTGTGAGGACCCGGCGTCGTCGCCCGTCTGCTTCTCGTCCGCGGCCAGCGCCGGGGTCGCAACCGCCCCGACCGCCAGCGCCCCGATGCCCAGAGCCGACCCCCTCACGAACGAACGGCGATTGATCGAGCCGAGCGTGTCATCCTGTCCCATCGTTGTCCATCCCTTCGCGTGTGTCCCCATTCTCTGACGTGTGCCGCCGCAAGACGGCACCAGTCCGCGTCCCGACGTCCCCTTCGGCAGGCGCGAGTCGCAGGGCAGATCATATGCATCGCGCCAGTGGCGCACCCCACCCGCTCAGGGTGGTAATATCGTTGAGCTGCGGAAACGCATTCGCATCCGAAGGAGCGCCAACATGACGGCGGCAGACAGGGACGTCGACACCCACAGGCGGCGCGCGCCCGTCTCGACCGCACGGGAGGGGTGCGGGGGCACCTTCGTGCTCAACGGCGAGCTGAGACCGACCGACGATCGGCCCGTCGCGGCGCCGGAGCCGACGCCCGACGCGTCGCGGGCCTCGCTCCTGGCGTGCCTCGCGTCAAGCTTCCTCATGATGCTCGGCCTCGGCCTGTACAACGGGACTCTGCACGTCGCCTCCGAGGGGGTCTTCGCCTGGTCCCGCGACGTGTCGACCACGTCGCAGACCGTCCTCATCCTGGCGGTCCTGGTCGCGGCTCGTTGGAGGCCGCACCTGCTGCGCCCCGTTCCGCTCGCATTGCTCACCTGCACCCTCGCCGTCGCTGGCTACACCCTCTCCCACCTGGGGACCGAGGCGGGTTCGGCCGCGCTCGTCGCGATCGGCTCCGCACTCGAGGGCGCGGCGGACGCCTGGGGCGCCGTGATTTGGGTCCTGGCATGCTCTCGGGTGGGCCTGCAGAGGGCTGCCGCCTGCATATCGCTCGCGGGGACGGCTGCGGTCGCAGTCGCCTTCCCGCTCAACAACGGGTGCTCGCACGCCATGGTCTCAGCCGTCGCCTGCGCATGCGCGGCAGGAATCCCCCTGCTGTGCGTTCCCCCCACGAGGCCGTTCTTCAGGCGGCTCGCCCTCGTGGGCATCCCCGCCGAGCAGCAAGTCGTGCAGCCGAAGGCGTTCCTTCCGCTGTCGCACGCGTTCTTCGTCTACCTCTTCATGTTCAATGTCGCGTTCGTCCTCGCGCTCCGCTGCGCCGACGTCTCCACCCTCGCCGTGTCGTCCGCCGCGAACGCCGTCGCGCTGGTCGTCTGCGGCGTCTACGCGCTGGTCCTGCGGGACAAGGTGGAGGTGGACCACCTCTTCTTGATAGCGTACGCCCTGGTGACGGCCGGCCTTGTCCTGCTCTTGCTCGGCGGCGTCGAGGAGGTCGCGTCGCCTCTCATCGTGGCGGGCAACATGTTCATGCAGTTGCTCCAGTCGCTCGCCCTGTGCGCGGTCGCAGCGCGCAACACCGTCGACGCCATCCCCGCAATCTGTTGGGGGTACGTCGTCGGCAACCTGGGAATCGAGGCCGGTGCCGCCCTGTGGATCGTCCCCGGCGCCCTCCCGACCGCCCCGCACGGTGCCGACGTGACGATGCTTCAGGGCCTCGTCGTCGCGACGGTCCTGACGATCCTCTCCGTCTACGTGGCCGCGACGAGGCGCAGCTTCAGCTTCGACGACACCATCGCCGCGGTGGCCCCCGAGTCCCCCGCCCCCGTGATCGAGGTCCAGTATGTGGACCTCGTCGACGAGCGCTGCCGCGAGCTCTCCTCGTCGCACGGGCTCACCGCGCGGGAGTCCCAGGTCCTGGGCCTGCTCGCCCGGGGCCACGCCCCCTCGCGCATCCAGAGCGAGCTCGGCGTCGGCTACAACACGGTCAAGTACCATGTGCGCAACGTCTACGCCAAGCTCGACGTCCACGGCCAGCAGGAGCTAATCGGGCTGGTCACCTCCGCAGCGGGGCCGGCCGGCGGGCAGGGACAATCGGGCGCAGCCCCGTCCTCGCCCGATTGGCGGTGACCCCACGCCACCGCCCGACGTCGCCCTCGCCCGCCCGTCCCTCGGGCCACTCGGTCCGAAATCAGAACACACATGCGCATCCCATTGCAAACGCGCCCGCATCGGTGCACAATTGGACAGAACATGTGTTTGTACCAAACCGACGCAGTCGCGCCTCCCCCGATGCCGCCAGCCGGCGCTGGGACGGCCGCGCGTCGGCACGACGAGGGGAGGGCGACGCACGCACATGCCAGACAACGCGGGCCGGCGCGCCCAACACGTCTACATAGCCATCGACCTCAAATCGTTCTACGCGTCGGTCGAGTGCAGAGAGCGCGACCTCGATCCCCTGTCGACCAACCTCGTCGTCGCCGACGCGAGCCGCTCCGAGAAGACCATCTGCCTGGCCGTCTCTCCCTCGCTCAAGTCCTACGGGATATCCGGACGCGCCCGGCTGTTCGAGGTCATCGAGCGCGTCCGCCAGATCAACGCCGAGCGCCGCTCCGCGCTGGGAGGCCGCCCCTTCCGCGGCGAGTCGGCCGACGACGTCCTCGTGCGCAGCGACCCCACGCTGATGCTCAGCTACATCACGGCGATGCCGCACATGGCGCGCTACATGCAGGTGAGCTCCTCCATCTACGACGTCTACCTGCGCTACGCCGCCCCGGAGGACATCCACGTGTACTCGATTGACGAGGTCTTCATGGACGTGACGCCCTACCTGGGCACGTATCGCACGACCGCCCGCGAGCTGGCGGGCAGGATCATCGAGGACGTGCTCGCCGCCACGGGCATCACCGCCACGGCCGGCATCGGCACCAACATGTACCTGTGCAAGGTCGCGATGGACATTGTCGCCAAGCACATCTCCCCCGACGAGAACGGAGCACGCATCGCCGAGCTCGACGAGGCGAGCTACCGCAGGCAGCTCTGGACGCACCGGCCCCTCACCGACTTCTGGCGCGTCGGCCACGGCTACGCGCGCCGACTCGAGGCCAACGGCATGCACACGATGGGGGACATCGCGCGGCGCAGCATCGCCGACGAGGACTCCCTCTACGCGATGTTCGGGGTGAACGCCGAGTACCTGATCGACCACGCCTGGGGCGTCGAGCCCACCACGATGGCGCAGGTGCACGCCTATCGGCCCAAGTCGAACAGCCTGAGCATCGGCCAGGTGCTCCCCCTCGCCTACGCGAAGGACTAGTGCCGCGTCGTGGTGCGCGAGATGGCCGACGCCCTGTCGCTGGACCTGGTGGCCAAGGGCCTCGTGACCGACCACGTCGCCCTGATGATCGGCTACGACGCCAAGGGGCTCTCCGCGGGGGCCGGCGCGAGAGGGGCCGGCGCAACGGGAGGCGGCAGGTCGGGCGGGCAGGCCGCGGCGCCCGGCGGCGAGGGCGAGGCGGCGGGCTACGACGGCCCCGTGAGCGTCGACCGCTACGGCCGCGCCGTCCCCGCCCACGCGCAGGGCTCCGCCACACTCGGGCGCAAGACCTCCTCGACGCGGCTCATCACCGCGGCGGTGCTCTCGGTGTTCGACCGCGAGGTGGACCCGGCGCTGCCCATCCGCCGCATCAACGTCGTCGCCCTCGACGTGGAGGACGAGAGCCGCATCGAGCCCGACCAGACCCCCCGCCAACTCGACCTCTTCACCGACTACGAGCAGCTCGAACGCCAGCGCGCCCAGGAGCGGCGCGACCTCGAGCGCGAGCGCAGCGCCCAGGAGCAGATCATCGAGATCAAGCGCAAGTTCGGCAAGAACGCGATACTCAAGGCCTCGAGCCTCACCGAGCCCGCGCGCGCCCGCGAGCGCAACGAGCAGATCGGGGGGCATCGGGCATGATCATGGGGGAGAGGGCACGCGGCGGCGCCCGCCCGCCGGCGGACGCCAACGTGGGGGCGGGCTGCGACGAGAGCGACGAGCACCGCGCCTGGCGGCTCGAGCGCGAGGAGCGGCTCACGCGGGCCGCGCGCGCGAGCCAGCAGGCGCGCCGGGACGCCGGGGTCACGCGCCGGGCGAAGAGCGCGACCGAGGACGGTCTGCGGCGTGCCGAGGTGCTCGCCCTGCTCTCGTACGGGGACATCATCGACCTGCCGGCCCACATGTCGTACACCCACCCGCACCAGCCGGCCGAGGTGCGCGCCGCCCAGTTCGCGCCCTTCGCCGCCCTGTCGGGGTACGGCGACGAGATCAGCGAGACGGCGCGGCTCACCCGGCGGCGGCCCGAGCTCGCCGACGACGAGCGTGAGTCGATCGAGCGCGCGCTCGAGCTGGTCGCACGCCGCGTCGACGAGGCTCGTGACGGCGCGGGGCCTCTCCCCTTCGTGGACCTCACCGCGTTCGTCCCGGACCCGCGCAAGGAGGGGGGCTCGTGCGAGCGCGTGCGCGGGCGCGCCGTGCGCGTCGACCGCCGCGCCAGGACGCTGACAGTCGACGTCGACGGAGGGGCGGGGGAGCCCGACGGCCGCGGCGCCCGTCCCCCCGCCGGCGGCGCGTGGCCGGGCACGGGAACGGGCACCAAGACAGGGCTGGGCACGGGGCGCGTCGCCGGGCGCGTCGACGTGCCCATCGGCGACATCGTGCGCATCGAGGTCGGGGGCGCGGGGGCCGT
>CAIFEU010000113.1:0-227 GCA_903789505.1 uncultured Coriobacteriales bacterium
ACAGGGCAGAGGCCACGCGCGCCGGGACGCGCCGGCGCGGGCGGCCTCGGCCCGGTCGAGCTGCCGGGTGGCCCGTCCGATCCCGTCCGACGGCCCTACCGCTCGATCTCGTACGCCGCGACGATCTCGCCCATGAACACGGTGTGGACGTCGCGGTTCGCGCCGTTGTTGGAGCCGTCGGGGTTGACGCCGGGGACGTCGGGATACGACTTGGTCACGATCTGCGG
>CAIFEU010000113.1:237-8809 GCA_903789505.1 uncultured Coriobacteriales bacterium
GTCCTGGTCCTGGCGGTAGATGACGCGGCACTCCAGCGTGAGCGGCAGCTCCTTGATCGCGGGCACGCTCACCGCCTTGGGCTCGACGAGCGTGAGCCCAAGGTCGGCGACCTTGTCGGTGAGGCGCCCGGTTGCGCTGCCCGCCACACCCAGGATCCTGCGGCTCGTCTCGGCGTCCGGGACGTTGACCGTGAACTCGGCGTTCTGGTCGAGCAGCTCGTGGGTGAAGCGCCCGGTGCGCACGTAGGCAGTGAAGACGGGCCGCGCCCAGCAGACGCCGACGGCGCCCCACCCGATCGTCATCGTGTCGACCTTGTCACCCGCCCTCGTGGTGAGCAGGACCCCCTTCGGCAGCGCCTGGGCGATGCGTGCCGCCTGCTCGAGGGGGTCGACGTCGTGGCTCTGCGCCTGGACAAACTTCTGTGCCATGGCTTCCTCCGTGTTCCGCGTCGTTGCAAAGGGACTCCCCGAGCTTGTGCCCCATGCGAGGTGGCAGGGTCGCCCGCGTCGCGGCGGACGGCGCGCGCCCCAACAAAACGGCACACGGCGTCGGGCGGCAACGCACGAGAGGCGCGGGCGGCCGAGGTCGGCTGCCCCGCGGCGCCGAGCCAGCCGCGGCATGACCTCCCCGGCCACGGTGCGACTCAGGAGGCGGCGCTCAACTTGAGCCCCACGACGCAGACGATCAGGCCCACCGCGAACATGATCTGCAGCGGGGTCATGCTCTCCCCGCCGAAGAAGACGGAGTAGAGCAGCGTCAGCGTGGCGCCGATGCCGACCCAGACGGAGTATGCGATTCCCAGGGGGATGTCGCGCACGGCATGGGAGAGTCCCAGCATGCTGAGGACCATGGCGACGACGAAGATGATGACCGGAATCGGATGCGTGAAGCCCTCGGACTTGTCGAGTGCGGCTGCCCACACGCACTCCATGACGCCCGAGCCGATGAGAAGAACCCATGAAAGGGACATGGCGATACCTCCTGACGAGTGATGTGCCGATAGGCCGCTGCCGTCTTTTCGTGACCTGGTACGGCAGTGCTCGTCAGGACCTGCGCGCGTCGGGCGAGGGGCATCCTAGCATAAGGGCACCGCGTCGCACGGGACGCACGCGCGGAAGAAGACAGGCCCTCCACAAACGGGGCAGCACCCCCAGGGGCATTGACGGCCCGAGGCGTCAGGTATATCCCGATGGGGCGCGCCGCATCTCGGCCACGCCCTCGCAAGCGCGCGGCGCGCCCACAACACCGGGCAGGCTCGGGTCGAGGTCCGGCCCGCGGAATCGAGGGAAGAGATGGACAAGCTGCCACCGCTGCAGAAGGTGTACGAGGCGTGGAGCGCGCTCGCCGGCGGGCGCGTGAGCATGGGCGAGCGATCCGCCGAGGTGACCTCGTCGAACGGACAGCGCAGCTACGCCGTCGTCTGGGAGGGCGACGCCTACAGGTCCAACGACAGCGCCACGTACTGGCAGGGCTACGCGGGCTATCCGGTCCTGGCCGTGCTCATGGCCCAGGGCCGGCTCCCCTACGACCGCGAGCTGGCGGCGCCCCTGGCAGGCGTCGACTGGAACCTGCTGAACTCCCGGCACAGGCGCGACTACGAGGCTGCCGCGGTGGAGGCGTTCGACTCGCTCGGCATCCCGCAGCGGCGGCGCCAGGAGATGCGCGGCGCCGCGCAGGCGACGCTCGACGCGCTCGCCGCCCTGCCGATCTCCGTCGGGCGCAACGGCAGGCCCGCTCGCTAGACAGCCGTAGTGCGCGTGCCGAGCCGGCATGCCTCCCCTCCGGGCAACACGGCCGGTAGCCCCCGAGGCGCCACTCCCTGCCGGGTCAGTCGCGGCAGGGGCACCGAGGCGCCGCGAAACGCAAGGGAGGGTGCCGGCACGCCCGCCGCCGGCACCCTCCCATGACCGTTCTGTCGAGCGCGTCAGGCCGTCTAGCGCGTCACGCCGCGGGGGAACTCCCGCCTGCGCTCCCCGGCGCCGTCGGCCTCGCCGAGCGGGCGCGCAGCGGAAGCCTGCCCCGCGAACGCGGCGGAAGCGGCGGGGGCAGCGGCCGCCGCCTGGGCGGCGATGCTCTCGGCCGCGCCCTCCCTGCGGCGATACACCAGGTCGGGACGGGCGGGATACTTGAAGATCGCCGTCACGCCGCTGAACATGTGGACGACGCGGGTGAACGGCAGCAGGGAGAAGAGCACCATCCAGCAGCACATGTGGAGCTTGAAGGGAAGCGGTGCATCCATGACCAGCGTGGGGTCGGGGTGCAGCGCGAACACGCCGCGAATCCAGGGCATGATGCCCTCACGGTACACGTAGGCACCGTTGGCGTTGGACAGCGTGGCGATGAACCCCGAGAGGATCGTCACCGTCAGGACGACGTAGAGGACCCGGTCCATCGTCGAGGTGTTCGCGCGCAGACGCCGGGAGCTGGCCTTGCCGAACCTCCTGCGGATCAGCATCGCCAGGCCGAGGACGAGCGCGACGCCCGCCACCCCGCCCATGCTGAAGGCGATCACGTGGTACATCTCCTCGGTGAGGCCCAGCGAGTCGGTCACGCTCTTGGGGATGAGGAACCCGCCGAGGTGGCCGAAGAACACGAACAGCAGCGCCACGTGGAACAGAGGCGTCGCGACGCGCTCCTGGCGCCTCTCGAGGAACTGGCTGGACTTGGTCGTCCAGGTCCGCGCGAAGAACACGCGGCGGATGACGGTCCCCAGGATCAGTATCGTGAACGCGATGTAGGGGCAGACACCCCAGAGGAATATGTCGAGCGGCGTCATCGCGGCTCCTCCCGTCCGATTTCTTCGCCGATGGTCATGACGCGCCGAACGAGCGCGGCGTAGGCGCCCAGGTCGGCGTCATCGAGCGCCCGCACGAGCAGCCCAAGGTCGTCGCGGCAGCCGCGCAGCACGAGCGCCGCCTGGGGCGCCTCCGCGACCGACGCGAGCTCGAGCAGCTCGGGAAGATGGTCGGGCGTCTCGTCGCCGGGCTCGTAGCCCGCCTCCTTGAAGTACACCGAGTAGGCGAACAGGTCCGAGCGCTGCTGCGCCGCGTCCGACCTGCCACGGGCCGTCAGGTTGAGGCTGGTCTGTTTGCCGAAGTCGAACGCCTCGACGTAGCGCTGCTCGAAGACCGTCCCGTCCTGCGCCAGCGCCTCGTCGACGAAGTCGCCGATCGCGCGGCGGGCGCCCTCGTCGGCGAGGCCTTGCGCGAAGCGCGACGCCTCCCCCAGCTCGGAGCGCCAGCCCTCGTCCGGATAGCTCAGCAGCCGGGCGATCGCGCGCAGCTCGGCGCGCCACCCGTCGTCGCCGCCCGTCGCGCCCTGCGCGGCACAGGCGGGACCTCCCACGCCCCGGGGCGCGGCGCCCTCGCCCGCGGTAGCGTCGATCACGGTCGCCGCGCTCATGAGGCGAACCCTCCCTTCGCGCAGGTGGCCGAGGCGCAGAAGCCCGCCTCGCGCTGGGCAGCGAGCGCCTCGTCACGGTCGCTGACCGGCGCGGTGGGGATGTTGAAGCGCTCCTCGTACCGGGCGATCGCGAGCAGACGATAGATGTCGTCGAGCGTCTCGGGCGAAAGGTCGCAGTCGGGCTCGGGGTCGCCCAGCTCGCGCGCGCGCATGTGCATGCGCACGGCGACGAGGCGGTCGATGATCCGCCGCACGGGCTCGGGGTCGCCCGCGGCGAACAGGCTGGCGAGGTAGTCCACCGGGATGCGCATCTCGTCGGCCTCGGCGAGCTTGTCGCGCGCCTCCAGGCGCGAGAGAATCGGGCTCATCGGCGGGACGTACCACACCATCGGCAGCGTCCGGTACTCGGCGTGCAGCGGCAGCGCCAGTCCCCACTGCTTCACGAGGCGGTAGACCGGCGAGTCCTGCGCGGCGTCGACCCACGCCTGGGGGACGCCGCCCTCGCGCGCGGCGCTGACGACCTCGGGGTCGTTGGGGTCGGCAATCACGTCGAGCATCGAGCGCCAGATCTGCGTGGGGTCGCTCGTCTTGGCGGCCGCCTCGACCTTGTCCATGTCGTACAGCAGGACGCCCATGTAGCGCAGCCTGCCCACGCAGGTCTCGGCGCACACGCTGGGCATGCCGCTCTCCAGCCGCGGGTAGCAGAAGGTGCACTTCTCGCTCTTGCCGGTCTCCCAGTTGAAGAACACCTTCTTGTATGGGCACGCCGGCACGCAGGCGCGCCATCCGCGGCAGGCGTCCTGCGAAATCAGGACGACGCCGTCCTCCTCGCGCTTGTAGATGGCGCCCGAGGGGCACGCCGCGACGCACGCGGGGTTGAGGCAGTGGTTGCAGGTGCGCGGCAGGTACTTCATGAACAGGTCGTGCATGTCCAGGCGGATGCTCTCCCCCGTCGCGTCGGGGTCTGCCTCGCCCGCGTCGAGCCCGTCGGCCTCGGGCGCGTTGGGCCGGACGCCGCCCAGGTTGGGGTCCTGGCGCGCGATCTGCGTGCCCGCCAGGTCGTCGTCCCAGTTGGGGCCCCACTCAATCTCGACGCGCTCGCCGGTCAGCAGCGAGCGCGGCCGCGCGACCGGCTGGTGCTCGGTGCGCCCCGAGGAGGTGAGCGTCTCGTAGTCGTAGGTCCACGGCTCGAAGTAGTCGCCCATCTCGGGCTGCTCGGGGTTGTAGAACAGCTTGAGCAGGCGCACGGCCCTGTTGCCGCCGCGCAGCCTCAGGTCACCGTTGTCGCGCAGCTCCCAGCCGCCGAGCCAGCGGTCCTGGTCCTCCCAGTCGCGCGGGTAGCCCACGCCCGGGCGGGTCTCGACGTTGTTGAAGTACATGTACTCGGTGCCCGGACGGCTGGTCCAGGCGTTCTTGCAGGTGATGGAGCACGTATGGCATCCCAGGCACTTGTCCAGGTTCATCACCATCGCAATCTGCGCCCTAATCCTCAAGCCAATCAACCCCTTCCATCTTGCGCACCACGACCATGACGTCGCGCTGGTTGCCGGTCGTCCCGTAATAGTTGAACCCGTAGCTCAGCTGCCCGTAGCCGCCGATCATGTGCGTCGGCTTCATGTGGATGTGCGTGGGGCCGTTGTGCGAGCTGCCGCGCGTGCCCGTGAGCTGGCTGCCGGGCACGTTGATGTGACGGTCCTGGGCGTGATACATGAACACCGAGCCGCGCGGGATGCGCGCGGAGGTGACGCAGCGCGCCGCGACGACGCCGTTGTGGTTGAACAGCTCCACCCAGTCGTTGTCGGCGATGCCCGCCGAGGCGGCGTCCTGCTCGTTGAGCCACACGCTCTGGCCGCCGCGGAACAGGGTGAGCAGCTGCTGGTTGTCGAAGTACATGCTGTGCGTGCTCCACTTGTTGTGAGGCGTGAGGTACGTGAGCGTGAGCTCGCGGGCGCCGGAGCCGTCGTGCGGCATGCGCAGCGGCGCGTAGTCGAGGATCGGCTTGTAGGTCGCCAGGCCCTCGCCCCACTCGCGAATCATGTCGTGGTCCAGGTACAGGCTCTGCCTGCCGGTGATGGTGCGGAAGGGGACCTTCTGCTCCACGTTCACCGTGAACGGCGTGTAGCGCCTGCCGGTCGAGGAGCCCGTGAACGCCGGGGTCGTGAGCGTCTTGGCGGGGCGCGCCTGGGTGTCGGCGTAGGTGACGCGATATCCCTCGTCGCCCTTGACCAGGTCGGTCAGGCCGTCCACGCCGGTCGCGCGCTCAAGGGCGGCGAAGCCCTCGCGCGCCATGCGCCCGTTGGTGGAGGAGGACAGGGCGAGCACCGCGTCGCACGCCGACTCCGCGTCGGCGATCGAGGGCATGCCGTACGAGACGAGCCCCTCGTCCTCGATCCTGCCGTTGCGCTGCGCGAGCCAGTCGTACTCGGCGGAGCTGTCCCAGCTCAGGCCCTTGGTCGCCATGCCCTTGCGGGCGTTGGGCCCCAGGGCGACCCACTTGTCGTAGGTCTTGGTGTAGTCGCGCACCACGTGGACCAGGTTCGGCATCGTCTTGCCCGGCACCGGCTCGCATTCGCCCTTCGACCAGTCGCGCACGCGACCGCAGGGCTGGGCGAGCTCGCTGGCCGAATCGTGCTGCAGGGGCACGGCGACGATGTCGTCGAGCGGCTGGAGGTTTGCTTCCTTGGCCACCGAGCTCACGGCCGCGGCCAGGGTGCGGAAGATGTCCCAGTCGGTGCGGGACTCCCAACCCGGTTCAACGGCGGGGCTGAAGGGATGGATGAAGGGATGCATGTCGGTCGAGGAGATGTCGGTCTTCTCGTACCAGGTGGCCGTGGGCAGGACTACGTCGGAGTACAGCGGCGTCGTGGTCATGCGGAAGTCCAGGCTCACGAGCAGGTCGAGCTTGCCCTGCGCCTGCTCCTCGTCGCGCACGCGGAACTCCGTGGGCTCGGCGGCCATGCCCTCGGGCTCCAGCACCGCGCTCTTGGCCCCCAGCAGATACTTGAGGAAGTACTCGTTGCCCTTGGCCGAGGAACCCAGCAGGTTGGCGCGCCACACGATCAGGTTGCGCGGCCAGTTCTGGGGGGCGTCGGGGTCGGTCAGCGCGAAGTTGACCTTGCGGTCCTTGAGGGCGCCCACCAGGTAGTCGCTGATGCCGGCGTCGTCGGTCGCCCCGGCGGCGCGGGCGTCCGCGACAATCCTGGCGCCCGGCACGTCGAAGGTCGGGTAGCTCGGCAGCCAGCCCAGGCGGGCGGCGAGGACGTTGTAGTCGCCGCTGTGGCGGTAGCGCGGCTCGCACAGGGGCGACGCCAGCTCGGCGACGTCGATCTCGTCGCTCCTCCACTGGTCGGTCGCGAAGTAGAAGAACGACGTCGCGTTCTGCAGGCGCGGCGGCCTCTGCCAGTCGCCCGCGGTCATGACCGTCGCCCAGCCCTCCGCGGGGCGCAGCTTCTCCTGGCCCACGTAGTGCGCCCATCCGCCGCCGTTGCGGCCCTCGGTGGCGCAGAACAGCAGGACGTTCAGGATGGTGCGGTACATGTCGTCGGCGTGGAACCAGTGGTTCACGCCCGCGCCCATCACGATCATCGAGCGGCCGTGCGTGCGCACCGAGTTGTCGGCGAACTCCCGCGCCACGTCGATCACCTGGCGCGCCTCGACGCCCGTGATCGCCTGCTGCCACGCGGGCGTGAACGGCGTCGACGCGTCGTCGTAGCCGCTGGCGCAGTCACCGCCCAGGCCGCGGTCGACGCCGTACTGCGCGAGCAGCAGGTCGTGGACGGTGGTCACCAGGCGCGTCGTCCCGTCTGCCAGCGTGACGCGACGGGCGGCGACGTTGCGCTCGAAGCTGTCGCTGCCCTCGTCGCCGAAGTAGGGGAAGCGCACGTGGACGATCTCGTCCCAGCCGTCGACGACGGACAGCGCAGGGTCGATGCCCTTCCCGGTCTCGCTGTCCTGCATGCGCAGGTTCCACGTCTGCGGCCTGTTCCACCGATCGCCCATCGTGCCGTTGGGCACCACGAGCCTGCCGGTGCCCTCGTCGACGACGTAGTAGTGGAACGCCGCGCCGTCCTCGGTCTGGCCCATGTCGGAGCCGGTCAGGAAGTGGCCCGCCTGGTAGGAGCCCGTCTCGTCACGGTCGAGCACGACGAGGAAGGGCATGTCGGTGTAGGTCTTGGCGTAGTCGAGGAAGAACGGCTCGGGGTTCTTGACGTAGTACTCGTTGAGGATGACGTGGCCCATCGCCATGGCCAGCGCGGAGTCGGTGCCCACGTTGGGGGCGAGCCACGTGTCGGCGAACTCGCAGAACTCGGCGTAGTCGGGCGAGACAGCGACGACCTTGGTGCCCTTGTAGCGCACCTCGGTCATGAAGTGGGCGTCGGGCGTGCGCGTCTGCGGCACGTTGGAGCCCCACATCATCAGGTAGCCCGCGTTGTACCAGTCGGAGCTCTCCGGGACGTCGGTCTGGTCGCCCCACACCTGCGGGCTTGCCGGGGGAAGGTCGGCGTACCAGTCGTAGAACGAGAGCTGCGCGCCGCCCATCAGCTGGTTGAACCGCGCGCCGGCGGCGTAGGACAGCATCGACATCGCGGGGATGACCGAGAAGCCGAAGTTGCGGTCGGGGCCGTACTCGTAGGCGGTGTACAGCAGCGAGCTCGCGACGATCTCGGTGGCCTCCTCCCAGGTGGACCGGACGAAGCCTCCCCTGCCGCGAACGCTCTTGTACTGCGCGGTCTTCTCGGGGTCGCTCGCGATGCTGCGCCACGCCTCGAGCGCCCCGCCGTGCTCGCGGCGCGCCTCCCGCCACAGGCGGGCGAGCTCGGCGCGGATGTAGGGGTACTTCACGCGCAGCGGGCTGTAGAGGTACCAGGAGAACGCCGCCCCGCGCGGGCACCCGCGCGGCTCGAAGTCGGGCATCCCCTCCTCGGTCTCGGGGTAGTCGTGCACCTGGTTCTCCCAGGTGACGATTCCGTTCTTGACGAAGATGTTCCAGCTGCACGAACCCGTGCAGTTCACGCCGTGCGTGGAGCGGACCACCTTGTCATGGGCCCAGCGGCCCTCGTACATGTCCTCCCACGCGCGCCCGCCGTCGCGCGTGACCTCGCGGGCCCCCTTGGGCTCGTCCGCGCGCCTGATGTGGCGGGTCCTCCCGAACATGCCTCCCATGTCCTA
>CAIFEU010000114.1 GCA_903789505.1 uncultured Coriobacteriales bacterium
GTACACGCGGGGTCGCGTCGTCTCGTTCGCCCCCAAGGCGGACCTGCAGCGGCTCGTCCCGGTCGACTCCTCGCGCCCGGCGCTCATCGAGCTCGGCGACGTCGCGCCCGCGAACGCGTTCGACATCGGCATAGCCTGCTACCTGCTCGACTCGGAGCGCGGGGAGTACGACCCTTCGGTGCTGACGAGCGAGCTCATGCCCTTCGACCTTCCCGCTCCGTCGCCGGCGGACGCGGGCGGCGCCTCGGCGACGGAGCGCGCCCGCCGCGACGCTGAGGCGCTCGCCATGAGGGCAGCCACGGCGCTGGCGCTGCGCGAGGTCCTGCTCGGGCGCATGGAGGACCACGAGGCGCTGGAGTGCTTCCAGCGCATCGAGATGCCGCTGGTGCCGGTGCTGGTGCGCCTGGAGCGCTCGGGCATGACGGTGAGCCGCGACAGGCTCGCGAGCCTGTCGGAGGAGCTGTCGGGCGAGCTCGCGCGGCTGAGGTCGACCATCTACGACGAGGCGGGCGAGGAATTCAACATCGACTCGCCGATGCAGCTCTCCCACGTCCTGTTCGACGAGGACAAGAAGGTGCGCATCCCCGTCACGCGCGGCATGAAGAAGACCCATCGGGGCTACATCTCGACCAACGCCAAGATGCTCCAGGAGCTGGCGGCGGACTACCCGATCGTCGAGCACGTCCTCGAGTATCGCGAGAAGGCCAAGATCAAGTCGACCTACCTCGACGCGCTGCCCCCCGTCGTGGACGGCTACGGCGACGGCCGGCTGCACACGACCTACAACCAGACCGTCACGGCGACCGGGCGCCTCTCCTCCTCCGATCCCAACCTGCAGAACATCCCGATCCGCAGTGAGCTGGGCAGGATGGTGCGCGCGGCGTTCATACCGGAGGACCCCGAGACCTCCTGCATCCTGGGGTGCGACTACTCGCAGATCGAGCTGCGCCTGCTCGCGCACCTGTCGGGTGACCAGGGCCTGATCGACGCGTTCACGCAGGGTGAGGACTTCCACCGCGAGACCGCCGCGCGCGTGTTCGGCGTCGACCCTGGCGACGTGACCCCGGAGATGCGCAGCCGCGCCAAGGCGGTCAACTTCGGGATCGTCTATGGGCAGCAGGCCTACGGGCTGTCGACCTCGCTCAAGATAACCATGGCAGAGGCGCAGGAGATGATCGACCGCTACTTCATCCAGTTCCCGCGGGTGCGCGCGTACCTCGACGAACTGGTCGACTACGCCCATGCGCACGGGTTCGTGAGCACGATGTTCGGCAGGCGCCGCTACGTCCCCGACGTCTACTCGCGCAACCCCAACCTGCGCTCGTTCGGGGAGCGGACGGCGATGAACCACCCGATGCAGGGCTCTGCCGCCGACATCATCAAGATGGCGATGACACGCGTTGACGAGCGCATGCGCCGCGAGGGCTTCCGGGCGCGCATGATCGTGCAGGTGCACGACGAGCTTGACTTCGACTGCCCGTTCGAGGAGGTCGACGACCTGTCGAAGGTGGTCTCGGAGGAGATGACCGGCATCGTGCGGCTCAAGGTACCGCTGGTCGTGAGCTGCCAGACCGGGGCGACTTGGGCGGACGCGCACTGATGTCGGCGCGCGTGCGCCCCGGACGCGGCGCGATCCTTTCGCGGCAAGCGTTGCGCGTCGGCCCCTACGAGGTCGAGCTGGTGCGCAAGAACATCACCCGATGCCACCTGTACGTGCGCAGCGCAACCGGCCCGCTGCTCGTGAGCGCCCCCGCCCGCATGGGCGTCGGGACGATCGAGGGGTTCGTGACGGCCCACGCCGAGTGGATCGAGCGCCGCCGGCGCGAGCTTGGCGCGTCCGGGGTAGCCAGGGGCAGCTCGGGCCGCGACCACATGCGCGCGGACGGCACGGTGAGCCTCTGGGGGGTACCGACCGACGCCCTGCGGGTCCTCGACGAATCGGGAATCGCCGCGCGGCGCGCCCGGGCGGTCATCGGCTCTCGCGGTGGGTGCGCCTCGCTCGAGGGCGAGGAACGGGCACAGGTCAACGCGGCGCTGCGCGAGGCGATGCGCGCCCAGTGCCGACGGCGCGCCGTGCCGCTCGTCCGAACGTGGGAGGCGCGCATGGGCGTGTCCGCCGCGAGCGTCCGCGTCCACGACACGGTATCGCGCTGGGGGTCATGCAACCTGACGAGCCATGACGTGAACTTCTCGCTGTGGCTCGCCCACTACCCAGAGTCCTGCCTGGAACAGGTGGTCGTCCATGAGCTCACGCACCTGCTCGAGGGCCCTCACGACGAGCGGTTCTACGCGATCATGACGCGCTATCTCCCCGACTGGCGGGAGAGGCGCGACCTCCTGCGACGCCTTTCGCGCGGCGCCTGAGCCGGTGCGTCTGCGCGTCGGCTCGCGCGTCGGAACGGGTGGCGCCCGTCGCCCGCCTGCGCGCCGACGTCGCGAACGGGGGACGCCCCGCGCGGGGAGTCGATTCCCACGCGGGGGGCGTCCGATGTCCACCTCTCTCCGAGCGAGGCGGGCGGTCCTGCCCCCGCCGGGCGACGGGCGCCGCAGGCGCGGGTCGCCCCGAGGGGCGCAACTACTTGACGATCAGCACGTCGCAGGGGCAGCTGCGAACCAGGAAGGTCGAGATCGAGCCGAGGATCGCGTACTTGATGTTGGACAGGCCGCGTGCCCCGCAGATCACCAGGTCGGGCTTGATCTCGTCGATGAACTCGTCGAGAAGGGTCTCGCGGATGCGGCCTGCCTTCGCCTCGACCGTGATGGTGCCGATGCCGTCGCGCTGCCTCGCCGCGTCGACGTCGGCCGCGATCGAGTCCTTCCATGCCTTCTCGAGGCTGGGAATCAGCGTCGCGGGATAGGTACCCGCCGCCTGCATCGGCGTCGAGTCGATGACGTGCCCGACGAACAGGTCGGCGCCGTGCTTCGCGGCGATGTCGACCGCACGCTCGAGGACCTCCTTCTGGGCCTCGCTGCCGTCAAGCGAAACGAAGATCTTCTTGTAGTCGCTCATGACTGAACCCCCTCGCTATCGTGACGTGCCACGCGCCGCGTCCGACGCCGCGCGTGCGCCCGTCGTTGTCGACGACCAACTCGCAGTGTACCCCTACTTCCGGCGTCGGGACCTCGGCAGGGGGGAGGAGTTCCCGTGACCGGGCGCCCACGGGCGCCTCCTCGCGGTGTGCGAGGGCCGTGCAGAGGCGATGTAGTGGTCATGCGCGCACCGTAGGGGCGCATGCCCGGGAGTAATGTCTATACGTTTGTCTCGGTGCGGCGTTCCGTCGCACCCCGTCGGCGCCGCGTCGTGCGCGACGACCGTTTTCCCGCGCTTGCGCGGGCATGCCCAGGCGAGGACGAAAGGTTGCGTGTCACATGGACCCTAGCGCGATAATCGAGCTTCTCAAGTCGGTGCTGTTCGGCATCGTCGAGGGGTTGACCGAGTGGCTGCCGATCTCGTCGACCGGCCACCTCATCCTGCTGCAGGAGTTCGTCACGCTCGACGTCTCCAAGGACTTCTGGGACATGTTCATGGTCGTGATACAGCTCGGCGCCATCCTGGCGATCTGCGTGCTGTACTTCACGCAGCTCAACCCGTGGGCGCGCAGCAAGACGCCTGCGGAGCGACATGACACGTGGGCGACCTGGGGCAAGATCCTGGTCGGCATCATCCCCGCGGCAGTCGTGGGCATCCCGCTCAACAGCTTCATGGAGGAGCACCTGTCCAACTGGCAGGTCGTGAGCGCCGCGCTGATCTTCTACGGCATCGTCTTCATCGTGATCGAGACGTGGCGCGCGAGGAAGATTCGCCGTGGGGAGCTCGGGGGCGCGTCGTCGCTGCCGCGCGGCAAGCACTTCTCCGACGCCGACCGCGCCGCCGTTGCCTCCGAGAGCGACCCCGGCATCCAGACGATGGACGAGGTCAGCCTCGGGCGGGCGTTCGGCATAGGCTGCTTCCAGGTGCTCTCGCTGGTCCCGGGCACCTCGCGCAGCGGCTCCACGATCATCGGCGGCCTGCTCCTCGGCTGCTCGCGCACGCTTGCCGCCGAGTACTCCTTCTACATGGCGATCCCGGTCATGTTCGGCGCCAGTGCGCTGAGGCTGGTGAAGTACTTCGCCGCCGGCAACACCTTCACCGGCATGGAGGTCGCCATCCTCCTCGTGGGCATGGTCGTCGCGTTCCTCACGTCGGTCCTGTCGGTGAAGTTCCTCATGAGGTTCATCAAGACCAACGACTTCAAGCCCTTCGGCGTCTATCGCATCGTCCTGGGCGCCGTCGTGATCGCGTACTTCCTGCTCGCCCGCTAGCTTCGCGCCAGGCGACGTCACCGGCCCCGCCCCCGGGCTCCCCCCCCCGGCCCCCCGCCCCGGGCCCGGGGCCCTCGCGTACTCCCTGCCCCCCCCCTCGCTCCGCGCCCGGCGCCGCCCCGGGCCCGGCGCGGGGGCCCCCGCCCGCGCCACGGGGCCCGTGACCTGGGACCCGAGATGTCCGGTGCGCTGCGCGCCTATCCCTTCGTCCCGGCGTCCGACGCGTCCGGGGCGAGGGGGGCCTCGGCGGGCAGCGGGGCGTCGCCGTACGGCCGGTACGTCCGCTCGGGGTGCTCCCTCACGGCCTTGTCGAGCGTACCGTCCTGCGCCAGCGCGTCGAGGGGTGCCATGACCACGTCCTCGACCTCGGGGACGAACGGCACGGCGGACGTGGCGTCGGCGAAGACGGTGCGCGTGTAGCCGCCGCAGGCGACGCACGCGTGGATGCGATGCGCCTCGTCGCCCGGCAGGTTGAAGTAGTGCAGGCGCTCGGGCGACTGCGTCCCGCACTGGGGGCAGCGGATGCGCTCGAACTCCCAGGTGTGCCCGCACTGGCCGCAGTACAGCCGCTGGGCGTTTCCGCTGCTGGCGTCGGTGGGGCCGACGTAGGCGATCGTCGGGGAGCATCCGCACACCGGGCAGCGGGTCTGCTTGCGGTGGGCGTGCACCTCGTCGCGCAGACGCCTCTCCAAGGCCTTTGAGACCGCTTGCTGTGCGGGCTCGATCATGGCGCGAAGCGCCAGGGAGAGGACCATGAGCTGGGAGTCGTCGGAGCACCGGCGCGCCTGCGCCTCGAGCCAGGCGCCCGGTTCCCGGCCCGCCTGGGCGAGCTTTCGCTCCTCGACGAGCTGGCTGAAGTCCGTGGAGGCCAGGGCGCTCACGGTCGCGTCGTCCAGGGTCCCGCTCTCGATGAGGTAACGCGCGATCTGTGTGGCGCAGCTCGCGAGCGCCTCGCGGTCCACGTCGACGGGCTGCCAGAACAGCACCGGATGCTCGTCCCAGTACCAGCCATCGAGCGTGTCGGGGTCGGGCAGGGGATAGCCCCCCTGGTCATTGCCGGACGCCTGCTCCTCGAACCGCTGCTGAATCTCCCAGATCCCGCGGAAGAACGCGAGCCTGGCGCGTCCGGCGTCGTCGAGCTTGGGCCGGTATGACTCGATCGCGAAGTCGATGAGCTTGAGGTTCATCGCACACCTCCGTGTGGTCGTGATTGTGGCGGGCAGGGTTGTGTCCCAAGAGACGGCGCGCCGGCGCTGGCTCGCATGCCCAGCCCCGGCGCGCCTGGTACCTCGGACAAGCCCCAGGCACCTCGTCTTGGCTGACGCCCGTGCTACCGGGCGCTGCCCTCGGTCTTTGCCGCCTGCCTGCGCATGCGCTCAAGCTCCTTCTCGGGGATGCGCTCGACGTCCACGTTCACGCCCTCGGTGAGCTCACGACGGGCGTACTTGCCCCAGTGGTACAGGGCGCTGGACTCGGTGACCTTGCCGTCCTTCCACATGATGCGCGCCGTCCCGCGGTAGGGCTGGAAGATGCCGGCGCCCAGGTAGATGTGCGCGATGGCGAAGATGTCGAGCAGGACGAAGAACACGTCGTGCACGATGCGCCACGCCCCGAGGGCAGCCGCGGACAGCGGCACCACGGTGTCGCCCAGCAGCAGGGCCACGCCCGAGACCGCCATCATGAGGCAGCACAGCCAGATGGCGCCGTCGGCGACGCGCTGGCCGCTCTTGACCTCGTCCTGGTCGGGCATGTGGACGCGCTTGACGTTGAGCATGTAGGGGACGAACCGCCTGAGCCAGGTGCGGTCGTCGTCGTTCCACCGGTGGAACAGGTTCCTGGCGATGTGCGCCACGCCCTTGGGCGCGATGGCCGCGGAGACGAGCGGCACGACCACGAAGCACACGCCCACGACGCGGTGCGACATGCGGATGGCGAACATCGCCTGCTGCCCCGCCGCGGCGGCGAGGGCGGGGATGAAGACGAACAGCCCGGAGATGATAAGGTAGATGCACAGCACCACCGTGACGCCGTGCGTGATGCGCGCCTGCAGGGACTTGCGCTGGATGGTCCTGCGGGTGCCTGGCTCGGTCGCCTGGGGGACCACACGGCGCGTGCCGGAGGCGGTTGGGGTCGTGGGGACGTTCAGCTCTGCCTCTGCCATGCTACTCGCCTCCCTTCGTGCCGCGGCGGCTTACCTTGTGAACCGGGTTGTCGGGCTTTTCGCTGGCGATGACGTCGGCGGGGTCGTAGGTCGCGATGACCTTCCCGTCCTTGGTCTCCACGCCGGTCTTCTCGTCGTAGGCGAGGTCGCCCGTCGAGTACCCGCGGCCGTTGATGTAGCTCCCCGCCAGGCCAAGCACGGTGAGCCCGACGCCGATCGCGGCGAGGGGCTTCGCGACCTCGGACAGCGGGACGACGTTGCTCAGACGCGGGTTGTCGACGAACTCGTGGCGCTCGACGCCGTACTTGAGCACTGAGATCACGTGCAGCCCGTCCATCTCGTCCAGGCCGTAGGCGTACGCATCGGAGAAGCCGCGCTCCTTGAGCGTGGCGACGCGGCTGGTGGCCTTGATGACCATCTCGGAGCGCGGACCGAAGTCGAGCGCCTCGGGCTGGCAGGTCGTCACGCACGCCGGCTTGAGGCCGTTCTCCACGCGCGTGGCGCAGCCGTCGCACTTCTCGATCTTGCCCTTGGCGCCGGGCAGGCCCGACTCGGTGTAGCGCGGCACGTCGAAGGGGCAGGCGGTGCGGCAGTAGTGACACATGATGCATTTGTCCTGGTCGAACTCGACCATGCCGGTGTCGTCGTTGTGGAACAGCGCTCCGGTGGGGCAGATGCGCACACAGCCGGCGTTGGTGCAGTGCTGGCACGAGCGCCGGGAGAAGACCAGGGCAACGCCCTTCTGCGACTCGGTGTTCTCGAACTCGTTGCAGCGCATGATCAGGCGCGTGTCGCCGTTGAGGTCCGGCGGGTTCTGGTAGGTCCCGATGTAGGGGTTGTCCTTGGTCGCGCTGTGCGTGCTCAGGCTCGAGCCGTCCTCCGCCGTCGTGATGGGCGAGGGCATGCCGTTCCAGTTCTTGCATGCCGCCTGGCATCCGCGGCAGTCGGTGCAGCGGGAGGAGTCGAAGTATATCGCCATCTCAGTCATCGCAGGTCACCCCCTATGCCTTCTCGATGTTGACGAGGAACGCCTTGTACTCGGGGATGCCCGTGTTGGGATCGCCCACGTTGGGGGTCAGGTCGTTGGTGACGTCACCCTTCCCGAGCGGGTCGGACCAACCCAGGTGGTGCGTCATGCCGATCTGGTGCACCCTCTTGCCGTTGATCGTGAGCGGCTTCATGCGCTTGGTGATCAGCGTGTCCATGACGACGGAGCCGCGATTGTTGAACACCCGCACCTTGTCGCCGTAGGTGATGCCCTTCTCGGCGGCGAGCTCCTCGCTCATCTCGACGTACTGCGTCGGCATCGCCTCGGCGAGGGCCGGGCAGCTGTTGGTCTGGGACCCGGTCTGCCACAGCTCCGTGCACGAGTAGGTCGTGGCGACGATCGGGTATTCCTCGGCGTCGCCGTGCTTGGGCGAGTCGTAGGCGTCGGAGTCCTGCAGCTGCAGCATCGGGTTCATGTAGACGGGGGAGTTCTGCGAGCCGTTCATGACGTTGTCGGTGGGCGACTCGAAGGGCTCGTAGTGCTCGGGCAGCGGGCCGTCGGCCAAAGCGTAGCTCTCCAGGCGCGCCCCCTGCTCCCAGGTCATGAAGAACGCGTTGTTGTTGGGCTCGACGGGCTTGTCGTCGGTGCCCCAGCTGAAGTCGGGGACGTCGACGCGCTCCCACCTGTTCTCGTCAGCGTGCCACTCGACGAGCTTCTTATCCTCGTTCCACGCCTTCCCGCTGGGGTCGGCGCTCGCGCGGTTGTACAGGTGGCGCCGGTTCGCGGGCCAGCTGAACGCGAAGTTGGAGTACAGCCCCAGGCCGCTCGGGTCGTCCATGCTGCGCCGCCCGACGGGCTGCGCGGAGGGGTCGAGCGGGTCGTCGTTGTTGTTCCAGAAGCCGGAGTAGATCCAGATGCCGCATGCGGTGGAGCCGTCGGCCTTGAGCTTGGCGAACCCGGGGAGCAGGTCGACCTTGCCCTGCTCGAAGTCGGTCCCGTCCACGTTGTAGCCGTTGAGGCCCCAGCACACGGCGCGCGGGTCGCACTTGCCGTCGACGTAGTAGTCCCACTTGGTGTTCAGGACCGGGTCGGGGTTGGCGCCGCCCTCCTGCTCGTAGAGACGGCAGATTTCCTTCCAGATCAGGTCGGTGAACTCGTAGTCGGGCTTGGCCTG
>CAIFEU010000115.1 GCA_903789505.1 uncultured Coriobacteriales bacterium
GCCGGTACCGGAAACACCTATATAACCGCCGAGGAGTTGGGGCCCCCGGCCCCCGCGGCGCCGGCCGCGGAGCCCGTGCCTGCCGCCGCTCCCGAGGCCGACAAGCCCCGTGCGATGACGCTCCAGGAGGTCCTCGCTCAGTCCAAGGCCGAGGAGGCCGCCGCTGCCAAGCAGGAGTAGCCTGCAGGTGGCGTGGAGGCGAGCGCGGCAGTGCCGACCAGGCTATCGCGCCACCTCGTAGCGTAGCAGTTCTTCGGGCGCGGGAGACCAAATCCTTCCGCGCCCGTTTGGTATGCTTCCCTTGTGCTGATAGCCCGCCCCTTCGGCGGGCGATTCCGTCTTCGAACGAAAGGAACAGGAATGGCTCAGGTTACCGCAGCCCTCGTCAAGCAGCTTCGCGAGATGACCGGTTCGCCTATGATGGAGTGCAAGAAGGCCCTCGTCGAGGCTGACGGCGACATTGACGCCGCGGTCGACGTCCTGCGCAAGGCCGGTGCCGCCAAGGTCATCAAGAAGGCTGGCCGTGCCACCAACGAGGGCGCCGTCATCGCGTACGTGACGCCGGACTGCAAGGCGGGCGCCATCGCCGAGCTGAAGTGCGAGACCGACTTCGTCAGCGGGACCGACCAGTTCAAGGCGCTCGTCGGCAAGATTGCCCAGGCCGTCGCCGTAAACGATCCGGCGGACGTCGACGCCCTGCGCGCGAGCGAGGTTGACGGGGAGACCGTCGACGCCCTGATCACCGAGGGCATCCACAACATGGGCGAGAACATGACGCTCACGCGCTTCGCGCGCCTGTCTGCCGCCGACGGCTACGTCTCGAGCTACGTGCACATGGGTGGCAAGATTGGCGTCGTGTGCGCCTTCTCGCTTGGCAAGCCGGAGACCGCGCAGGCGGACGAGTTCAAGACGATGGCCCACGACGTCGCCATGCAGGTTGCCGCCGCGCGCCCGATCTCCGCTGTCCGCGAGGACGTGCCTCAGGACGTTATTGACCACGAGCTGTCCATCTATCGCGCCCAGGCGGCAGAGTCCGGCAAGCCCGAGGCGATTCAGGAGCGCATCGTCCAGGGTAGCCTCGAGAAGTTCTTCAAGGAGAACACGCTCGTGAGCCAGCAGTTCGTCAAGGACCCGAGCAAGACGGTCGAGCAGTATGTCAACGAGGTCGCAAAGCAGCTCGGCGACAAGATCGCGATCACTTCGTTCAGGTGCTTCGCGCTGGGCGAGGAGTAAGCTCGAGGCGTACTCGCCGACGGTGCCTCCCGCATTGGCACATTGCCATTCTAAAAGGAGCCATCCGCCGTTTCGCTCTGGGGCCGGCCCGTGAGGGTCGGCCCTTTTGTTGTCCTTTGCCGAACGTCGCATGTTCCGTCGAGGCATGAGCCATTCTGCTAGAATCGATTCACGAGCATGACGGCGGCTCGTACACCCCCATCGTGCGACCAAATTGACTCAGACGGTGAGAGGCCCTCGCAGATGAATGATTACAGGTATCATCGCGTGTTACTGAAGCTTTCCGGTGAGGCGCTCATGGGGTCCCATGGGTACGGAATCGACCCCGCTGTCGCGGACCGCCTCGCGCATGAGATCACGACGGTGTGCCAGCGCGGCGTCCAGGTGGCAATCACGGTGGGCGGCGGCAACATCTTCCGAGGTCTTGCGGGCTCCGCCAACGGGATGGAGCGAGCCCAGGCGGACTACATCGGCATGCTCGCCACGGTTATGAACGCGCTCGCCCTGCAGGACGCCATCAAGCGCGACGGACAGATGTGCCGCGTGATGAGCGCCATCGAGATGCACCAGGTATGCGAGACCTACATCCGCCGGCGTGCCATCCGCCATCTGGAGAAGGGCCGCGTGGTCATCTTCGCCGCAGGCACGGGCAACCCGTACTTCACCACAGACACCACGGCGGCGCTGCGTGCCTGCGAGATTGGCGCCGAGTGCCTCATGAAGGCCACTAAGGTCGACGGCATCTACGACAAGGACCCTATGAAGTTCGAGGACGCCCACCGCTATGAGCGCATCACGTACATGGACGTGATAACGCAGGGGCTGCAGGTCATGGACTCCACGGCGATTACGCTGTGCAATGACAACAGCATGCCGATCCTTGTGTTCAACATGGAGAAGGAAGGCAACATCGACCTTGCCCTGCGCGGCGAGGACGTCGGGACCGTTGTCTACAGAGAGGACTAACAACCATGAGCGACGCGATTCAGAACGATGCCATCGGGCGCATGGACAAGGCCATCGACGCCCTCCGCACCGAGTTCGGCAAGGTGCGCACCGGCCGTGCGAACCCCGCAATCCTCAGCGATTTGCGCATCGACTACTATGGGGTGCCGACCCCCATCACGCAGGTTGCCGGCGTCAAGGCGGCGGATGGTCATCAGCTGGTCATCGACCCGTGGGACAAGAAGAGCCTGAGCGCGATTGAGAAGGCGATCATGGCCAGCGACCTGGGGATCACGCCCACCAATGACGGAAACGTCATCAGGCTCCCGTTCCCCGCGCCCTCCGAGGAAGGGCGCAAGGAGATCGTGAAGCAGTGCCGGGAGCTCGCGGAGGAGGCCCGCGTCTCGATTCGCAACGTCCGTCGTGACGCGAACAACCGCTACGAGCGGCAGGAGAAGGACGGCGAGATCTCCGAGGACGAGGTGAATCGCGGCAAGGCCGCCATCCAGAAGATCACCGACGGGCACATCGCGACGGTCGATTCGGTCCTGAAGGCAAAAGAGGCCGAGGTCATGGAGGTCTAGGTGGCCTTTTCGCAGGAAGCTTACAAAGCATACTTTGCCGACGCGCCCGACGACGTCGACGTCGACGGCATCGACCTCAAGCGGGTCCCCCGTCACATCGCCGTCATCATGGACGGGAACGGCAGGTGGGCGCAGCGGCGCAACCTCGACCGGGGCTATGGGCATGCGGCGGGCGTGAGCGCGCTCAAGGAGGTCATCACCGCATGCGTTCGTCTGGGAGTGGGCGCGCTGACGGTGTACGCCTTCTCGACGGAGAACTGGAACCGCCCGAAGGAGGAGGTCGACCTCCTCATGTCGCTGTTCGCGTCCACCCTGATAGACGAGCTGCCGCTGATGCACCGAGAGGACGTCCGCCTCAAGTACCTCGGTGACATGGACGAGCTTCCCGACGACACGCGTGCGACGTTCGAGCGCGGCCTGTCTGAGACGGCGGACCACGCCGGCCTCACGCTCGCGGTCGCGGTCAATTACGGCAGCAGGGCCGAGATCGCTCGCGCGGCGCGCATTCTTGCCCGTCGTTGCACGAGCGGCGAGATGGACCCCGGGCAGATCGACGAGCAGGCCATCGAGCGGGAGCTCTACACGTTCCCGTTGCCCGATCCCGACCTCCTGATCAGGACCTCGGGCGAGCAGAGGCTCTCGAACTTCCTGCTGTGGCAGCTCTCGTACACGGAGATGGTGTTCACCGACGTGCTGTGGCCCGACTTCGACCGGTGGGACCTCATGCGCGCGATACTGACCTACCAACGCAGGCATCGCAGGTTTGGGGGCGTCTCCGACGATGAGTGACTCCGGCCGTAGCGAGGAGGCGGGCACATCCGACCGCATGGGCACCCCGCGCCGCGGCGCGGGGGAGGCCCAGGCCGACGACATCGAACCGACCCTGACCGAGAGCCAGATGCCCCTGCCCGACGTGGCAAAGGTCAAGGTTCCCGAGGACCATTCCTCGACGCTGCTCAAGCGCATGGTCTCCGGGGCGGTCTACGTCGCCATCAACGCTCTGGCGGTGTACGCGGGGTCCCTCCCGACGGCAATCCTGATGTCGGTAACGGCGGTGATCACCTGCTGGGAGTTCTATCGGATCATGCGCTCCGACGCGAAGCTTCCCAACCAGCCCGTGGGCCTCGTCTTCGCCTTCACGACCCCCCTGGTGGCCATCATCAACCCCGTCTACCTGATCGGCCTCACGTTCCTCCTCGTCCTCGTGCTGGGCATCTGGTACGTCATGAACCTGCGCGTGCGCATCACCGACCTTGCGGTGACCGTGTTCGGGGTCGTGTACACCAGCCTCATGCTCAGCTCCATCGTGCTGATCCGAGAATCCGCGCAGCCCGGCATGGGCGGGTTCTGGCTCACGATCGGCGTCATGGCGAGCATCTGGGCAGGTGACGCGACGGCGTACCTGGTTGGCTCCAAGGTTGGAAGGCACAAGCTCGTCCCCAAGATCTCGCCCAAGAAGAGCGTCGAGGGCATGGTCGCGGGAATCGTGGGCACGACGCTGGTGTGGGTAATCATCTCTCTGATTCCCGGGACGGGCGTTCCCATCCAGGTCGCGATTCTGTCGGGCGTCCTGTGCGGGATAACCGGGACGGTGGGGGACCTGGTGGAGTCGCGCATCAAGAGGGGCGCGGGCATCAAGGACTCCGGGCACATCATGCCCGGCCACGGCGGACTGCTCGACCGCTCCGACTCCCTGCTGTTCGTGGGCGTCACGGCCTACTTCGTTCTTCGCATGACGGGGGTGCTCTAAAGCATGGGTGTCATCTCTTCCACTCCATATCGGTCCGCGATGCCGCGCGGTGTCATCCCCGCGCCGGGCACGACCTTCACCTCTCCGCGTCCCGTTCGGCTCGTCCTTCTGGGCGCCACCGGGTCGATTGGGAGACAGACCGTCGACGTGTGCCGACGCCACCCCGACCGCGTGAAGCTCGTCGCCGTCGCGGCGAACTCGTCCGTTGGAAGGATCGTCGACCTCGCGCGCGAGTTCCCCACGATTCGAACGGTCGCCCTGAGCGACGAGTCGTGCGCCGGCAGCGCCGATCTGGATGGCCTGCCCCGAGGATGCGAGGCACGGTTCGGCAAGGCGCGCGTCGACGAGCTGCCCGCGACGGTGGAGTGCGACGTCGTGCTCAATGCCCTGTCGGGGTTTGCCGGCATGCGCGCGAGCTTGGCGGCGCTCCAGTCGGGCAGAATCCTGGCACTCGCCAACAAGGAGTCACTCGTCGCCGGCGGTGACCTCCTGATGCCGCTCGCCTCGCCTGGCAGGCTGCTTCCGGTCGACTCGGAGCACTCAGCGATATTCCAGTGCTTCATGGGGGAGGACCCCTGGAGCGCGACGCGCATCTGGCTCACCGCCTCCGGGGGACCGTTCTTCGGCATGCGTGCGGAGGAGCTCGACGGCGTCACCGTCGAGGACGCGCTGCGCCATCCCAACTGGAACATGGGAAAGCGCATCACGATCGACTCGTCCACGCTGATGAACAAGGGGCTCGAGGTCATCGAGGCACATCACCTGTTCGACATGCCCTACGACGAGATACGCCCCGTCGTTCAGCGCCAGAGCGTCATCCACTCGATGGTCGAGTTCTCCGACGGGTCGGTCAAGGCGCATCTGGGCGCACCCGACATGCGCGTCCCAATCCAGCTTGCACTCTCGTTCCCCGGCCGCTGGGACGCGCCTGCCGAGCCGGTCGACTGGGCAAAGCTCGGGCGCATCGACTTCGCCGACCCCGACCTCGACGCGTTCCCGTGCCTGCGCATCGCGCTGGCGGCGGGCCGCGTGGGCGGCATCCTGCCCTGCGCCATGAACGCGGCGGACGAGGTGGCGGTGCACGCCTTCCTTGACGGGCGCATCGGGTACCGGGACATCTCCCGAGTCGTCGCCCGCGTGCTCGACGAGTTCGCGCCCGACGCTGTCGAATCGGTGGAGCAGCTCGAGCAGGTCGACGCGAGCGCCCGCACGAGGGCACAAGGCGTCGTGTCCCAGCTTGCCAGCTAGCCCTGCGCACCGTGCGGGCGGGCGCGGCTGTGCCGGCCCATCGAACGACGCATCGGAGTGCCACGATTCATGACAACCGTCCTTGGCATCATAGTCGCGCTTCTCATCCTCACGCTCCTGATTCTCGTGCATGAGGCCGCGCACACGCTCACGGCGCGGCTCTGCGGGATGAGGGTGACAGAGCTGTTCGTTGGACTGCCCTACGGACCTCGGTTCACGTGGCGCAGCCCCCGCTCGGGCATACGCTTCGGCTTCTCGTTTGCCCTGCTTGGCGGGTACACGAAGATCTCGGGCATGTCCTATCAGCGCGACGAGCGCCTCGAACGGGCACTGGCGGTCGTGAACGGTCGTGGCGAGGTCGAAGTCGGCCAGGTCGCGCGTTCCCTGGACGTGACCGACGACGAGGCGGGCATCCTTCTGGACTCCCTCGCGGACATCGGCTCGATAGAGCCCTGCGTCCCGGAGCGTGGGGCGCTGCGCGGGCTGCCGACGTCGTTTCGAACCGTGGCCCGGGACGCCCGGGGCCTGACCGTCTACGACCGAGGCCACGACTTCGGCCTGGAGGGCTCGCCCGCGGCGGGAGAGCCGAGACCCGGCGATGACGCGCAGGCGATGATCGACTCCGACCTCGCGAGGACCTATGACGGGGCAGGCTTCTGGAAGCGAGCGATCACGCTCCTGGCGGGAATCATCTCCAACCTGCTGCTGGCCATCCTCCTGGTCATGGCGTTCTACATGTTCCACGGCGTCAGCACGGTCTCGCCCTACATCGCGCAGGTGACGCAGGGCTCCGAGGCGGAGGCAGCCGGAATCCGCGCGGGCGACGCGCTGCTGAGCGTCGACGGCGTCGACGTCTCCGCCAGCTACCAGGACGTCAGCCAGGCGCTGTCGACGGCGGTCGCGTCAGGGCGGAGCTTCGAGGTCACGTACCTGCGCGACGGCGAGTCGCACCAGACCACCGCCGACCCTGCCGAGTCCGACGGGTCGGGGATGTTCGGCGTGACGTACTCCTACACGACCGTCCGCTATGGCCCGGTCGACGCGGCGCGGGCCGCCCTGAGCTATGCCGGGTACGTCGCCTCGGCTATCGTTGAGCTGCTGGTGCCGTCGCACACGATGGACGTGCTGCAGCAATCCTCGGGAATCATCGGCGTCGTCATGATTTCGGGCAAGGCAGCCAGCGAAGGGGCATGGCAGGTCGTCTCCCTGATGGCGGCGCTGAGCCTGTCGCTGGGCTGGATGAACCTGCTTCCGTTCCCGCCGCTGGACGGCGGGAAGCTGCTGATCGAGGTCATTCAGGCGGTGACCCGCCGCAGGGTCTCGAACCGGGTGCAGATGGCCCTGTCGGCAGTCGGAATGGCACTCATGATCGCGCTGTTCGTGTTCATGATAGGAATGGACGTCTCGCGCATCGCCGACGGGACGTACTCGTGACGTCGGATCTCCGTGGAGGGATGGGAACGAACATGGGCTCTTTCACGAACGGCTCGGACCTTGACGGCAGCCCGACGGGCACACAGCGCCCGTCCGCGGTACCCGCCTCGAGTGCGGCTGGCACGTCTGTCGTGCCGGCGCGCTCTCTGACGAGGCGCCTGAGCGTCGGCGGGGTCACGCTGGGCGGGGGGGCGCCGGTTCGCGTCCAGTCCATGCTCACCGCCCCCACCGACGACCCCGCGGCGGCGCTCGCGCAGGCGCGCGAGCTCGTCGACGCCGGCTGCGAGCTGGTGCGCGCCGCCATCCCCCGCGCGCAGGCCCTGGACGGCTTCGAGCGCCTGTGCGCGGAGGCGGGCGTGCCCGTCATCGCCGACATACACTTCGACTACCGCCTCGCCATCGAGGCCGCGCGCAGGGGGGCGGCGGCGCTGCGCATCAATCCCGGCAACATCGGGTCGTGGGACCGGGTCGACGCCGTCATCGACGCCGCGGGCGAGGCGGGGATCCCGATCAGGATCGGCGTGAACGCCGGCTCGATCGACCGCGAACTCGACCGCAGGTGCGACATGACACTGCCGGACAAGCTGGTGAGCTCGGCGATGGGGTTCGTGCGCCACTTCCGCGAGCGCGGGTTCGAGGACGTGGTGCTTTCGGCGAAGGCCCACGACGTCAACGTGACGGTGGAGACCTACGAGCGTCTCTCGCGCGAGCTCCCCGACGTCCCCCTGCACCTGGGCGTGACCGAGGCGGGGACTCCCTCCCAGGGGACGATCAAGAGCGCAATCGGCATCGGCTGCCTGCTGCGCGAGGGGATCGGTGACACGTTCCGCGTCTCGCTGACCGCATCCCCCGTGGAGGAGATGCCCGTGGCGTGGGGCATCCTGTCTGCCCTGGGCATGAGGCGTCGCTCCCCGGAGCTCGTGAGCTGCCCCACCTGCGCCCGGTGCCAGGTCGAGATGATTCCGATTGCCCGCGAGGTGGAACGGCGCCTTTCAGGCATGAGCCTGCCCATATCGGTCGCCGTCATGGGCTGCGAGGTCAACGGCCCGGGCGAGGCGCGCGGGGCGGACATCGGGGTCGCCTGCGGACGCGGGTCGGGGGCGGTCTTCGTGGGCGACAGAATCGTCGCGCGCGCCCCCCAAGACCAGATCGTCGAGACCCTCTTTAGGGAGATAGAGTCGCGCTTCGCCCCCGCGCCGGGGGGGGGGGCG
>CAIFEU010000116.1 GCA_903789505.1 uncultured Coriobacteriales bacterium
GTTCGACCCGGGCTCTTGGACCATCGTGAGCGCCAACGACGAGCTGCGCATGAGCGAGGACTACGGCTATCACACCGAAATCGCCGACCTCCTCGCCGCCAACGAGTACGGGCTTGACGATGACGGCGACATCGAGACCAGGCTCGAGCCCTGTCAGATTCCCACGCAGCACGTGTTCTTCTTCTGCGAGAAGTACGTGACCTACAGCGTCCAGGGCCAGGGCGCCTGGGTGAGCCCCCAGGCAGCCTGCGCGGCGCTGCCGGACACGAAGGACATCGGCGTGTACAAGGACCAGAAGCGCCTAGTGGAGATGGCACGCATGTTCTACTGGCTCCAGGAGCTGCGCCGCCGCTATCCGCTCGAGGTTCACGTGTTCTACGAGGATGACGAATTCGTCTGCTACGAGCTTGACCAGCCCGCCTCGAGCCCCCTCAACCTCGCGTTCGACTACGGTTACAACGGATACTCCGCCCTGGCGGCCCAGGCGGATGCGTCTCAGGACGGAGAGCGATGGCAGTCGGGGTCGAACGAAGCGGGCCAGAGCGCGGCGGGGGAGGCGTGAGGATGCTGGGGCTGGGAAGCACGAGACGCCACGCCAGGCGGCACACGTTCCTGACGATCCTCTCCCTGATGCTGGTCATCACCGTGCTGTTCGCCTTCTTCACCATGGCGCATGGCATGGGCACGGGATATCTGCAGAACGGCCCCGCCGAAGGCTCCGGCAAGGTCTATGGGCGCACGCTCGCGAGCGCCGGCGCGGATGCGCCGCGTTCGGACGACGCCATGGGGTCCGCGGCGGCGTCGGCCGACGCGGGCTCCTGCGCCTCCTCGCCGTCCCTGGGCGCCAGCGCAGGAGCCCCCCAGGGGCAGGGTGTGCCGACCGCGCTGACCGAGGCGGTGGAGCATGCCTACGGCGTCGCCCCGGCGATGGTTGCCTCCGCGCCCAGCGACGTCGTGTTCATCGGCGACCTGGCGACCAGCTCCCATGCCAGCGCCGTAGTGTGGTGGTCGTACTACTCCAAGCGCTCGCTCTCCAGCTACGCGTCGGTTCGGGCTGGACCGATGCCGTCGCGGCGGGGAACGTCCATGCCAGCGAATGCCAGGTCATCGTCGTGGACCCTGCGGTGCTCTCCTGGGACGAGGCGGACATGGACGCGATTGACGCGATCAAGGACTCCGGCACGGCCCTGGTATTCTGCGACGTCCCCGACGTCGAGCTGCTCAAGGCGCGTCCCGACGTGTGCGCGGTCCTGGGAATCTCCGGGGTGCGCCAGGACAGCGTCGAGCTCACGGGACTGCACCTTTTCGAGGGGCTGCTGTGGGGCAAGGAGCGGGTGTGGGGCGACGCGGCAGGCGAAGATTCCGACATGCTGGACGGCGTGGACCTTGACGTCGCCTGGTACGATCTGCTCGGGGGTTCCCGCGCGTTCCTGCGGGGGACCGTCGACATCGACGAGCACCCCGAGGCGTACGGGCATGACGAGCTGACGCCCCCGCTGGTGTGGCGCTACTCCGACGGCCGCGACATGACGTTCGTCGTGCAGGGCGGGTACCTGCAGGGAGTGCTCGGGATGGGGCTGCTCAGCGGGTTTGTGGGGCAGCTGGGCACCTACAGCGTCTATCCGATCGTCAACGCGCAGACGCTGGCGATCAACGGCTTCCCCGACGTCGCGGACGAGAACCCCGCGACCATGAGCGACCTGTACTGGCGCACCTCCACCCAGGTGCAGCGTGACATCGTGATGGGCTCGCTGCAGACGATGCTGTCCTACCCCGACCAGACCGCGACCTTCTTTCTCTCGCCCGCGCTGGGCGGGGCGTCATCGTCGTCCGGGGAGGGAGGCTCCTCCGGGGGCGACGGGGACGCCTCCGTCGTCGACTACTACCTGCGCGCGGCCGACGACCTCTCCTCCGAGGTGGGCGTGACGTTGGACACGGTCTCCGCCCAGGCAGGAGACGTCGCCTGCGCCGCAGCGAAGCTCGACGCGGGGACGGCTGCGGTTTCTGATGCCACTGGGGGAGGCTATGAGGTGGCGTCGGCGTTCGCGAGCGACGAGAGCGCCGCGCTGGACGCCCTCGCGCAGGATGGCGCCGATTCTGCCTCGTCCCAGGTGCGCACGCTCGTTACCGCAGGCGACATCGACGCCGACGACTCGCCGGTCGCGAGCGTGGAAGACGTCGACGGCAGGCCGGTGACGGTCCAGCGTGCGCTCACCGACTGCCGCACGCTCACCGCCCTGGATGACCTGCGCATGCGCGCGTGCGAGGGTGCGCTGGGGTATGCGGTTTGCGAGTTCGACATGCGCTGGCTCGTGTGGCCGCGGTCCGACGACGACCAGTGGCAGACGGGGTATCGCACGATGCTGGCGAACTACTCCTCGCTCATGGGCTCATCGGACGGCCTGGAGTCGACGACCGCCAGCGAGTCCGACGCGCGGCTGCGCACGATGCTCGCGATGGGGTACTCGCAGCGCAGGCGGGGCGACGTCGTCACCATCTCGGTTCGGGACAGGCTGGGTGACGCCTACTTCATGCTGCGCACCAACGGCGAGCGCGTCGTGAGCGTCGACGGGGGAGACTGCGAGCAGGTCCAGGACGGCTGGTACGTCGTGCGCGCCAGCTCCGACGAGGTCGACGTCACGCTCACCAGCGAGGACTCCTCGGAGGTGAGGGGCTGACATGAGGATATGCATCGTCGCCGAGGGCTGCTACCCCTACGTGGTGGGAGGGGTGTCGAGCTGGGTCCACAACCTCATCCGCGCCTTCCCAGCCCACGAGTTCGTCGTGCTCGCAATCGTCGCCGACCGCTCCCTGCGCGGCAAGTTCGTCTACGAGCTGCCCGACAACGTGGTCGAGGTCCGCGAGGTGTACCTGCAGGACGTCGACTGGAGCCCGCGCCGCCGGCGGCGCAGCCGTCGCGAGCTGGGCAAGGAGGACTACGAGATTCTCAAGAGCCTGCTGCTGAACCGCGACGTGAGGTGGTTCTCGCTGTTCGACCTGTTCCGCGACGACCGCATCTCCGTCAACGACGTGCTGATGGGCGAGGGGTTCATGGACGCCGCGCGCGAAGTCTACGAGGCTCGCAGGGAACGCATCCCGTACTCCGACTACCTGTGGACGGTCCGGTCCATCTACCTGCCCCTGTTCCTGGTGCTCAAGACCGACATCCCCAAGGCCGACCTGTACCACTGCGTCGCCACGGGGTACGCCGGCGTGCTCGGTAGCATGGCAAAGGCGCTGTACGGGTGCAAGCTGCTCGTCTCGGAGCATGGGCTGTACACCCGCGAGCGCGAGGAGGAGCTGATCAAGGCGACCTGGGTGCAGCAGGTCTACAAGGACATCTGGGTCGAGCAGTTCCGCAAGATGTCGACGCTCGCCTACACCTACGCGGACAAGGTCACGAGCCTGTTCGCCCACAGCCGCGACCTGCAGGTCGAGATGGGCTGTCCCGCCGAGAAGACGCAGGTGACGCCCAACGGCGTCGATCCCGCGCGCTTCGAGGGCCTCCCGGGCAAGCGCCCCGAGGAGGAGGGGCTGGTCAACGTCGGCGCCGTCGTGCGTGTCACGCCGATCAAGGATGTCAAGACGCTGATAAACGCCTTCTACTTCGCGCACATGCGCGAGGGTCGCCTCCGCCTGTGGATCATGGGCCCCGTCGACGAGGACCCGGATTACTTCGAGGAGTGCCAGGACCTGATCGAGGCGCTGGGAGCCACCGACATCGAGTTCACCGGCCGCATCGACGTGACCCAGTGGCTCGGGCGCATGGACATGTGCGTGCTGACGAGCCTGAGCGAGGGGCAGCCGCTCTCAATCCTGGAGAGCTTCGCCGCGCACAAGCCCGTCATCGCCACCGACGTCGGCAACTGCAGGGGGCTGCTGTACGGAGAGGAGGGGGACGACCTGGGTGCCGCCGGCGTCCTCACGCACATCATGGACGTGCAGGAGATTTCGGACGCGATGGTGGACCTCGCGCGCGACGAGGAGCTGCGTGCCCGCATGGGCGAGGTCGGTCACGAGCGCATGATGCGCCGCTATCGCTACGACCAGATGGTCGAAACCTACGCGCGCATCTACCGCACCTTCTCGGATGAGCTCGGGCTGTCCTGGCCCGACGATGGTCCCTCTGGTCGGGATGACTCCGGACCTGTCCGGGATGTGGAGCGAGATGGTGGGCCCGCGAGCTCCCCCGATGGGAGTGAGGGCGGATGCTCCGACCATGACAGAGCCTCTGACCAGGTTGATTCCGCTAAGCTTAACACTAAACAGGAGGTTTATACATCTGGCATGGGCAACCATGAACAATGTCATAAACCTGTAGTTAAAAGTGACGGTGACGCTCAACCGGGACTTGATGGTCGAGGTGGCGGAAGCGAGGCGGGCGACTCATGGCGGGCATAGGCATCAGGCTCTCGCGGTTCTTCGACCGCAAGACGATCGGCATGAACGTCGTGGGCTACGCGTACAGCGTCAACTCGACGATCATGCCGGTGCTCGTCGTGATGGCCTTCCTGCTTCTGATGGCCCAGACGCTGGGCGTCTCCACGGTGGGTTACCGCGACCGCGAACTCTTCTCGTGCACCGTCCTGTACATCTTCATCTTTGGCCTGCTGACCGTCAGCCCCATCAACGCGTGCCTCTCGCGCTACATGTCAGACGTCATCTTCGAGGAGCGTTACGACGACATTCGCCCGTGCTTCTCGGTGGGGCTCTTCATCGAGGCGTGCCTGACCGCGGTCCTCGGAGTCCCGTTCTGCCTGTGGGAGTGCCTGGTGGGTGGCGTCGGGCCCCTGTACGTGTTCACCGGGTACTTCGGGTACGCAAGCCTGGTGCTGGTGTTCTACACGATGATCTTCCTCTCCATCTGCAAGGACTACGGCAAGATATCGCTGTTCTTCCTGGTTGGGATGGTCATCGCCTACGGGCTCGCTGCGCTCCTGATCCATCTGGGGGCGTCCGGTCGCATGCACTGCATCCTGATCGGCTTCACCGTGGGGTTCGCGATCACGGCGTCGCTCGAGACGGCGCAGGTCGTACGCTACTTCCCGGCCAACTCGCGGCGCTATCGCCCCTTCCTGTCCTACCTGCGAAGGTACCGCTCGCTGGTGCTGGGTAACTTCCTGTACACGCTGGGGCTGTTCGTGCACAACTTCGTCTTCTGGCACGCCGCCGACGCGATGGTCGTGGCCGACACGTTCGTGTGCAACCAGCCCTACGACATGGCGACGTGCCTGGCGATGTTCACGAGCCTGTCCACCAGCACGATCTTCATCTCGCTCATCGAGATGCACTTCTCGGGCCGATACCGTGGCTACTTCAACGCGGTCATCGGCGGCAGCCTCGCCCAGATCAAGAAGGCCAAGTTGCGCATGTTCTCCCAGCTCGACGACGAGATCGTCCGCATCAGCCAGGTGCAGTTCATCATCTCGCTCGTCGTGTTCCTGCTCTTCTGCTCCTTTGCGCCGCGGCTGGGCGTCACCAACCTCGAGATGGACATATACCGGCTGCTCGCCGCCGCGTACTTCATCGCCTTCCTGATGTACGCCAACATCGTGATGCTGTACTACTACTCGGACAACGCGGGGCTGCTCATGACCACGGCGACGTTCTGCGTCTTGACGCTCGTCGTCTCCCTGTGGTCGCGCACGCTCGACCCTGCCTGGTACGGCGTGGGAATGTGGGCGGGGGCGCTCGCGGGCTGGGTGGTTTCGTACGCGCGACTGCGCTGGGTCGAGCGTCACCTGGACCAGATCGTGTTCTGCCAGGGCGACCTGATCGAGCGGGGCGCAGGGAAGCCCCCCTCGCCGGTGGTGTACGCGCGGAGGCAGACGGAGGAGAAGGTGCCGGCTGTCCCGCGCCGCAGGGTTCTCGTCGTGATGAACACGATGGGCAGGGCGGGCGCGGAGACCTCGCTGCTCTCCCTGCTGCGCGCTCTGTCAGCGCGGCCAGACCTGGAGGTGAGCCTGTACGTGCTCACCGGCCAGGGCGAGCTCATGACCCGCGTCCCGCAGGGCGTGCACCTGCTCAACGGCGAGAGCTACAGCAGGGAGAGCGTATACTCCCCCCGCGGGCGCCGACAGCTCGCCTCGACGGTTGCGCTGAGCACGCTGCGGCACGCATCGGGCTTGCGCAACCTGGGGTACCTCGTCGCGAACGGTATCGCCATGCGCCGGGCGGGCGCCGTGGACCACGGCAAGCTCCTGTGGCGCGTCGTGTCCGACGGTGCCCCGCGCGTCGACGAAGGCGCGCCCTACGACCTCGCGATTGCGTACATCGAGGGAGGGTCGACCTACTTCGTGGCGGACCACGTGCGCGCCAGACGCAAGGTCGCGTTCGTCCACATCTCGTTCGACAGGCCCGAGCTGCAGCGCCGGCTCGACGCGGGATGCTACGGGGCGTTCGACCGCGTCTTCGCCGTCTCCGAGAGCACGCGGGAGAGCTTCTGCGCGTGCTATCCTGAGCTCGCCGACAAGGCCCGCGTCATGGATAACATCCTGGACGTCGCCGAGGTCAGGCGTCGCTCCGCCCTGCCGGGGGGATTCCGCGACGACTACGAGGGGCGCCGCATCCTCACTGTGGCACGCCTGATGCCCACCAAGGCGATCGACATCGCGATCGACGCCCTCGCCCTGCTGCGCGAGGGCGGCGTAGAGGCGCGCTGGTACGTGCTGGGGGAGGGGGAGCTGCGCCCCGAGCTGGAGCAGCGCGTGCGTCGGCTCGGCCTCCAGGGGGAGTTCGTCTTCCTGGGCTCCTCGGACAACCCCTACCCGTTCATGGCGCAGTGCGACGTGTACGTCCACGCCACGCGGGTCGAGGGCCGTAGCATAGCCATGCGCGAGGCCAAGGCCCTGGGCTGTGCGGTCGTCGCCAGCGACATACCCGGCAACCGCGACTCGGTCGAGGACGGCGTCGACGGCATCCTGTGCCCCCTGACGCCGCAGGGCGTCGCCGAGGCGGTCCGACGCGTCCTGTGCGACCCCGACCTCGCCGCAAGGCTGGGCGGGACGGCTCGGGAGCGGGCGGACTTGGAGCTTGACCCCGACCTCGACGAGATCCTGCGCCTCGCGGGCGTGGTCGACCAGGCGGGCCGCGGTCGCGACGAGGGTGGGGACCGACAATGAGCGCGGCATCGTTCGCGCTGCCCTGGCGCAGGTCGCGCGGCCGCGCCCCGCGCGCCGTCGCCTGCGAGCAGGCGGAGCTGCCCTTCGATGCCGGCGGCCCGGGGAGGGGATGGTACGACCTGGTCACGGTCGACGCCGGGCGCCCGCTCTGCCCCGAGTGCCTGCCCGCCGCGACGGGAGCCTGCCGGGAGCTCGTGCTGCTGCGCGTCGACATCGGGGGCTACCGGGATGCCGACATCGACGCGGCTGGCCTGGCGCGGATCGAGCGCGCGCTGCGGTGCTGGGAGGCGGCGGGCCGCATGCTGGTCGTGCGGGCGACGTACGACGTCGGAGGCGAGGCCCTGCTCCGAGAGCCCGACGCACTGGAGCAGGTCGTCCGCCATGCGCGCCAGGTGGGCGAGGTGGTCTCGGGCCATGCGCGTTCGGTGCTGTGCTACCAGGGGCTCCTCGTGGGCAACTGGGGGGAGATGCACGGGACCCGCTACTGCGGCGCCCGCCGTATGGCCTCCATCTACGAGGCGCTGCGCGCGGGCGTGGGGCGTGAGGTGCCCATCTGCGTGCGCACGCCTCGCCACGTAAGGCTGCTGCGGGGAGCGAGCGCGCCCGCCCGTGAGGACTGCGCCCTCGGGGTGTTCGACGACGCGATGATGGGGTCGGAGAGCGACCTGGGCTCCTTCGACCCCGGCGGGGCGCAGGATGCGGACGCCGCGCGCGCGGAGTTCCTCTCCTTCCTGGGCGACGGCGCCCTGCGCGTGCCGTTCGGCGGGGAGGCGGTCGGTACGGGCCCGTGGAGCGACGTCCCCGAGGCGCTCGGGTATCTGCGGGCGACGAGGCCAACCTACCTCAATGCGGCGCATGACCCCGCGACGATGGAGAAGTGGCGCCGGGCAGCGGCGCCCGCCGCGGACGAGCGGCGCCGGGCGCGCCCCGCGTTCGCGAACATGCTCGAGTACGTGGGCGCCCACCTCGGGTATCGCCTGCTGGCGTCCGACGCGCGTGTCATCGACTGCCGTCAGGGTGGAGCCGGGGCGCCGGGACTGGCGGTCGACGTCTCGCTCACGGTCGAGAACCGGGGCTTTGCCCCGCTGTACTGGCCGGCGTCGATGGCGGTGAGCGTCGTGGACGCCCGCGACGGTAAGAAGCTCGGGGGCGTCCGTGAGGAGCTCCCCTGGGACGGGGCTCCGGGCGCGCGGGCGCAGGTCCGCACCAGGGTCTGCCTGGACGCGGGCTCGGCGGCAAGGGCGTGCACCCACGGGG
>CAIFEU010000117.1:0-465 GCA_903789505.1 uncultured Coriobacteriales bacterium
CAGGGCAGCGCCGCGCTCGCGAGCACCAGATCAGCCGACGGCGCCGCCGCGCCAGCCGGCCCGCCGAGGTCGAACAGCAAAGTTGTGGGGGAGACGAGCACTGAGACCAGCGAGCAAGCGGCGACCACGATGATGCACGGCCCCTTGCCGTGCGCGCGATACAGGGCGAAGAACCCCTCCAGCCATCCGAGGAGCGGGACGGCTGACGCAGCCCCGAACAGCGCAGCCCCGGCAATCGCACCGATGTCCGGCACCTCGAGCGTCCCTATGGCGAGCGGTAGGGCAAGCGCTGCCACCATCCCCACGAACGAGACGAGGCAGAGCATACCGCGATGCAGCAGGTCGCCGGGCGGACCGCCCCCCCGCGCGGGCCCCCGCAAAAACACCAGGGACAAAAAAACCGGCCCGCCCCCCGGGGGAGACGCGCCGCGCAGTGGGGCCGCCCCCCCCCCCCCCCGCGCCGCC
>CAIFEU010000117.1:475-8322 GCA_903789505.1 uncultured Coriobacteriales bacterium
CGACAGGAGCCAGAGCATACCGGGATGCAGCTGGCGGCGGGCCTTACAGGCGCGCAGGACGAGCAGCATCATGACGAGAGCGAAGAAGAAGGAGGCGCGCGCCAGGGGAATCGTCGCCTCGTGTTCGGCGAACGCCGACACGAGCGCAGTCCCGACGGGGCCGGTGGGGAGTCCTGCCAGGAAGACGCCGAAGCCGAGACACAGCGCGACGCGCGCCGCGCCGGGAAGGGCGGCGCCGTCGCCGCGAGCCGTTGTCAAACGTCCGCCTTCCAAGTCGCCCTCCCCCCTCCGATGGCGGCTCCCCAGCCGTCCCTGTACGGCGCGCTCGCGCCAGAGGTGTCCCATTATAATGCCGCGCTCGGGTGGGCCGACTCCGTCTGGTGCCGTGCGCCTTCGCTCTTCCCGGGCGTGCCTTGGTCCCTTGCATATGCGTCTGCCTGCGGATTTGTGGTACATGGGACATTTGTCCCAAGAGGCTTGGGAGTTCGGGCCCATGTCGTGCGCTGCCCATTGCCCCTACCGTGGGCGTCGTCAGTCCCCTGCGGCGCGCCGTCAGGCGCCGACCGCGCGGGCTACGTCGCCGTGCCACGCCCATCGAGGAGGGTGGGTTGCGTCGCGGGGACCTCGAATGGGCAACGACATGGGGAGAGGGACAAGCTATGGCAGAAAGCATCGATCGCAGGGCATTTCTGGGGGCCGCGGGGGCGATGGGCGTCGCCGGCGCAATGGGTGCTGTCGCGTCGACCGCGTTCGCCGCGGAGGGAGGCGCGGGCTCGAGCTCGGTGGACGCCGATGGGGTCACGACCACCTCGACGCTCGCGAACACGCCCGCCGACCTCGAGGCGAAGGGCGGCACATACCTGTCGCTCGCCCAGGCGAACGACCTGCGGCACAAGCTGGTCGACGGCGTCGGCGACTACGTCAAGTCCGACGGCACCGTCGTACCCGCTGTCTGGAACAAGCTGCGCACGCTGGTCTACTCGATAGGCCTCGGTTGCGGCGACGCCCCGGCCGACGACGACTCGTTCGCGTTCTTCCAGCGCCTGTTCACCGAGGACGAGGCGCAGGCGTACATCGAGATGCCCTATGGGGTGCTGTTCACCGCCGCCGACTTCGCCGAGACGTCCGGCCGCGACGAGCAGGACTGCCTCGACCTGTGCGAGGACCTAGCGACGCGCGGGCTGCTGTGGCGCGCACGCCGCGCCGGGACGGCGTTCTTCCACCAGGTCGCGGTCGTCCACGGCATGTTCGAGTACAACTGGCCGAGCTACTACAAGGAGGAGGGGTGGATTGACGACTTCGTGAAGTCGTACCTGACCCCGATGTACGCGAGCCAGGGCATGCTGACCGGTGGCACGCCGTTCTACTACGCGATTCCGTGCGACGAGTCCGTCGTCGGTGACGAGCGGATTCTCGTGGGGGACGACTACCGCAAAATCATCGAGCGCAACGAGTACATCGCGGTGGCGCCGTGCCAGTGCCGCCTGATGGCGATGAAGCTGCACGGCGTCGAGGAGCCGCCGGCGAGCGGGACCGAGGAGCTCAAGGACTACCACACGCCGGTGTGCGGCCACCCGCTCGAGACGTGCATGATCTTTGGCGAGGAGGCCCAGTACTACATCGAGCGTGAGGCGGCTCGCCAGATCGACAAGGACGAGGCGCTGTCCATCCTGCAGCGCAGCGTCGACGAGGGCATGATTCTGCAGAGCTGCTTCACGAAGGGCAGCGAGATCATCTGCTCCTGCCACGGCGACTGCTGCGGCATCCTTTCTGGCTACCTCGCCGCCGGAGTCGATGCCTGCGCAAGCGCGAACAGCTACCCCAACAACAGCCACTACAACCTTGTCTACGACAAGGACGCCTGTGTGCAGTGCGGGGCATGCGTCGACCGCTGCCCGATGGGCGCCATCTCCATGGACGACACGAATCACCCCGTCGTCAACGCGCTGTGCATGCGCTGCGGGCAGTGCGGCATGGTCTGCCCAGCGAGTGCCCGCAAGCTCGTCGCGAAGGACCCCTCGGAGATCCTCGAGCTGCCCGCCGACCTGCTTGACGACTACAACCTCAACGCGGAGTTCCGCTTCGACCACGGGATGGTGCACTAGACCATGCACGAGATGGCGCTTGCGAGGGACGTTGTGGACCTGGTCATCGGCTATGCCGAGCGGGCGAACGCCGAGCGGGTCACGACGGTGTACATGACGATTGGCAGTGGCCGCGACGTCGTCGAGGACCTCTTTGACGGCGTGTTCGGCTACCTCGCGCGCGGCACCGTCGCAGAGCATGCCGAGCTCGTGGTGCACCGCACCCCCTACATGGCTCGCTGCAACCGGTGCGGGATGGTGTTCCACGTCGACGTGTTCGACCGCGCGACCTGGGCGTGCCCCGAGTGCGGAGCGCAGCGCGACTACAGGCTCGTCTCGGGGATGGAGTTCCAGGTGAACCGCATCGAGGTGACGGGCGCGCGCGAGTCGCCCGATGCGTCCCGGGCGGGTTCGACCGCCTCCGGCGGCACGTGCGGGGAGGGTGCGCCTGCCCAGGCATCCGCCCACGGCGCCCTTGAGGCACTGCCGGCATAGCGTACAACCCAAGAGCGCCGCGTACGGGATGGGGCGGGGGAGAGGCGAGCTGACGCTCCGCCCGCCCCCGTCCCGCCCATGCGTCTCGCTCTGGCGGCGGTCCCTCTGCCCCGCCCGCCGCGCCTACGCCCGCCGCATCCGTCATTCCCTGACAGCTTTTGCCGGGGGCTCGCCGTGGCCCTGTGAAGCCCCGTGGCGCTGTCCCGGCTGTCCCACACGCCCCGGGACAGCCGCGAGCAGGGCGTTTGACGCTCGCCAACATCCATACAGATGACATCGTATCGCCAAGGAAATTGCATATTGAACTGTCACTGGGCGACGGGCCCACCATGAGTGCCAACGCCAGGGCGCACAAGGGGTGCGCGGGGCGTACGTGGAGAGGAGAGGGGCACCATGGAGGATATCACCAGGCGCGAGGCAATCGGGGGCGCCGTCGCGGGCTTGGGTGCGATGGGGCTGGCGTCGGCCGTCGCGGGCAAGGCGCTCGCCGCCGACGGAGAGCAGTCGAGCGAGGTCCCTACCGAGTCGGAGGCGAAGGACGTCCAGGCGGCATCCCCGTCTGACGCGAAGGGCTATGTCCCCAACCTGCGGATGCGCAACCAGGACACGCTTGTCCGCAAGGACGAGCTGCTTGAGCAGCTTCTCGACGAGCCCGAGCCCGAGGGCGACCTCACGCTGCCCGACGGCCGCGTGATTCCCGCCATCTACGTCAAGCTGCACAACCGCCTGAACCGCGTCGGCTTCGGCTGCGGCTCGGAGGTCACCGAGTCGTGCTTCGACCTGTACACGTACCTGTGGAGCGAGGACGACGCCAAGGTCTGCTGCGAGGTCCCGCTGTACCAGTGGTTCAACGCCTGGGACTACGCCGAGATCTGCGGTAAGTCGGTCGAGGAGTGCGACCAGATTCTCGACGACATGGCCCAGCGCGGCCTGATCGCCCGTTCCAAGAAGTCCGGCAAGAACTACTACACCCTGCAGCCCTACATTGCCGGCTACTGGGAGGCCACCGAGCTCAAGACCTTCTACGAGAACGGCGAGGACCCCTATGCCTGCCACGAGATCCTGAGCCAGAACGGCATCGGCAAGGACTGGCAGTTCAACCTGTCCGACAACGAGTTCGGCCTGAACACCAGCTGCCCTGTGAGCGTCGACGTCGTGGCCGAGGACAAGCTCATGCCCTACATGGACTGGCGTCAGCGCATCATGCAGAACACGACCGTGGGCGTGGCGGCCTGCCAGTGCATGATTGTCGACCAGTGCATGTCCGACCAGGACTACACCGACCGCTTCCCGCTGAAGCGCTGCATGTACCTGGGCGACTCCGGCGAGTACTTCATCTCGATCGGCGCCGCCGAGGCGATCACCCCCGAGGAGGCCGTCAAGATCGGCGAGCAGTGCATGGAGGCAGGCATGGTGCCCGAGTTCGTGACGGCCAAGGACTCCGACATCATCTGCTTCTGCCACTCCGACGAGTGCATCCAGCTGCAGAACGTCAAGAAGTTCGAGGGCACCAACCCGGTCTCGCTCAAGAACTACAGCGCCTACAACCTGAACTACGACCCGGACAAGTGCATCAGCTGCGGCGCGTGCATCGAGCGCTGCCCGATGAAGGCCATCAGCTTCGACGACGAGAACAAGTGCGTGCACTCCGACGTGTGCGTGCGCTGCGGCCAGTGCGTCACCGTCTGCCCGGCGAGCGCCCGCATCCTCAAGGCGCGCGACGACTTCCCCTACGACGACATGCCTTACGACTATCAGGTCGACAACCAGCTGTTCTTCGCCAAGCAGCGCCTGCAGCGCGGCCTGCTGCACGACTTCACCGGCACGAAGATCCCCGACGTCGACTACGGCACGGTCACCGACTCGGCGACGCGCACCTCGCTGTAAGGCTGCGCTTCGACAGAGAGTCGATTCGGGACGGACGCCGGGAGTATGGCGGCGCCTGTCCCGGGCGCACGGCATGGGCGGGGCCCTGCGGCAGGGGTGGCCCGCGCGACCCGTCACGGGGGTCGCGCGCCGCTCTCGCTGCGGGACCCCGCACCGCGTTCGATGCAGTCCGCGCCTCGCCTCGTCCCTGCCATCGCGCTGCTACGATGACGTCGGGCGGGACGGACGCCCGGAGCGGGCGGTCGCTTGATGCCAAGGAGGACGGACTATGGCGGGGATGGGGACGATGGACGAGGGTTTGGCCTGCGAGGGACAGGGGGACGAGGGCTGTGCCGCGGGGGCGCGCCCCGAGTACCGCAAGCTCAAGGACCTTCGGGGCCTGTTCAGCCTCTCGGAGAACGGCTTCAGGCTGTACGAGAGGGCAGGGCTGGTGAGGCCCTACCGCAACGAGGACAACGGCTACCGCGTCGCGACGCTGTCGGACGCGGTGCAGATGTGCAATGCCTTCAACCTGACGCACTACGGGATTCCCCTCAAGGTGGTCCACAGGCTGATCACCGACGGCGACGTCGCCGACGAGCTGAGCGAGCCAACGACGTCGACGCGGCACTGAACCGGCAGCTGCAGGAGCTCGTCGCCAAGAAGGTCCACCTCGAGTGGGACCTTCACGCGCTGGGGGCGTACACGCGCGACCCGCTGGGGTGCGCGGTCGTGACCGATGTCGACCTGTACTACATCGACCTGCACACGCAGCGGGTCGAGATCAACCGCGACAACTACGACGACGCCGTCGAGTGGTGGCGGCACGCCCCCTTCGTGGGCGCTGGGCTGATCGTCACGCTGAGGGATGGCCCCAGCGCGGAGACGTCGGACGTGTCGCACGGGCCGGTCGTCACCGAGGACGACGCCCTGCGCCTGCGCCTGCCGCTGGGGCGTGCCGTTCACTTCTGCAGGCGGGGCCACGGTTACGTGCGCGGCTTCGTCCGGTTCCCCGTCGAGACCGCGCCCTCACGAGACGCCTACGCGCACATCCTCTCCTACGCCGAGGACCGCGGCCTCCATCTGGATGCGTCCCGCGTCCTGCATCGGCTCCTGCGCTTCCGCGACGTCGACGGGACGGCGATGCGCCTTGACGAGGCGTACGTCCCGCTCGCGGAGGACTCCGCGCCGGGCGCTCGCGCGCTGTAGCGCACACTGCGGGCCCACCGCCCCCGCTGGGCGGAGTCGGGCCACGCCCGCGCGAACCGCCCGTGCGCTGTCCGCGCCGCTACCGCGAACCGCCCGCGAGACCTGTCACCATGTGACGACCCTGTCCCTCCACCGGTGCCCCGCCTCATGCGTCCCCTCGCCTCGAGGGCGCTTGCAAGGCCGTTGCCAGCGCCTTCGCCGGGGACGTTGCCTTGCCTGCCGCCTCGGTGCCCGTGCCGCGGGCGGGTGGCGCGCCCCGTCCGTCTCTTGACCCATCATCCTATGACGCCCGTATCCTTGCCCGTGAGGTGCGATGCCGAGGGGTGCGCCGCTCGGGAGAGGGCAGGCGCGACGGCGTCGCGGGAAGGCCGCGAGCGCGGCGTGCGGGGGCATGCCGGGTCGCCCTGACGGCGCCCGCCAGAGAAAAACGGGGGTGAGTGCGATGCACGAGATGGCGTATCTCAAGAGGATCGTGAACGCCGTGGTGACCGCCGGCGAGCAGGAGGGCGCCAAGGAGATCGAGACGATCGAGCTGGTGGTGGGTGAGCTGCGCGACTTCGTCGACGACTTCGTCCAGGGCTACTTCTCCTTCTGCGCGCGAGGGACCATCGCCGAGCACGCCACGATCATCATGGAGCGGGTCCCGTTCACGGTGCAGTGTCAGGACTGCGGCAAGGTCTACCGGTTCGACCTGCGTGACGACTCCACGACGCCGTGCCCCGCCTGCGGGTCGCGCAACTACCGTCTCAAGACGGGCAGGGAGCTGTTCATCAGGAACGTCCGCATGGTCATGCCCGGCGAGGACGCCTGCACCGCGGGGGACGGCGGGACTCTGCCGGACGGTCACCTGCCCCCGCTCCCCACGGAGGCGCCCGACGGCCGCCCCGTCCCGGCTGCCGCCGGCTGCTAGACGCGCCCCGCGCGAATTTCGGCGGTTCTGATGACAGACGCCCGGCCGCGTCGCTGGCATGATGGCCTGCGGATTGGCCGCGCCGGCGGTGGGCGGCTCGGACGCAGGCGGGCAGGCGGGAGGCGCTCGGGTCCCTAGGCTCGGGCGCGCCTCGGCGAAGGTGCGCCCCGCGCCCCGGCGTGCGAATTCCCGAATCGACTGATGCAGAAATGTACGGGGGCCATTCGAAATTGGATGCATGGCGCGGGGGGACGGGGGAGATAATGGTTTTGTGCGTCTGGGGTGCCGCGCGTGCCTGCGGCATCGGTCCCGGCTCGCCTTGCGTGGGCGGCGGGGCCGCGTGGAGGCAGGCGCGCGGCCGGCCTTGCGGGGGAGCCTAGGGGGGCCTGACGAACGCGGCGGCCGCGAGGCGGTGCCGAGCGGCGGCCTTTCGAGACGGCGGACGGACGGCGCGCGGGCGATGGGGCCCGCGACGGCACGCCGAAAAAGACACGGACAAGGGGTGGTAGTGACATGGACGAGACCCGCGTTATCGAGGTCAAGAAGGAAATTCTCTCCGAGAACACGGCAGAGGCCGACCGCTTCAGGGCGGCGCGCGCCGCCGAGGGGCAGCTGTTCGTCGACGTGATGGCGAGCCCGGGCGCCGGCAAGACGACGCTGCTGCTGGCGCTCATCAAGCAGATGCGCGCCGACGCGCAGGCCGCGGGCGCGCCCGAGCCCAAGATTGGCGTCATCGAGGCCGACCTGGAGAGCGACGTCGACGCCCTCAAGATCAAGGAGGCCAACGTCGACTCGGTCGAGCTCAACACCAAGGGCGTGTGCCATGTTGAGATGGGCATGGTCGAGCGCTCCTATGCGGCGTTCGAGTCGGCCGGCAAGGCGCCGTTCGAGTACCTGTTCCTGGAGAACATCGGCAACCTGGTGTGCCCCGCCGACTTCGACACCGGCGCGCACACCCGCGTCATGCTGCTGTCGGTGCCCGAGGGCTACGACAAGGTCTACAAGTACCCGCCGATGTTCGCCGTGGTCGACGCGCTGATCGTGACCAAGTGCGACTACCTGCCGCTCAACCCCGACTTCGACATGGACGCGCTCAAGCGCCAGGCGCGGGTGCTCAACCCCAGCCTGCGCGTGTTCGAGACCAGCGCGCGCACCGGCGACGGCGTCGCCGAGCTCGCGCAGTGGGTGCGCGCGCAGCGCCCCCCGAAGGCGCCGGGCCAGTTGCGGCGCCCCGCTGCCCCGCGCGCCGGTGCGGGGCGGCCGGGGCGCGCCCCCCGGGCCGG
>CAIFEU010000118.1 GCA_903789505.1 uncultured Coriobacteriales bacterium
GGGTCTCCCCGGCGCCCGGCGCGGCCCCGCGCGGCTCGTCCGTGTGCTCTGTCATGGCAAGGGCCTCCCCTCAGGTGCGCGCGAATCGGCGCGCGAGGCTACGCATGCGGCGCGATCGTGGGGGAGTAGCTCAGGCAGGGGCCCGGGACGACCTCGTCGCTGTCCTGCATCTGCACGAGGTCCTCGAGCGTGTAGCTGTCCACGTACTCGGTGATGACGCGGTCGAGCCCGGTCCAGAACCGGTTGGTCTCGCAGTAGCACGCGCGCGGGCAGACCGTGTCGGTGCGCGCGAGGCACGCGACGGGGGCGACCGTCCCCTCGGTGGCGCGGATGATGTCGCCGGCGAGAATCTCTGCCGCCGGCTTGGCGAGCGAGTAGCCGCCGCCCTGGCCGCGCGACCCCACCAGCAGGCCCGCCGAGTACAGCAGGCGCGCGAGCTGCTCGAGGTACTTCGCGGAGACGCCCTGGCGCTCGCCGATCTCGCGCAGGGAGACGGGGCCGTGGTCGGAGTTGCGCGCGATGTCGATCATCATGCGCAGGGCATAGCGGCCTTTGGTTGATACCAGCATCGAAATTCACCTTATCCGTAGCCGGCCCCGGCGGGCTATCGCCCGGCCTGCCGGCGCATGTGGGGAGGACGCGCGGCTAGGCATTCGCCTGGGCGAGCTCCTTGGCCTGGCGCAGCGCCTTGGTGAGCTGGTCGGCGCAGGAGGTGGGGCGGGGGCCGCACTGGTTGCCCTCGAGCAGGCCGATGACCTTGTCGGTGGGCATCCCCTTGACGAGCTTCTCGATGGCGAGCAGGTTGCCGGCGCAGCCGCCGAGGAAGTTGACGTCCTCGATCGTCGAGCCGTCGTCGCTCAGGACCACGTGGATGTTGCGGGAGCACACGCCGTGGGGCGTGTAGTCGTTCTCGATCATTGGGCCTCCCCCTGTGAGAGATCTCGTTCGGCGGCCGCGCCGGAGGCGGCCTCGGCCGGCGCCCGCGGGCGCGCGACCGCCCGGCGCGCGCAACAGGATACCCACTCTGCCGCAGGCATGGCGCGCCGACGCGCCGGCGGGCGCCGCGAGACAGAATTTACAGGAATACCTTAGCGGACCGGTATGGAATTATCGTCCACGGCGCCGCCCATGGGGCGCACGTGACGCCGTCCCCGACTCCGCCCCCCGCGGCGCGCGGACAGGGACCGACGCCTCAGCAGGCGACCTCGAGGCGCGCGACGTCGGCGTCGACCATCTCCATGAGCTCGGAGCGCGAGTGCACGTCGAGCTTGACGTACACGTTGTGCGTGTGGACGCGCACGGTGTTGACGGACAGCCCCAGCTCCGACGCGATGCGGTCGCTGCCGTAGCCCATGGCGAGCAGGCGGAACACCTCGGTCTCGCGCGCCGAGAGCACGCCCCTCTCGGCGCGGCGCGTGATTGCCGTCTGGAACTTGCCCGCGCGCCTGCCCTGGTCGCCCGACAGGTAGCGCGCGGCGCGCTCCTCGGCGTCGAACATGTCGGGCAGCGACGGCTCGGAGGTCGAGGTGGGGAGGAACAGCTGCTCGAAGTCGCTCTCCGAGAACAGTGTCAGGGCCGCCACGATCATCACTGCCGCGCCGACCACGAACAGGGTGAGTGAGCCGTCCGCCCCCGCCACCCGCGGGACCAGCCAGGTGCCCACGGCCCATCCCGCCGCCGACCCGCACGCGAACGAGCCGAACCCGTAGCCGAAGACGATGACCGGCGAGATCCGCTTCTGCTTGACGACGATCGAGAGCATCGCCCACAGGACCATCTCGAAGACGATTCCCGCGGCGTACGCAGCGACGCTCCACATCCCGGCGATGCCCGCTATCGGCAGCGCCACCACGATGATCGACGACGCCGCGACGACCACGAACGTCACCACGCGCCCCAGGCGCATCGCCCCGGGGCGCGCGCAGACGCCGACGAGGATGATGGCCAGGGCGAGCAGCGCGACGAACGCGTAGAGCAGGCAGCTCCCCTGGATGGAGAACGCCAGCGCGTGGTGGTTGACCGCGGTCCCGCGGACCGACGTGACGACCAGCGTCACGATGAGCGTCAGCGCGACGAGCCGCCAGTACGAGCCGGGGAGCCTCCGCGCGTCGCCCTCGTAGGTCACGCCGGCGCGCCCGCGGGCGCCGGACTCGCGCAGCCTGCCCGCGCCGTCGCCCACCAGCTCGGGGGACACGCAGGCCAGCAGGGCGGCGAGCAGGGGGAGCAGCACGTAGAACAGGATGCCGGCCGTGGAGGGGCCGCCCTCGATGGGCGCCCACGAGGAGCAGCCGTGCATGAGGAAGAACGCGAACGAGGCGAGCAGCATCGACTCGCCCAGGCTGACGAGCATGTCGCGCACGGGCAGCGTGCCGAAGATGGCCCCGCACCTCAGCGCCACGACCCCCATGCCCGCCCCGGCGATCGAGGAGCAGACCCAGAAGACGGGGTCCATTTGGACGATCGAACCCAGGTAGTGCGGGCCGATCAGAATCACGGCCAGGCACGACGCGCTCGCCGCGATGCCCGCGGCGACGACCGCCCTCGTGCCGACGGGCGCGCCCGGGCGACGGCGCGACGCAAGCGCGCAGGCGATGAGCGCCACCGCCATCGCCGACATCGTGCAGGCGAAGTGCGTCGAGAGGTTGGCGGCGTTCTCCTCGACGTCGGGCGAGAGCCAGGTCGAGCCGCTGAAGGCCACGAAGACCCACGCCGTCCACAGGCCGAACGACAGCGCCGGGAACGACGGCCAGCGCGCCACGACCGCCTCGAGGACCTCCGACGCCCGGCCCGCACGCGCGCTGTGCCCCGAATCGGCCGGCGCCTGCCCGCTCGCCGGCGCCGGCCGTCTGATACGCTCACCCATCGTTCCCCCCTTGACGCCCGCCTCCCCATGACATGGCGCGCGTCAAGTCTACCGCTATCGCCCCGCGCCCGCAGCGAGGCCACCCGGGCGCCCGGAGGCTCCCGTCACGCGCCGACCTGCTCCGCGAGGTCGGCAAGCGTCTCGCGGTCGAGTTCGAGGAACCCGCGCGTGATCTTGAGCACGCCCCGGTAGAAGCGCGTCTCGACGATCTTGCCGGCAAGCTCCGCGAAGTCGTCGAACCAGGACAGGATGTGCCGGTCAAGGAAGGCGGCGGACTCCTCCACGTCGTGGCGCGCCGCGGCGACGTCGCCCGCCTCGAGGGAGCGCGCCGCTCGGTCGGAGAGGATCGCCATGAACTCGAACATGAACGAGAGGTGGTCGTCGGGCCAGTCGACGCCGGGGGCGCGCCTGACCGCCTCGCGCCGGTACTCGTGGAAGACCTCGTGGTAGCTCTCGCGGCACAGCAGCCCGTCCTCGCTCGTGAAGACCGACTCGTACGGGACGGCCACCTTGCCCTCGTACGCCTTGGTCCCGACGAACGTCCCGGTGAAGTCGGCGGCCAGCTCGTCCCTCGTGCCGGTGTTGCGCTTGCGCAGGTAGCGCGTGATGTCGTTGATGCCGTCCGCAAACTCGTCGCCGAGCTGGGCGTACGGGGACAGGTCGGCCTCGGCGAAGCTCTCGACCTGCTCGGGCGTGAGCGTGCTGAAGTACAGCGACGCCAGCATCCGATAGAACGAGGAGCGGCTCGCGAGGACCTGCCCCACCTGGCCGTCGGCGCAAGGGGCGCACGCCGCCTCGGGCTCGGGAGCCCCCTCGGTCGCCGCCCCGGCCACCGCCTCGGTCGCCGTCGCACTCTCGACGCTCATGTCCGATCCCTCCAAACAGGCCGATTACATCCCGCCGATTACATCCCGTATCCGTGAACGCCCGAGCTCACCACGTGGACCGCGGTGATGAAGTCGGACGAGAGCATCCTCATCGCCACGCGGAAGCAGAGTCCCCCCGCCACGGTGCAGAGCAGCGCGACGGGCATCGCCCACGGCGCCCGCAGCGAGGCGACCTCCGCGCCCAGGGACGCGAGGCAGCCCACGGCGACCGCCCCGGCCCAGTACCACGCGGGGCTCACGGCGCCCCACCCCACGAACCCCGCGTACGCCACGAGGGTCACGAGCTGCACCGCCGCCAACGCCGCCGCGGGGACGGCGACCCTGCGCAGCTCGCCCGCCGGCTCCCGGCGCAGCGCCATCGCCGAGCCGAGCAGCGTCGCGCCCATCGCGAGCGCGTTGACCGCGTAGCAGGCGGGGACGAGCCAGGTGTTCCACTCCGTGCGGTTCGCGATCACGTACTGGTTGCCGACGAGCCACGCCCCCAGGACGCCCACGAGCATGCTCAGGGCGGCGACGACGCGCAGCGCCCCGCGCGACGCGTCGCGCGACCTCATGACGAGGTACGCCGCCGCCGTCACGACGCCCGCCAGCAGCGAGCAGAGCGCCAGGGACGCGCCCGAGAGGTGGGAGAGCCCCCTGAGCATGGAGAACAGCGCGGTCGCCCTCCCCAGCCCCACCCCCTGCAGCACCAGCGCCGCGACGAGCAGGCACAGGGCCGCCGCGAGGGCAGGGGTGCGGGACTCGCTCCCGTACCCCTGGACCTCGCTCAGCCCCACGAAGAACAGGGCGCCCAGGCCGCAGCAGGTCAGCAACGTAGAGACCAGAAGCGGCAGGGTCGTCATTATTCGGGGTCCCTCCACTCGGCGGTCTTGCTCGAGAGGATGTACACCGTCGAGGGCTGGGCGTCGCCCGGGTCGGGCAGGCGGTGCGTCGAGCCCGCCTCCCGCTCCTCGGCGGCGGCGACGTACTTGGCGACGTCGCTGTTCTCGTCGTCGAGGTCGCCCCACAGGCGCGCGCCGGTGCAGCAGTCGTGCACGCACGCCGGGTCCTCGCCGTTGCGCGTCAGCTGGTTGCACAGCGTGCACTTCACGACGATGTTCTCGTCCTCCAGGTACGTGCGGGCGCCGTAAGGGCAGGCGCTGATGCACGTCTGGCAGCCGATGCAGGCCTCCTTGTCCACCACGACCGCCCCGGTGTCGGGGTCGCGCTGCGAGGCGCCGGTGGGGCAGACGCTGATGCACGGGGCGTTGGCGCACTGCTGGCACTGCGTGGGCAGCCAGTACATCTCGATGTCGGGGTAGGTGCCGTAGGGGCCCATCGTCACGACGTGGTTCCAGTAGACGCCCAGGTCGACGCCGTTCTCGTGCTTGCAGGCGACGACGCAGGTGTCGCACCCGGTGCAGCGGTCAAGATCGATCACAAGGCAGTTTCTCATGGCTAGAACACATCCTCAGTTCTCGGCTCGGACTGGAGCGTCGGCATGAAGGGCTCGAACTCCCTGGGCTCGACCCACACGCCCTCGGGCCGCTCGCCCTTCTCGACCTTCACCGTGAAGCCGCGGTTGGTGTAGGAGCCGAAGACCTCGTTGAACGGCGCGTCGTTCTTGGTGAGCATGTTGACGTTCTCCTCGCGCCAGCCGCCGGTCTGCTTGGCCTGCGAGGCGTCGTAGCACTCCGGGTTCCAGAAGCGCTCCATCCAGACGGTCCCGGGCGCGACCGCCTCGGTGACCAGGGCGCGGGCGCTCGTCGAGCCGCGGCGGCTCGTGAGCTTGACCCAGTCGTTGGTCTCGATGCCCAGGTCGCTCGCGTCGGCGGGGTTGATCTGGCACTGGGCGGTGGGGAACAGCTCGCGGGCGAACGCGGCGTGGCGCATCGTGCCGTGGTGGAAGTACGGGACGCGGCCCGAGGTCAGGATGAACGGGTACTCGCCGCCCTCGCCGTTGGCCTCGTCGTTGGTCGGCGACTCAGCCGGCTCGATGAACTCGCAGATGGGGCTGTAGTCGTCGCAGGCCTCCTGCGGCTTGGGGTAGCAGAACGGGTAGCCGGTGCGCGCCATCTTGAGCAGCAGGGTGCAGTAGACCTCGAACTTGCGCGACTCGGTGGCGAAGCCCATGGGCAGCCCGTCGTCGGCCTCGGCCAGGTGCTGGTCGTACTGGAAGTACTCGTCGGCGGGAGTGACCTTCGGCACGTACTGGTCGGTGTTGGCGACCAGCGTGTCCCAGTCGGGAGCGCCCAGCGTGTCCGCGACGCTCTGCTTGACCTCGGCCTCGGTGGCGTTGCCCAGGTACCCGGGCTTGAGGCCGGGAAGGTCGCCGTACTTCTCCTGATAGCGCTTGATGACCTGCGCGGCGGGGATGGAGTGCGACACGGTCTCGCCGATGTGGGTGCACTCGTTCTGCAGCCACTGGGTGTTGAGCTGGGTCATGTTGACCATGGGCTCCTCGAGCCACTCGCGCAGCGGGAACACCAGGTCGGCGGCCTCGATGTGGAACGAGGTGAGCATCGGGTACTGGCCGATGACGTAGTCGACCTCGGGGAAGACGTCGTACCACGACTGGGCGTTGCCCAGCACCGCGAGCTTGTTGCCGCTCATGTCGAACCACACGCGCGGCTTGAAGGGCTCGCCGGTCGCGATGGCCTCGCGCACGCTGGGGATGTGGCTGTGGCACCAGGTGTAGAGGCCCTTGTGGTCCTTCATGCCGATGCGGTCGAGCAGCAGCTGGTTGGCGAGCTCCTGCTGGGAGCCGTCGGCCTCCCCGAGCTCCTTGATGCGCGCCTCGTTCTGCGCGTCGGACATGCCCACGACCGCGCCGATGCCGTACATGTCGGAGAACATGCCGCCGAACCCGTTGTAGTACGCCTTGGGGCGCACGATCTTGGCGTCGCCGCTGTCGGAGTACTCGGTGAAGTAGCCGCTCGCTCCCTTCTGCGTCAGCGTCGCGCCGGGCCGGTTGACGTATCCCATGATGGCGTCGAGCCCCAGGCATCCGAGCGGCACCTGGGACGCCGACTCGGTCATGTCGGAGGCCAGGCCGTCGGCGATGCCGGAGACGTGGTCGTAGCACGTGCCGTCCTCGTCGGCATGCGTGTACAGGCGAATCGCGGCCTCGTTGCGGTCGGCGGGCGTCCAGCAGACCTCCTCGGTGTGCTCGAGCGTCCACGGCTCGGCCTGCTCCTTGTAAATCTGGCCGGCGGTCTTGTAGGTCTTGCCCTGGTACTCGCCCTCCCAGAAGATCTCCGGGTCGACCTTGCTGTCCTTGGGCAGGCTGTACTCGAAGGGCTGCACCGAGCCCGTCTTGAGGTCGTAGCACACGTAGGCGGGGGTGTCCTCGGGCGTCGTCTGCTCGAAGCCGTCGATCACGTCCTTGGCCAGCACCGGCAGCTTGGTGTCGGGGTCGATCAGGAACGGCAGGTTGGTCCAGTACTTGGTGAACTCCTCATTGTAGAGCTTGTTCTCGAAGATGTAGCGGAACCAGGAGAGCAGCACGCCGGTGTCGGTCGCGGGGCGCACGGGCAGCCACACGTCGGCCTTGGCGGCGTCGGGCGAGAAGTGGGAGTCGACGACGATGGTCTTGACGCCCGCGGCGCGGATCTCGGCCATGCCGCGGCCGGACTCTGCGGTCTGCGACACGCTCGGCTGCGCCGCCCACAGGACGACGACCTCGGCCTTGTTGTCCTCCTTGGGGCGGAAGATCTCCTGGACGGCGTTGTCGGCGATGGACTGGTCGGCCCCGCCGTACATGAAGTCTGCCGTCGCGTAGCGCGGCAGGTAGCACTGGGCGCACCCCGGCTCGAAGACCGTGGGCGAGCCGAACGCCATTGGCAGCGTCATGGCCTCCATGAAGGAGTAGGAGCCGCCCCCGCCGACGCTGGCGAAGAACGAGTACGGGCCGTACTTCTCGATGCCCTCGTGGATGTGGTCGGCGGCCAGGTCGAGCGCCTCGTCCCAGCTGATCGCCTCCCACTTGTTCTCGCCGCGCTCCCCCGCGCGCTTGAGCGGGTGCAGTACGCGACGCGGGCTGTACATCGTGTGCAGCTGGTTGAGCGCCTTCATGCACGCGCTGCCGCGGCTCACGGGCGCGCGCGGGTCGCCCTCGATCTTGACGACGACCCCGTCGCGCAGGTGCGCGATCATCGGGCACATCTGGATGCACCCATGGCACGACGTGACCATCTTGGTGACCTCGTCGCCGCTCTCGGCGGCGGCCGCCGCGTCCGTCTCGACGAGCGAGTCGGACAGCGAGAGGCCCACGGCGCTCGCCGCGGCGCCCGCCGCCGCCATCTTCATGAAGCTCCTACGGGTGACGTTTGCGTTCACTGTCTTCGTACCTCCCCAAAATCCGCTCCCTGGACCCTCTTCCCGCGCGCCGGCGGTCCCTGCCGCCTAGCCCGCGAGCCTCCTCAGCGTCCTCCTCCCCTCTTCGGTCAGCGTCCATCCTTCGTCCCAAACGATCGCGCCAGCGCGCTCGAG
>CAIFEU010000119.1:0-418 GCA_903789505.1 uncultured Coriobacteriales bacterium
CTCGACCTCCTGGCCGACCTTGACGACCTCGGAGGGGTGGTTGACGTGGTTCCACGAGAGCTCGGAGATGTGCACCAGGCCGTCGATGCCGCCCAGGTCGACGAACGCGCCGAAGTCGACGATCGAGGAGACGGTGCCCTTGAGACGCATGCCGGGCTTGAGCTTGGAGAGAATCTCGGCGCGCTCCTCCTTGCGCGCGTCCTCGAGGACGACGCGGCGGGAAAGGACGACGTTGTTGCGGTTGCGGTCCATCTCGATGACGCGCGCCTCGATGTGGGTGCCCAGGTAGGCGTTGAGGTCCTTCACGCGGCGCAGGTCGACCAGGGACGCCGGCAGGAAGCCGCGCAGGCCGATGTCGAGAATCAGGCCGCCCTTGACGACCTCGATGACCTCGCCCTCGACGTTCTCGCCCTTGTTG
>CAIFEU010000119.1:428-8204 GCA_903789505.1 uncultured Coriobacteriales bacterium
CACGCGGTTCCACGCACGCTCGTACTCGGCGCGCTTCTTGGAGAGGATCAGGCGGCCGTCCTTGTCCTCCTTCTGAAGGACGAGGGCCTCGATGTGCTGGCCCAGGGAGACGATGTCGTTGGGGTCGGCGTCCTTGCGGATGGAGAGCTCGCGGGCGGGGATGACGCCCTCGGACTTGTAGCCGATGTCGAGCAGGACCTCGTCATGGCCAATCTTCACGACGGTACCGTTGACGATGTCACCCTCGTCGAAGTCGATGATCGTCTTATCGACGAGACCGTCCATCTCCTTCTCGTCGATGTCATCGAGAGAGAAAATGGAGGGATTTTTGAGCTCACTCAAAGGTGGACCCCTTTCAAACCGGGGCCCCGATCGTCATGGTCATCGTCAACGTCTGCCACCGTGCAAAAGCGCGTTGGTGCCAGGTCGAGGAACAACCTGTCTCGGGGGCCAATAGTCAGAGGCACGCGCCCCATGCGCATGCGGTAGTAAAGATACAATGAACCCAGCCCCATTTCTACCGTTGCCCGGACGTTTTCACGAATCCCCAGCATGCGGAGCCCCTGTTCACGATATCTACGCAAGGGTCCCCGCCCGCCTGGTCGGCGTTGCCGCGCGGGGCTCGCTCGACCCCTCGGCGACGCTCGGCGAACTTGCATCGCGAGCGCTCGAAAGGCGCCGCGGAGCTGCCGATGTGTAAGCACCGGTTTAGCGTTTGACCAGCCGCACATTACAGTGCGTTCCATCGTATGCACATTATGGAGTTCGGGTGTCGAATGCGTCACGAGTACGTGATAAACCGCGAAAGGTGTCGCCACCGAAATTGAATGGTGCAAAATATCGTTCGTGTCGTAGGCGGGAACCCACCGAGCGCCAAGCGCGGCGGGCAACCAAGTTGAAAGGAGATCTTCCAATGGAGAAGACCGTTGTTCGCAATGTTGTGATGTCCGCTGTTCTGTGCGCTGGCCTCGGCTTCGGTGGCTATGCTCTGGCCGCCACGAGCTCCGCTTCCTCCTCTGCTGACGGCACCACCTCCGCCGCCGCCTCCAGCGCCGACAAGGGCGCCGCTGCCTCCAGCAAGGCCGACTCGGCCAAGGCTGCCTCTGCGGCTTCCGCTACCTCCGCTTCCTACAAGGACGGCACCTACACCGCCTCCAGCAAGGGCATCGGCGGCGACGTGCCTGTGACCGTCACCATCTCCGGCGGCAAGATCACCGCTGTCGAGGTCGGCGACAACTCCGAGACCCCGTCCCTGGGCGGCAAGGCCATCGAGACCCTGCCGGCTGAGATCGTCGCTGCCAACGGCACCGACGGCGTCGACGCCTACTCGGGCGCTTCCGTGACCTCCAAGGCCATCTTCACCGCTGTCGACGACTGCCTCTCGCAGGCGCAGGCGTAAGCTAGAGTCCGTATTAACGGCTCGGCAGATTGCCTTATGGGGAGGACCACTTCGGTGGTCCTCCCCTTTTGTGTATCTATGTCGGACGTGCGCGCCTTCCGCATTGTCGTATCCTACGGGACGAGTCTTCGACGCCCCTCGCCTTGAACTTGACGCTCCGTGCCGCCTCGCGAGCAGCATACGCTTCCTCCACGGCCCTTCCGCATCCATCTTTTGGGCAATCGAGGGCGACGGGGCACCACGGCAGATTTGCGCACAAGGGAGAGCCCTCCGTATGGAGGTGTCCCGCATCCACCTCTCGCCCGTTCATGGCGGCGCGAATGCCACCACAGACAACAAAAGAGCCCCCGGCACAGAAGTGCAGGAGGCTCTCATACTCTTGACGTATCTCCTGTCGACAGCCAACAGGAGCTCGGCTCGCTTTCAACTCCGTCCAAGCCACTTCAGCTTGGACTCAACACGAAGACAATCGAACGCAGCTAGGAGATATGCGTGCGGCAGTAGGGGCACACCTTCCAGTCCGCGTCGAGCGGGCGATGGCAGTTCGGGCAGACGTTGCGCACCTGCGTGTTGCACATCGGACACACGATGAAGTCCCGGTCAATCGGCGCGCCGCACGTGGGGCACGTGCCGTAGCGCAGCAGTTCATGCTCGCGCAGGGCAATCTCGAGCTCCTGCTCGTCACGGTCGATCGAGTACTGGTTCGGGCGCAGAATCAGGTACGCGACAAGCCCAACCAGCGGGATGATCGAGACGATTCCCCATGCCCACCACGCGGCGGACCCACGGGCGCGAGCATCCTTGATGACGTAGACGATGGACAGGATGTAGAGCAGCACGACGCAGACCGCGAGCATGGTGAGGACCATCTCGACCTGCGGCGTAAAGATGAGCGAGACGAGTTCAGACATTCCGTTATCCCTTCCGGGCGGCGGCTTGGGCCGCGTCGAACGCATGCGACGTGCGAGACCACGCCTGTTGCATGCGAGCAAGCAGGACAATAACTCTAGATACTAGCACTTCGACGCATCAGTCCTGCTATCTCGCCTATCAGCGTGATGGTGCCACAACAAATAAACGATTTGCCCTCGAGCTGTCGCAGCGCTTCAGCCGCGGAGCCAATCGTCGCGTCGGGCCGGGCCCCCGTCGCGCGCTCGACGTCATCGGCAAGCGCTTCCGCCTGGAGCGCGCGCGGAGAGCAGCTCTGCGTTACGACGATATGGTCGAACAGCGGGGCGACGACACGCGCGATTCCCTGGTGGTCCTTGTCTGCGAGCGCCCCGAACAGGAGGATGGGACGTCTCGTCCGTTCCGGCTCGGCGTCGATGACAGCGCTCGCAAACGCCTCCGCCGACTGCGGGTTGTGACACGCGTCGAGGATGACGAGCGGCTCGCGGCGGACGACCTCGAACCTGCCTGGAATCGGGCAGCTCGCGACGGCGCGCCTCAGCCCACCCTGATCGAGCCCACCGGGCAGCATCGCGTCGGCGAGCGCAACGGAGCAGGCGATGTTCTGCGCCTGGTATGTGGGCGCAACCGCGCGGATTCCCGCGTATTCGCGCCCTCCCACGCCGACCCTGACCTCCAGCGTGTCACCCAGTCGCTCGGGCCGATGCGTTACCTCGAACCTCGCCCGGGGCAGCGCGCCGCGCACCTCCGGCAGGGCGTCGGGCAGCTCGCCGTCCCGGACGACGACGGTCGGGGTGACGTGCTGCTCGGAGCAGCGGGCAAGCATGACGTCGAGCACCTCGCGGGGCCTCACGGCGTTGGTACCCAGCACGCAGGGGTTTCCGCTTCGAATCACCGCCGCCTTCTCGCCCGCGATCTTGCCGAGGGTGTCGCCCAGAATCCCCATGTGGTCGAGCCCGATGCCCGTGATCGCGCATCCGGCCGTGTCGACGGCGCTCGTGGCGTCCCACCGTCCGCCCAGCCCCACCTCGAGCACCGCGACGTCAACGCGGGCGAGCGCGTACATGACCAGCGCCGCGGCGGTGAGAAGCTCGAACTCCGTGCACCCCCCGCGCGCGAGCTCGGGTCGTCGAAGGGAGACGCGTCTCCAAGCCTCGAGGGCGTACGAGACCCCCTCGGCGAACGCCTCCTCGCCCACCGGTGCGCCGTTCACCTCGACCCGTTCGACATAGCTCACCAGGTGCGGGCTCGTGTACAGCCCGCACGACAGGCCCTGGCTCTCGAGGATCGCCGACGTGTAGCGCGCGGTGGAGGTCTTGCCGTTGGTTCCGGCGACCTGTACGCATCGGTATGCGTCCTCCGGGTGACAGAGTTCCCCCAGCATTGCGCGCATCGGCTCGAGCGAAGGGTCTATGCCCAAGCGAACCGCCGACTCCACGCGCGCAATCGCCTCGCCGAACGAGAGCCTGCTCGATTCGTCCAACTCGAAGGGCGCCGCCCACGCCGGCCTGCCATCGTGCAGGTCGACGCGAGCGACGCCCGAGCCGACGACCTTCCGTCCGCGTTCTCCTTGGTCGGACATGTGGGAAAGGCCTTCCCTTCGAATCCTACGAGAAGTCGGCTATCTGCGCATTCATGAGCTCGATGCTCTCGGCTATCGAGGCGCGCTTCTCCTTCTTGTCGGCGATGACCTCGGGTGTCGCCTTCGCGAGGAATCCCTGGTTGGAGAGCACCTTGTCCACGCTCTCGAGCTCGCGCTGGGCCTTCTCGAGCAGCTTGCGCGTGCGAGCCAGCTCCTTGTCGAAGTCAACCAGGCCGGAGAGCTCAACGTAGACCTTCAGTGACTCGTCCAGCGAGCTCACCGAGCCGGCAGGCTTGGGCAGGTCGACGCCGACGGTCAGGGAGCTCAGACGTCCCATCTCGACGATCTGCTCACGTAGCTGCTCCACGCTCTCCGCGTCCTGCGCGCTCGCGCTCACCGCGACCGCGAGCTCCTGACGCGGCGAGAGCGCGTAGCGAGCCCTCACGGAGCGCGTGCGCCCGACGATGGCGCACAGCAGGTCAAAGGAGTGCTCGGCGCGCTCGTCCACCATGGGGGCGAGCTTGGACGCGTCGGGCCAGGCGGCGAGCATGAGAAGGTCGTTGGCCTCCCCCGACGCGGTCTGGCGCTGCTCGGGCGTCAGCGGCAGGCGCTCCCAGATCGCCTCGGTCACGAACGGCATAGCCGGATGGAGCAGTCGCAGGGCGGTGTCAAGCACGAATACGAGGTTGCGCTGGGTCTGCAGGCGCGCGCGGGCCGCCTCATCGGTTGCGCCCTCCCCCGCCTCGGCGCCGCGCAGCGCGCCCTTGCAGCACTCGATGTACCAGTCGCAGAACTCGTTCCAGAAGAAGGTGTACAGCGAGCGGGCAAGGTCGGCGAACAGGTACTCATCCAGGTCATGGTCGACCTCTGCGCACAGCTTGGCGAGCCGGGAGAAGATCCACTTGTCGGCGTCGGTGAGCGCCTGGGGCGCGCCGGGCGTGTACCCGTCGAGGTTCGTCAGCACGAAGCGGCTCGCGTTCCAAATCTTGGTCACGAACGCCTTGGCGTTCTCGGTGCGCGCCGAGCCCAGGAGCTTCTTCGTCTTCTTGTCGATGTCTGCGTCGAACCTGACGTCCTGGTTGCTGGTCACCAGCGTGAGCAGGCCAAAACGCATGGCATCCGCGCCGTACATCGAGATGAGGTCCATCGGGTCCACGCCGTTGCCCTTGCTCTTGGACATGCGGCTGCCGTCCTTGGCGAGGATCGTCGGGTAGATCACGACGTCGTGGAAGGGGATCTCATGGGTGAAGTACAGCGAGCTCATCACCATGCGCGCCACCCACAGCGCGATGATGTCGCGAGCGGTGACCAGGCAGGTCGTGGGGTGGTGTCCCTGCATCTGCTCGGGATGCTCGGGCCAGCCCTGCGTCGCGAAGGTCCACAGCTGGCTCGAGAACCAGGTGTCGAGGACGTTCTCGTCCTGGTGGACGTGATGCCCCCCGCACTTGGGGCAGGTGTCGACGTCCTGCTCGCAGGCGTCCTCCCAGCCACAGTCGTCGCAGTAGAAGACCGGAATGCGGTGCCCCCACCACAGCTGGCGAGAGATGCACCAGTCCTTGAGGTTGTCCATCCAGGTCAGGTACGTCTGACGCCAGCGGTCGGGATGGAACTGGACCTGCCCGCTCGTGACCGCCTCGGTCGCGGGCCCCTTGAGCTTGTCCACGGCGACGAACCACTGCTCGGAGAGCCAGGGCTCCAGGGCCGAGTCGCAGCGGTAGCAGTGCATGACCGAGTGATTGATGTCCTCGATGTGGTCGAGCAGGCCGTTCTCGTCGAACCACTCGACGATCGCCTTGCGAGCCTCGTCGCGGTTCATGCCGCTGAAGCGCCCATAGCCCTCCACGACGACCGCGTGCTCGTCGAAGATGTTGATCATCGGCAGGTTGTGGGTGACACCCATCGCGTAGTCGTTGGGGTCGTGCGCGGGGGTCACCTTGACGAAGCCGGTGCCGAAGCCCGCGTCGACGTGGTAGTCAGAGAAGATCGGAATCTCGCGCCCGACGATGGGAAGGACCACGGTCTTGCCCACGAACGCCTGCTTCTCGGGGTCCTTGGGGCTCACCGCTACGCCGGTGTCGCCCAGCATGGTCTCGGGGCGCGTCGTGGCGACGACGACGTAGGACTGGCCGTTCACCGGCTCGGACAGAGGATACCGCAGGTACCACAGGTGCGAGGGCTCGTCACGGTACTCGGCCTCGTCGTCCGAAATCGCCGTCGTGCAGGACGGGCACCAGTTCACGATACGGTTGCCCCGGTAGATAAGCCCGTCGTGATACCAGTCACAGAAGACCTTGCGCACCGCCTTGGCGTAGGCGGGGTCCATCGTGAACTTCGGGTCGGAGAAGTCGACGGAGCAGCCCATCCGCTTGATCTGGTCCACGATGATGCCACCGTACTGGTGCGTCCAGTCCCAGCAGGCGTCGACGAACCGGTCACGGCCAATCTCCAGGCGGCTCACGCCCTCGCTCTTGAGCTTCTTGTCGACCTTGGTCTGCGTGGCTATGCCCGCGTGGTCGGTGCCGAGGATCCAGCGCGTCGACTTGCTCTGCATGCGCGCCCTGCGCACGATGGCGTCCTGAATCGTGTCGTCAAGGGCGTGACCCATGTGGAGCATGCCGGTGACGTTGGGCGGGGGGATGACCACCGTGCAGTCCCCCGCACCCGGGCGGCGCTTGTAGGCGTCCTCGGCAAGCCACTTGTCGATCAGGGCGGGCTCCACCGCCTGCGGGTCATAGGACTTGGACATCTCTTCCACTGGTGTGCCTCCATGAATGACGCTCTTCGCTCCCGGGCGCGACGGCGCGAGCAGACGCTCGGCGCTCCGCCAAAGGGCGCGGCAGCAGGATCGTCCGCCGTCCGTTCGCCCGGATATGCGATCGTTGACGTGGATGTGCTTTCAGAGTATACACATGGCACCAGTCACGCATTCTCGCGTTGTGGTGCAACAACGTTTCCCACACGCCCGCGCGCTCCCGGGCGGTGGCATGGGGTACAACGGATATGTTGTTCGGCTGAACGCCTTTCGCGCAGGGGTGCGAAGGCTTCTGCCGACTCGGCAGATACGACAGGGGCGCCGCTTGCCGGACGGTCCGTGGGCGCCCGCCTCGAGAAAGCTTCCTGGCACATGGAGAGACGCGCGACGCTTCGGGAGAAAGTCGAAGAGGGAACCCGCTCGCTCAAGGAGATGTGGGCGACGTTCAAGGCCTATCTCGGCAGGGCTCGCAGAGGCGAGCTCGACGAGCGCGGGAAACGCCAGCTGATTGCCCTGGGCGTGGGGCTCGCCATCGCGGTGTGCGTGTGCGTCCTGGTCGCGATTCCCCTCGCGAAACTCGTAAGCGATCCCGCGAACTTCGAGCAGCTCCTGCATGACAACTACGCCCTCGCCGTTGTGGTGTATGCCGCCATCAACACCTTGCACGTCTTCATCGCGGTCATCCCCGGCGAGCCGCTCGAGCTTGGCGCGGGAGTGCTGTTCGGTACCTTGGGCGGACTCGCGGTCGTGAGCGTGGGGCTGGGAATCGGCGAACTGGGCGCCTTCATGCTGGTGCGCAAGTACGGCCAGCGCGTCGTTCACCTGTTCGTCTCCCAGGAGACGCTCGACAAGCTGACACTGTTCAAGGACGAGCGGAGACGCAACGTCATCACGTTCCTGATGATGTTCATCCCCGGGACGCCCAAGGACATCATGGGCTACGTGTGCGGGCTCACCGAGATGCGCGTAACGACGTGGATGGCAATCGCACTCACCGCGCGCGTCCCCTCCATCGTCATCTCCACCTACTGCGGCTCCAAGTTCATCGAGGGCTCCTACCTCACGTCGTTCGTGACGTTCGCGATCAGCCTCACCCTGTCGGTGCTCGGACTGTACTACTACGCGCGTATGAAC
>CAIFEU010000120.1 GCA_903789505.1 uncultured Coriobacteriales bacterium
ACCGATGAGGGCCCGTCCCGCAGGAGCGGGGCGGGCCCTCTTTCGTTTCGGGGGGCTTGGTTCTCACCCCAGCTCATATGGCATACGCATCCTATCGAGGCGATTTCCAATGACGAAGGCAGAAGTCCTTGAGATGATCAAGGACGCCATGAAGGCTCGTGACAAGGTCAAGCTGTCGATTCTTCGTCAGGTGAACGAGGAGTTCAAGAAGATTGAGGTCGACGAGCGTCGTGAAGTCACCGAGGCTGACGTCACGACCTGCGTCAAGCGCCTCATCAAGGTCACCAAGGAGACCCTCGAGTATTCCGAGAAGGCGGGCAACGACCAGGAGCGCACTGACAACCTGCGCCGACAGGTCGAGATTCTTGAGGGTCTTCTTCCGCGACAGGTTGAGGGCGAGGAGCTTTCGGTCCTCATTGACCAGGTCATTTCCGAGCTGGGCCTGTCCTCAAAGCGCGACATTGGGCGGCTCATGAAAGAGCTTGGGATCAGGACCAGTGGCAACTTCGACAAGCCACAGGCCGCTCAGATGGCGGGCACGAAACTTTCTTAGTCGTACGGTATCATTTGGTTCGCGTGGGCTTTCCTGCGCGAACCTTTTTTGTTTTAGGTAGACTTACTGGTCTGTTTCCTGGCCGGTTTTTCCTTTCGCTTGAAACTTTGCCGGCTTGAGTTGTAGGCCTGACGCCTGAAATCGCGCTTGCTCCGTGTGGGGTAAATGTTTGGCGGGATTGTCCTTTTCCACTTTCGTCTTTGCTTTGCTCGAGGTGAATATGGCAGCTCGCTCTTCTCGAAACAGCATGGGTGGCAATCGTTCCTATGATGGCGGTGCGTCGAACCGGCCCTATGGCTCGTCGGATGACGCTCGTGGATCCGTGTATCGCGATGCTGACGGCAATGAGTTCTATCGGGATGAGTACGGGAACTTCCACCCCGTCTCCGTTCGGGGGTCCGGGTCCAATTGGGGCGGAGCCCCGGCGGGCGAGGACGTCGGTCAGGGATATGGGCAGGGTCAGGGATACGCCACACCCTACCAGTACAGCAGGGGGGCGGTCGGCTTCAGGTCCGCACGTGACGCCGCCGACGCGGCTGCGCGGTCCGGTCTGCGGCCCGGTGATGCGCATGGGTCCGACGGTCGTAGGGGTGGCAAGGGGCTCACGATTGCCGCCATCATCCTGATGGTCGTCGGGGTCGCGCTCATCGTCGTCGCAATCGTGACGTGGCTTCCGCACTACCTCGACTATCAGAAGGTGCATAACGCCAACCAGGACGCCGCCGCGGCGGGCGTAACCAGCCAGACCACCACGATTGACGGCGTCCAGACACAGGTGCCGCTCGTTGACTTTGACGCGCTGAGGCAGATCAACTCGGAAATCGTGGGCTGGATTCAGATTCCCGACACGCCGATTAACTACGCGGTCCCGCAGCACTCCGACAATGACTTCTACCTCGGCCACTCGCTCGACGGCGAGTACAACCAGTACGGTAACGTGTTCATGGACTATGCGAGCGATCCGACGCTGAACGACTACAACACGGTGATCTACGGCCACCACCTCAAGAACGGCGAGGAGTTCGCCAAGATTGCCGACTACTCTTCGCAGAGCGAGTTCGACACGATCAGCCAGCTGTACTATGTGACGCAGGACGGGGTCGTCCACGTGCTGGAGCCGCTGTGCGCGATGGTCGTCAACGGCTATGACGTCGACTCCATTCGGACGAGCTTCACGGATCGTCAGGACTTCGCGCAGTACGTCCAATCCACGATGGCGCGTTCGTCCGCGGTGACGAGCAGGCAGGTGACGAGCGAGATCACGCACCTGTACATGCTGTCGACGTGCAGCTACGCCCGGGAGAACGACCGAACGATTCTGGTGTGCGTCGACGCGTCGGTGTTCGGCGACACGTCGATCGGCGCGTCGAGCGATGCCGTGAACGAGATCGAGCAGGGCATGGGAGAGGTTACCGGCGTTGAGGGCGACGATGCGAGCACGCAGAACGCGGAGGCGGGACAGGCGACCGTGATGGCGTGAGCGTGAGATGGAGCGGGCGGGCGAGGGCGATTCGAGGAGATGGGCGTGACGAACCAACGGGACGGCGGGCGCGACCGGGCGGGCAGCGACGAGCTCCACGAGGAGTGCGGCATCTTCGGGGTGTACGCGCCGGGCAAGGACGTTGCCCGCATGACGTACTTCGCCCTGGTCGCGCTGCAGCATCGCGGGCAGGAGTCGGCGGGCATCGCGGTGGGTGACGGCTCGACGGTGCTGGTCAACAAGGACGAGGGGCTGGCGAGCCAGGTGTTCACCGACGCCGACATGTCGGCGCTGTCGGGCGACGTCGCCATCGGGCACGTGCGGTACGGTACGAACGGCTCCAAGGGCTGGCGCGGCGCGCAGCCCCACCTGTCGACGATCGGCGACTCGATCATCGCCCTGGCGCACAACGGGACGCTCGTGAACTCCGACGACCTGCGTCGCCAGCTGCTCGACCTCAACGTGCCGTTCATGAGCAACACGGACAGCGAGGTCGCCACGCGCCTGATCGGCTACTTCACGCAGAACACGCACCACATCCGCGAGGGCGTGCGCTCGACGATGGAGCTGCTCGAGGGTGCGTACGCGATGGTGCTGATCAACGAGCGCGCGCTGTACGCGTTCCGCGACCCGAACGGCATCAGGCCGCTCGTCCTGGGCGAGCTGCCCGACGGGGCGGGCTGGTGCGTGGCGAGCGAGACGTGCGCGCTGGACATCGTGGGCGCGAGGTTCGTGCGCGACGTGCGCCCCGGCGAGGTACTGAGGGTCGACGACTCGGGCGTGGTGAGCGAGCAGGCGGTTCCTCCGCGCGAGAGGGCACTGTGCATCTTCGAGCACGTGTACTTTGCCCGGCCGGACTCGGTCATGGAGGGCGACACGATCTACAGCGACCGCGTGCGGATGGGGCAGTGCCTGGCGCGCGAGGCGCCCGCCGACGCCGACCTGGTCATCGGTGTGCCCGACTCGGGGGTGCCCGCGGCGGTGGGCTATGCACGGGAGAGTGGGATTCCCTACGACCAGGGCCTGGTCAAGAACCGCTATGTGGGGCGCACGTTCATCCAGCCCACCCAGGAGCTGCGCGAGATGGGCGTGCGGATGAAGCTCAACCCGCTGCGCGAGGTCATCGCCGGGAAGCGCCTGGTGGTCGTGGACGACTCGATTGTGCGCGGCACCACGTCGAAGCAGATCGTGCGCATGCTGCGCGAGGCGGGCGCGACCGAGATCCACATGCGCATCGTCTCGCCCGAGATCAAGTGGCCGTGCTTCTACGGCATCGACACCGACGTCCAGGGCCAGCTCATCTCGGCGAACTACACCTGCGAGGAGGTCTGCGATCAGATTGGGGCCGACTCGCTCGCGTTCCTGTCGATCGGGGGGCTCAAGTCGTGCGTGAGCCCGGGCGGGTACTGCTGCGCGTGCTTCAACGGCGACTACGTCGTGGAGATACCGGAGGAGTCGTTCCGCGGGAAGTTCCTGAAGGGGTATCACCCCAACAACCTGACCAGCGCGCCCGAGAGCACGCGCCGCAGGGTCAGCGAGGTGGCCGAGCAGATCGAGAAGGAGAACCAGTGATGAGCGACACGAACGGCGGGCAGGTCACCTATCGCGACGCGGGCGTGGACACCGCGGCCGGCGCGCGGGCGGTCGACGCGATCAAGGCCTGCGTGGCGAGCACGAACCGCCCCGAGGTCATCGGGGGGCTGGGCGGCTTCGGCGGGCTGTTCTCGGCGGCGGCGCTCAAGGACATGGACGACCCGGTACTGGTCAGCGGCACCGACGGCGTGGGCACCAAGCTCAAGCTGGCGCAGACCTACGGCAAGCACGACACCGTGGGCATCGACCTGGTGGCGATGTGCGTCAACGACATTCTGGCATCCGGCGCCGAGCCGCTGTTCTTCCTAGACTACATCGCGATTGGGCACATCGACCCCGAGAACGTCGCGACGATCGTGGGCGGGATCGCAGACGGGTGCCGACAGGCGGGGTGCGCGCTGGTGGGCGGCGAGATGGCCGAGCACCCCGGCGTGATGGCGCCGTCCGACTACGACCTCGCAGGGTTCGCGGTGGGCGTCGCCGAGCGGTCGAAGCTGCTCGTGCCCGAGATGGTGCGCGAGGGCGACGTCGTGCTGGGGCTCGCCTCCACGGGAATCCACTCCAACGGCTACTCGCTGGTGCGACGCGTCCTGTTCGACGTTGACGACCCGGGCGTTTGCACCGAACCGCTCGAGGAGCTGGGCGGGAAGAGCATCGCGCAGGCGGCCCTGGAGCCGACGCGCATCTACGTGAGGAGCGTCCTGCCGCTGATCAAGCGCGGCGGGATCGTCCATGGGGTGGCGCACATCACCGGCGGCGGGATCACCGAGAACCTCAACCGCGTGCTGCCGGCCAACCTCGACGCGGCGATTGACCGCGGCACCTGGGACGTCCCCCCGATCATCGAGATGGTCGTGCGGCGTGCCAACCTCTCGGCAGACGAGGCGTACCGCACGTTCAACATGGGCGTTGGCATGTGCGTGATATGCGCGCCCGAGGACGCCGACGAGGTCACGCGCGATTTGACCGCCGCGGGGGAGCGGGTCTTCCCGGTGGGCGAGATCGTGCCGGGGCACGGGGAGGTCGTGTACCGATGAGCGACGAGAGCAGGGGTATGGCGGGAACGGGGCCGCTGCGCATCGGCGTGCTGATCTCGGGGAACGGGACCAACCTGCAGGCGATCATCGACCGCATCGCCGACGGGTCGCTCGACGCCGAGATCGAGCTGGTCGTGTCGAGCCGGGCGGGGGCGTACGGGCTCAAGCGCGCCGGCGAGGCGGGGATCGAGACGCTGTCGATGTCGCCCGAGCTCTACGCGGCGGACCCGATCGCGGCTGACGAGGTCATCGCCTGCGCGCTGCGCGAGCGCGGCGTGCAGTACGTGGTCATGGCCGGCTACATGCGCAAGGTCTGCGACCCGCTGCTGCTGGCGTTCCCCAACCGGATCGTCAACCTGCACCCGGCGCTCCTGCCCGCGTTCAAGGGGGCGCACGCGATTGCCGAGGCGTGGACCCGCGGCGTGAAGGTGACCGGCGTGACCGTGCACTTCGCCAACGCCGACTACGACTGCGGGCCCATCATCGCGCAGCGCGCGGTCACGGTGGACGAGGGCATGGGGCTCGAGGCGCTCGAGGCGCGCATCCACGAGGTCGAGCACGAGCTGTACCCCGAGGTGCTGCAGCAGATTGCCGAGGGGCGCGTGCACGTGACGGGCGACGGGCGCGTGCGCATCGACCCGCCCGCCTCGGCCTAGCTCAGGCGGCCCTCCCTGCGGGCGCGAACGAACTCGTCGTAGTCGCGCTCGTTGAGGTCGGCGTAGGCGTGCGCGTACGCGGTGACGGCCTGGTCGAAGGCGTCGCTCGCCCCCAGGTACCCGGCGATGGCGAAGCGGTCGCCGGTGCGGGCGTGGGCGTGCGCGAGCGTCCAGGCGCACAGCTCGCCGACGCGGGTGAGCTGACCGGCGCTGACGCGCGTGAGGTCGACCGAGCCCTTCCCGTCCCACAGCTGGCGCACGTAGTAGTCGTGGATGCGCCCGTCGTCCCCGGGCAGGCGCGTCCAGCCGAGCATGACGTCGCTGGCGACCTGGATGGCGCGCTGACCTTCCACCACGCGCCGGCCGTGCTCCGCGAAGGGGCTGCGGCCCACGAAGCGCTCGAGCACGGACTCCCGCGCCTCCTTGACCTGCAGGACCAGCGGGTCGGACGGCGACGCGCCCTCGAACACGCAGATCCAGGCGCGCGTGCCCACGCTGCCGACGCCCACGACCTTGCGCGCGACGTCGACGCCGCGGTAGGAGTCGAACAGCGCGCGACGGTCGCCGGGCAGCGACTTGCGGTACCCGTGCAGGATGAGGCGGATGAGGTCGGCGGCGCGCTCCTCGGGGGCGCTGCCGAGCCTCTCGGCGATGTCGCCGGCGACGTCCGAGAGCGCGCGGACCCTTGCCGGCGCCGCCGCGCGACCCGCCACACCCGCGTCCGACGTCCTCTCGAGGCGCTGGCGCACGAAGTCGCGCAGGGGGACCACCAGCGGCGGGTCGCTCACGATGCGCAGCTGCCCGTCGACCACCTCGGTGAGCTTCTTGACGGCGCGCGTGCTGTCCTTGGAGCGGGCTCGGTCGAGGACCTCGCGGGTGGCCTTTCGGTCCTTCTTGGAGCCGCGCTCCTCCACCAGCTTCGCGATGGAGTCCGCATCGGCGTGCGCGTACCAGACGTCGAGGTTGCCCATCCGGGAGAACCCGTCCATCGCGCGGTGGTACGCGGTGGCGCAGGCGAGCGCGGCGTCGTGGGCGCGGTCGTCAGTGAAGCCCCGGTCGCGCGCGCAGACCTCGACGCTGGTGACGAGGCGCTTGACGTCCCACTCCCACGGCCCGCGTGCCGTCTCGTCGAAGTCGTTGACGTCGAAGACCAGCCTCCTCTCCGGGGAGGCGAACAGGCCGAAGTTGGATATGTGCGCGTCGCCGCACGCCTGCACGCGGATGGGGGTGGTGGGCGTGCGGCTGAGGTCGGACGCCATGACGAGCGCGCCGCCGCGGAAGAACGCGAACGGGGAGGTGGCCATGCGCTCGTGCCTCACGGGCACCAGCTCCTCGACGCGCGCCTCGTCCTGGCTCCGGATGAGGTCGACGGGGTCGGGGCGCGCCGGGTCGGCGCCTCCCCCGTCTTTGGCGTCAGGGTCGGCTCCGCCCCACAGCAGGGCGTGCGCGGAGCGCGGCACCTCGTCTCGCTGGGCCTTGCCCCACGCGCGCGAGTCCTCGGGAGAGCGACGCTCCCGCTCGGCGAGCGCCCTGCGGACGACGTCGTCGACGTGGCCGAGCGCGCCCCTGCGCTCGACGGGGCACGGCGTATGCTCGCCGAGCGGCGCCAGCGCGGCGCCCTCGCCCATGCCGTCGTCCGTGCGGCTGAGCCCCGTCGCCGCGCTCCCGGCCTCTCGGTCGTCACTGCGCAATGTCGTCTCCTTTCCTCCCGAAGGCGCGCCTATCGTTGCGTGCCCGTCGTCGCCCGCGCGCCGGAGCGCGTCCGGCCCGGCGCAATGGGGTCGTGGCTCGGGTGCGATGCGTCCCTCGCCGCGCCTCTGCCGCAGTCCCGTGCCGCGGTGCCGGCCAGCTACCACTGTAGGCCGTCGTGGGCGCGGGGGACGCCATGCGCGCGGAGAAGCCCGCCGGACCTCACAATGGGCGTCGCGGGCGGCCGGGGCGGGCCGGCCGGCGGTGGAGGGTCCGGTCGGCATCGAGGGCGGGCGGCGGCCCTGCTGGGGGCGGCGCGTCGGGCGGTCGGTGGGGCAGCCGAGCGCGGCGCCGCCGGGAGAAGACACGCAGAAAACGCCGTGAGCCCTGCGGGGACGGACGCGTGGTCCGCCCTTCCGCAGGGCTCGCATGGGGGGCTCTGGTCGGGCCTTGGGAGGCAGGTAGCTGCCGGCTGGCCGTCGGTAGCCGGTCGCCCGCCGTCGTTGGCGGTCTCCTTCCGCGGTCGGTAGCGTGCGGGTAGCCGCCGGTAGCCGCTATGGCCGCCGGTAGCGGGCGGTAGCAGCCGGTAGCCAGCGCCTAGCGTCCTACATGTTGGCCCACTTCTTGTAGTCCTCCTGGTTCAGCGGGTCGCCCTCCTCGTACTCCTTGGTGCCGTACCAGTCGTCGGCCACGGTGCCGCCGAGCTCCTCCTCGACGACCGTGCGGGCGATCTTGCTGCCGCTCCAGATGGAGACCGACTGGCAGCGGCCGGGGTGATAGATGTCGTCGTTGAAGCCGGAGATCGCGATGCCGCCGGCGTACAGGCCCTTGACGGGGTTCTGGTGCGGGTCGCAGACCTGGCACTTGGGGTTGACGCGGATGCCGTTGTTGGTGTTGACCAGGAACGACTTGAGCGCGAACGCGTAGTAGGGCGCGCCGCCGAGCGCGACCATGTGCTCGGCCGGCTTGCCGTACACCGAGTCGTCGACGCCCGCCTCGGCGTCGGCCTCGTACTGCTGGATCGTCTTGACGAGGGCGTCGGCCGGGACGTCGATCTGGGCGGCGAGGTCCTCGAGCGTGTCGGCCGTGTAGATCTCGGCGTCGCCTGCGCGCAGGTGCTCCTCCAGCTCGCCCTTGGGGTCCCCGT
>CAIFEU010000121.1 GCA_903789505.1 uncultured Coriobacteriales bacterium
CGACCGGCCCCGCCCGGGCGCTCGCGGACGACGTGCCCTACCGGGTCAGGACGAGCCGGCCCGAGGCGGGGGCGGCGTGGTACTACTCCGACGCGAACCCCTACTATGCGGCGACGGTCGACGGCGAGGGGCGGTACGCGCCGACGCCCTCCCTGGCCCCGGGCGCCGACGACGCTGACGGCGAGGTGGGCGCGGCGAGCGCGGCGTCCGACGCGGGGCCGGGCGCCGGCCCGACCTACGTGACCGGCGGGGATCTGTGGTACGCGTGGGGCCGCGCCAGCGAGGCGCTGGGCGAGGCGGTCGCGCTGCCGTGCACGGGGGCGGCGGGCTGGCTCGACCGGGCGGGGGCGTGCGGCTACGAGGTCGGGGCGACGCCTCGCTACGGCTCGATCATGGTCAGCCGCCCCGACGGCCACGTGGCGTTCGTCGAGTACGTCGGGGACGACGGCACCGCGTACGTGAGTGAGTCCGCGAACGGCACCTCGACGACCGCGCCGACCGCCGACACGGTGTCGTTCCACTTCGGCCCCCAGGGCGACTGGACGCCCGCCGGGTCCGACGTCAGCTACATCCACCTGTTTGCCGACCCCGACCTGCCTGCGACTGGCTACTACGACGTCGCGGAGGACTCGTGGTACTACCGGGGCGGGTACGTCGGCTACGTAACCGAGGCGGGGATCATGACCGGGGCGACGGACGCGTCCGGCAACCTCACGCACCGCTTCATGCCCGAGGACGACGTGACGCGCGGGCAGGTGGCGACGATCCTGTATCGGCTGGGGACCGACGACGCCAACGGCGGCAGCGGCACGACCTCGGACTTCGTCGACGTCAGCGACAGCTACTGCACTTGGGCGGTGCAGTGGTGCTACCTCAAGGGCGTCGTCACGGGCTACACGGACGCCGCGGGGAGGCGCACCGGCTACTTTGGGCCCGACGCCCCGATCACGCGCGAGCAGTTCGCGGCGATGCTGTACCGGTTCGCCGCGGCGATGGGCGCGCCCACCGACGCCGACGAGTCCGTCCTGGACGGGATTGACGGGCGGGCGCAGGTCAGCGCCTACGCAATCACGCCGATGGCGTGGTGCTACCGGCACGGCATTCTGACTGGCTCGGTCTGGGCGGACGGGTCGGTGCACCTGCTCCCCCAGGACAACGCCACGCGCGCCCAGGCGGCCAAGATGATGACGGTCCTGGCCCGCGACGTGTTCGGGCTGTAGGACGCGCCAACCCGGTGCCATCCGGAGGGCGCCGCGCGCCGGGACGCCAACGGTGGCGCGTCGGTATCGGTTGGGTTACGAGACGGTTAATCACGGCCGCGCAGCGCAACGGAAACAATTCGACATCAACCTTGAAACGCAGACGCCGCGCCCGTCCGGGCGCCGCCGCCCCAGGGGAGGGCGACCCCGCGGGCGGGCGCGGCCACGGCGTGACGGGTGCGGCGCGGGCGTGCGGGAGCGGTGCCGCGCGGCCCCGAAGGAATCAGGCCAACAGTCCAGGAGGTTCACCCATGTCCTACGTTTCCGACGTCATCGAGCGCGTCAGGCGCAACGACCCCGACCAGCCCGAGTTCGCCCAGGCGGTCACCGAGGTCCTGACGTCCATCGAGCCGGCGGTCCAGGCCCACCCCGAGTACCAGCAGCAGGGTCTGCTCGAGCGCCTCGTCGAGCCCGAGCGCGTCATCCAGTTCCGCGTGCCGTGGGTCGACGACGCGGGCAGGGTCCAGGTCAACCGCGGCTATCGCATCCAGTTCAACAGCGCCCTGGGCCCGTACAAGGGCGGCCTGCGCTTTCACCCGACGGTCAACCTGTCGATCCTGAAGTTCCTCGGCTTCGAGCAGGTCTTCAAGAACAGCCTGACCACGCTGCCGATGGGCGGCGCCAAGGGCGGCAGCGACTTCGACCCCAAGGGCAAGTCCGACGGCGAGGTCATGCGCTTCTGCCAGAGCTTCATGACCGAGCTGCAGCGCCACATCGGGCCCGACACCGACGTGCCCGCCGGCGACATCGGCGTGGGCGGCCGCGAGATCGGCTTCCTGTTCGGCCAGTACAAGCGCCTGCGCGACGAGTGGTCCGGCGTCCTTACCGGCAAGGGCCTGTCGTTCGGCGGCTCGCTGGCGCGCACCGAGGCCACCGGCTACGGTCTGGTCTACATCGTCGACAACCTGCTCGCCAAGACGGGGGAGACCCTGGAGGGCAAGACGGTCGACATCTCCGGCTCGGGCAACGTCGCGATCTGCGCCTGCGAGCAGGCGCAGAAGCAGGGTGCCAAGGTCGTCACGATGAGCGACTCGACCGGCTGGGTCCACGACGAAGCCGGCATCGACCTGGCCGTGGTCAAGCAGATCAAGGAGGTCGAGCGCGGCCGCATCTCCGAGTACGTCGCGCGCGCCGGCCGCGGCGAGTACCGTGAGGGCGCGGGCGTGTGGGCGGTCCCGTGCGACGTCGCGCTGCCGTGCGCCACGCAGAACGAGCTGCGCCTTGACGACGCCAAGAACCTCATCGCGAACGGCTGCAAGGTCCTGGCCGAGGGCGCGAACATGCCCACCACGATGGACGCGACCCAGGCGGTCATCGACGCCGGCATCGCGTTCATCCCCGGCAAGGCGGCCAACGCCGGCGGCGTGGCCACCTCGGGCCTGGAGATGAGCCAGAACTCCGAGCGCCTGTCCTGGACGTTCGAGCAGGTCGACGAGAAGCTGCGCGGCATCATGGCCAGCATCTTCTCCGCCGCCGACGATGCGGCCGAGCGGTACGGCAAGCCGGGCAACTACCTGGTTGGCGCGAACATCGCCGGCTTCAGCAAGGTCGCCGACGCGATGATGGCACAGGGCATCTGCTAGCCTCGTCCTCCCGCCCGCTTCGATGAGCCGGGCGGGGGGGGGCGTTCGCTGCGCGACAGGTCGGATGCGGGGCGGGTCGTCGGGGCAGGTGCCCGGCGGCCCGCCCCGGGTCAATCGGGGCGCGGGCGCCGCCCGGTCCCCCCCCCCCCCGCCCCGGCCCGCGGCGGGGGGGGGGGGGGGGGGGCGCGGGGCCCCCGGGCGGGGGGGGGGGGGGGCGGGGGGGCCGGGGCGCGCGGGCCCGCCCCGTCTCATGCGGGGCGCGGGAGACGCCCTGTCCCTCCCTCGCCCGCACCGTCCGCCCCCGGCGGCCCGTCCGCTCCGTGCGCCGACGGCCGCCCCTCGCCCGCGCGCGGGCACGCGCGTGGTTTTGCTGGGGAGGACCTTGCGATGCTCTCCGCCGCGCGCGGAAGGCGCGGCCGCGTGGGTAAAAGCCCCCTGTTTTCTGGGATTTCGAACGACGCCGCCGTCTTGCGGCGACGTCGAGGCGGAAGGGGGCCTGCGGTGGCTGGTTCTGCTGAGGCGACGATGGCGGGCCGGGGCGGCGCGGTCGCCGCGCCCGCCGACGTGACGGGCGCGACCGACGCCGAGAAGCGCGCGGTCCGCGAGGGCGTGCTGACCGGGGAGCGCGCCCTGTTCAAGAGCCGCGGCGTGCGCGTCGAGGGGTGCGTCTTCGAGGACGGGGAGTCTCCGCTGAAGGAGTCGCGCGACGTCGAGGTCGTCGACAGCGTGTTCCGCTGGAAGTACCCGCTGTGGTACTGCCGCGACGTGACGGTCCGCCGGACGGCGTTCCTCGAGATGTCGCGCTCGGGGCTGTGGTACACGGACAACGTCGCGGTCCTCGACTCCACGGTCGAGGCGCCCAAGGAGTTCCGGCGCTGCAGGGGGGTGCGCATCGAGCGCACCAGCTTCGCCAACGCCGCCGAGACGCTGTGGACCTGCTCCGACGTCGAGCTTGCCGACGTGTCGGCCCGCGGGGACTACTTCGCCAAGGACTGCTCGCGCCTGAGCGCCCGCAATTTCCAGCTGGTCGGCAACTACTGCTTCGACGGCGGCCGCGACATCGCGATTGACGGCGCGCGCATGCTCTCGAAGGACTCGTTCTGGAACTGCGAGAACGTCGTCGTGCGCAACGCGACCATCATCGGCGAGTACATCGGCTGGAACTCGCGCAACCTCACCTTCGAGAACTGCACGATCGAGAGCCTGCAGGGGTTCTGCTACGTCGATGGGCTCACGCTGCGCGACTGCCGGCTGATCAACACGACCCGCGCGTTCGAGTACTGCCACGGCCTGGACGTGCGGTCGACGACGCGCGTCGCGAGCGTCGTGAACCCCTTCGACGGCGTCATCAGCGCGCCCGGCATCGACGAGGTCGTCTTCGACGACCCTGAGGTCGACCGTTCGGCGACGCGCCTGGAGCTGGACGACCGCGGCTAGGCGCGCCGCCGCGCCCCCTTCCGACCGGCAACCGGAGGGAGGGGGCGCGGCACGCGGGGCGGCCTAGTTCTTGAGGGAGTTCAGCGGCGCGGGCATGCGCCCACCGCGGTGGGCGAACGTCGTGCCGGCGAAGGTGTTGAGCGGCATGACTGGCGCGGTGCCCATGAGGCCGCCGAAGTGCAGCGTGTCCCCCGCCTTGTGGCCGATTGCGGGGATGACGCGCACGGCGGTCGTCTTGTTGTTGATGACGCCGATGGCCATCTCGTCGGCGATCAGCCCGGCAATCGCCTCGACCGTCGTGTCGCCCGGAATCGCGATCATGTCCAGGCCCACCGAGCACACGCAGGTCATGGCCTCGAGCTTCTCGACCGAGAGCGAGCCGGCGCGCGCCGCGTCGATCATGCCGGCGTCCTCGGAGACCGGGATGAACGCGCCCGACAGCCCGCCGACGCTGGAGCTCGCCATGACGCCGCCCTTCTTGACCGCGTCGTTGAGCATCGCCAGCGCCGCGGTGGTGCCGGGGCCGCCGCACTTGCCGACGCCGATGATCTCGAGGATCTCGGCGACCGAGTCGCCGACGGCCGGGGTGGGGGCCAGCGACAGGTCGACGATGCCCATCTGCGCGTCCAGGCGCCGCGACGCCTCGCGGGCCATGAGCTCGCCGACGCGCGTGATCTTGAACGCCGTCGCCTTGATCATCTCGGCGACGGTCTGCATGCTGGCGTCGGCGGGCAGCTGGCGCAGCGCCGCGGCCATCACGCCGGGCCCCGAGACGCCGACGTTGATGACCTCGTCCTGCTCGCCGGTGCCGTGGACGGCCCCCGCCATGAACGGGGAGTCCTCCACCATGTTTGAGAAGACGACCAGCTTGGTCGCCCCGTAGCAGTCGGAGTCCGCGGTGAGGCGCGCCGTTTCGACGACGGTCTGCGCCATCTTGAGCACGGCGTCCATGTTGATGCCCGCCCTCAGGCTCGCGACGTTGACGCTGGAGCACACCCGCTCGGTCGTGGCGAGCGCCTGCGGGATCGAGTCGATCAGGCGCAGGTCGGCGTCGCCCATGCCCTTGTGCACCAGCGCGGAGAACCCGCCCACGAAGTCGACGCCCACCGCGTGCGCCGCCCGGTCCAGGGCAGCCGCCAGCGGAGTGAGATCGGTCGCGCGGGTGGCGTTGGCCAGCAGCGCCATCGGAGTGACGGAGATGCGCTTGTTCACGATCGGTATGCCATACTCGGTCTGGAGGTCGTCGGCGACGCCGACCAGGTGCTCGGCGGCCTTCGTGAGGCGGTCGTACAGCTTGTCCGCCATGCGGTCGACGTCCTCGTCGACGCAGTTCAGCGTGTTGATTCCCATCGTGATGGTGCGAACGTCGAGGTTCTGCTGGGAGACCATCGACAGGGTCTCCCCGACCTCCTCAATGGAGATGGACATGGGCATGGGCGGGCGTCCTTCCTCTTGCGCGTCCCGTCGCGGCCGCCCGGCCGCGTGGGACGTGGGCGGATTGCATCTGCAATGATAACGGGCATACTCTGTGGCGTCGGCACGTTCCTGCCGATGACGTGCGATACTGCCAAATAACCGCGCGGGCGGCCCGCGCCTGACGAGGCGCCCTTGGCTTGGGCGAGGAGGTGCGACCAGTGGCGGACGAATCCAACCCCGGCGGGCCTGCCGACCCCCGCCCGCCCGCCCCCGCGCGCCCCGCAGGCGGCGTCAGGGTGCGGGGGGTCCAGCACCGGCGTGTCAAGCCGCGCGGCCTGGTGACCGCCGCCGTCGCCGTCCTGCTGCTCGCCTTCCTGTTGAAGTACCGCTCGACGCTGGCGGGGGTCTTCGGGGCGATCTCGCAGGGGGTCCTGTCGCTGATCGCCGTCTCCGTGCTGTTCGAGGCGGGGCGCATCGTATTTCACTCCTACGCCTACACGCGCTCGTTCAAGATGATCGGCGCGGACGTGCCGCTGCGCCTCACGGTCCCCGCGTGGTTCAAGGCCATCTTCATGAACACCGTGCTCCCTTCGGGGGGCACGTCGGGGCTCGCCGCGGTCATCGACACGGCGCGCGGGCGCGGGGTGGCGGTGGGCTCGGCGACGTCGGCGGCGCTGTACACGCAGACGTGCTACTACTCGGCGATGTTCGTCGTGATCGTCGCCGGCCTGGTCGTGATGGGGGTCACCGGCTCGCTCACGGCGCGCGACATCGTCCTGTCCCTGTTCATCGGCATCGCCGCGGCGGGCTTCCTGGGACTGCTGGTCTTCGGCCACCTGGCCCCGGGGCTTATGCAGCGGTGCATGCGCAAGGTGGAGTCGCTGGTCGCCGCCGTGTGCGGCAGGCTGCACGTCCGCGCGCCCAAGCCGTGGGCGGACGGGCTGGTCCGGTCGTTCTCCAGCGCCGCGACGAGGATCGTGAGCAGGCCGAAGATCGCCCTGACCGTCTTCGGCGTGATGGTCGTGGCGATGGCGTGCGACATGTTCGCGTTCATGGCATCGGGCGCCGCGTTCGGCATCACCTCGGCCCCCGCCCTGCTGGGCGGCTACGTGACCGCCCTGGTCTTCAACAGCTTCTCCCCCACGCCCGGCGGCGTGGGGTTCGTCGAGGGCCTGTCGGCGACAGTCCTGGCGGGCTACGGGTACCCGGGCACGCTGGCGCTGTCCGCCGTCCTGTCGTACCGCGCGTTCATGTACTGGATTCCCTTCGCCGTCGGCGGCGTGATGATGCGCGTCACCGGGGCGTTCGGCACCGGGAGGCAGGCCGGGGAGGACGAGGGGGAGGACGAGGGGGAGGGCGCGGCGGGCGCCCCGCGCAGGAGCCTGCGCGAGCGGGTGCTGGCCATGCTGTCGAGCAAGACCAGCCTGAGGGCGGTCGCGGGCACGCTGGTCGCCGCCGCCGCGGCCGTCGTCGAAATCGTGGCCTCGTCGCTGCCGCGCGACCCCGCGATCGTCGGCGTGCTGCAGGCTTACGTCCCTGCCCTGGCGGGCACGATCGACCCGACCTTCGTGGTGGTCGTCGCCTACCTGGTGCTGCTGTGCTGCGCTGGCCTGGCGATCCAGGACCAGGGCTGCTGGATTCTCTCGGTCGCCGCCCTGGCGGTGCTGGGCGGCGTGAGCACGCTGGCGGGCAACGGCATCCTCGCCGAGCTCGCGGTGCTCGCGAGCCTGGTCGTGCTCGTCCTGTGGCACTCGAGCTACACCCGCCACAACTTCCTGCGCCGCATCGGGCGGCTGGCATGGGTGCTGCTCTACGGCGTGGTGCTCGCCGTGCTGTACGCCGTCGCGTGCATGGAGGTGGCGCGGCCCAACATCGCCTGCGCCCCCGACGTCTGGCAGGCGGCGCTGATGGGCCTGCAGATGCTGACCACGCGCGTCGACCCCGAGCTGCTCGGGGACCCTCAGGTCATCTGGCTCGCGGGCAGCATCCGCGCCGTCGCGAACACCCTGCTGCTGGCGACCGCCTTCGCGATAGCGCTGATGCTCGTCACCAACTGGCGCTGGGGGCGCTCCCCCACGGCGGTCGAGATGCGCAGGTACAACCGGCGCGTGGCGCGCCGCGCCCGCGAGCGCAGGGCGGCCGACCGGCGCGAGGCGAGCGCCGACAGGGGGGCGC
>CAIFEU010000122.1 GCA_903789505.1 uncultured Coriobacteriales bacterium
AGCAGGGGACTCTTAATCCCAAGGTCCAGGGTTCGAATCCCTGACGGCGCACCACGAAATCAGAGGTCACGTGGCATGTTTTGTCGCGTGGCCTTTTTTCATGTGCCGCCACGGCGCGCAGGGCGCGCAAGCGCTAAGTTTGCAGCCGTGCGCATCCACCCCAAGGATGTGTTTCGCCAGATTGACCGAAGGCGGCCTAGCCGCTCCCATAATCCCAAGGTCCAGGATTCGAAACCCCTGACGGCAATCGCGTTCAGACGAAGCCAGGCTGCCTCTGGTCGCCTGGCTTCTTGCGCTCACCCGGCTCTCGCCCCGGCGTCCCCCACTCGTGCCCGCCTCCCGACGGCGCCGTCCCTGCGTGCCGGGGCATGTGGCGGACCTGTGGAGCCCATTGGGGACCACGCATGCGAAGATTGCGACAAAACCGCAGGTAGATGCCTTCTTACCCCGCTGGGGCAATGGCCTTTGGCGGCACCTGCGGCCACGATGGGGCACGTCAACGCAGACGGGCGGCGCCACGGGACGCCCCGGGGCGGGTGCCGCGGGCTGTTCCCGCGCGACCCGATCCGGACGTCTCCGATGGTGCCCGCGCCGTCTGGGAGAGCAGGAATAACGTCGAAAGGGGTCGTCGCATGAACGCAGAGATCTCACGTCGTTCCTTCATCGCCACCGCCGGCGTCGCCGCCGGCGCGGCAGCTGCCGCCGGGGCGCTCTCCGGCGCCGCGGGCACCGGCGGGGAGGCGCTCGCCGCCGACCAGCTGACCGCAGCCTCCACCCCCGACTGGCTGGGCGAGGCTCCCGAGGTCGCCGAGTCCGACATCACCGAGACGGTCGACACCGAGGTCCTGATCTGCGGCTTCGGCACCGGCGGTGTGCCGTGCGCCCTGTCCGCGGCGCAGGCGGGCGCCAAGGTGCTCGTCATCGAGCGCGACCCCGCCGACGGCCAGATGCAGATGCGCGAGGACCTGGGCGCCATCAACTCCACGCTGCAGAAGGAGTCGTTCGCCGACTACCCCGAGTTCCAGATTGACGAGAAGGACGCCGTCGAGGACATCGTCCGCTATGCCAACGGCTACTGCTCCTACGACCTGATCAAGCTGTGGGCGGAGCGCTCCGGCGAGGTCATCGACTGGGTGCAGCAGAACACCGAGGCAACCGGCAAGGTCTACTTCCAGTTCGAGGGTGGCATCGGTAACCAGGACGGCGAGGCCCGCGACCGCGCGTTCGCGACCGGTCACAGCCCGCACCTCACCGACCAGGCCGGCGAGAACGACTCGTACAGCTCGATCATGCGCCAGCTCGCCCAGGACGCCGGCGCCGAGGTCCGCTTCTCCACGCCCCTGGTCAAGCTCGAGCGCGACTCCGACGGTCGCGTGACCGGCGCCATCGCGCAGGACGGCTCCGACGGTCACTACGTGCGCGTCAACGCCTCCAAGGGCGTCGTGCTCGCGACCGGCGGCTACTCCACCAACACCGACATGATGCAGGCGCTGCAGCCCCAGATCCTCGACTCGCGCATCCTGTGCACGAGCGGCTCGACCGACGACGGCAGCGGCATCAAGGCGGGCATGTGGCTGGGCGCGCGCAAGGACCCGGTGGGGACGTCGATCTGCTTCAACCGCTGCTGCGTCAAGCCCGACGAGACCGCCGGCAACGGCGTCGTGGGCCGCTGGTTCTGGTTCGGCGAGCAGCCCTTCCTCAAGGTCAACCTCAACGGCGAGCGCTTCTGCAACGAGAGCGGCCCCTACGACTACATGCTCCACAGCGCCTGGCTGCAGCCCGAGCACACGTACGTCGACATCTGGGACTCCGACGCCAAGGCTAAGGCCGAGCAGATGGACGAGGTCGGGTGCTGCCGCCTGTTCCCGTTCGACAACGGCGCCCTGAACAACATCCCGTTCGACACCGTGTGGGACAAGATGAACCAGAAGCTGATCGACGACGGCTACATCCAGACCGCCGACACGATCGAGGAGCTCGCCGAGAAGCTCAACATCCCCGCCGACGCCCTCGCCTCGACGGTCGAGAAGTACAACGGGTACTGCGACGACGGCGTCGACCCCGACTATTACAAGGAGTCCTACCGCCTGACCAAGCTCGACACGCCGCCCTACTACGGCGTTCGCACCGGCGCCTGGCACCTCGCCACGTTCGACGGCCTGCTGATCAACACCGACATGCAGGTGCTTGACCAGGACAACCAGCCCATCGAGGGGCTGTACGCGATCGGCGACTGCTCGGGCGGCTTCTTCTCCACGAGCTACCCCAACCTGTTCACCGGCCTCGCCTGCGGCCGCACCACCACCGAGGGCTACCTGGTGGGCCAGGCGCTCGCCCAGAAGTAGGGGGCGCCGCCCGCGCCGATCGGCAGGGGCGCTTCCTGCCGGGCGCTGGCTTCGTGGGTGCCGAGGGCCCCTTCCGTCGTAATCGCCAAGTCCGACGGGCGGGGCCCTTCCCCGTTCGACCGCCCGGCACCCGTCGCCCTCGCGACGCCGCCTCGTCCCCCGCCGCCCGGGGCGGCGCCCTCCCGGTTCGCGCTCCGGCATCTCGCGTCCGGCGGTCGCGCGTGGTAGCGTTGGTCACCGGACGGCGCGGCGGTGCCCGCGCACCAGAAGGGAGCGTCATGGCGGGTCGGGTCGGCGCAGGGGCGACGGGCGGGGAGGACGACGGCGCGGCCTCCGCGTGGCGACACGGCTCGGGGGGCGCCGGCGCGGTCGGGCTCGCCGAGGAGGCTGGGGAGTTCGCGCGCGACCGGGCATGCTGGCGCGTCACGGGAGGATACGCCTGCCGCATCCTGGCGGTCCTGCTCATGAACCAGGCGCTGTTTCCCCTGTTCGATGGCGTCTTCACCTACACGCGCGACATCTCGATCCTGTTCTCCGCGGCGTGCATGTTCTGCGTCGCGCTCCTGTCGATGTACCGCCCGCGCCTGGTCGACGGGCGTCTGATGAACCGGGCGGCCCTCGCCTGCATCCCGGTGGCGGCGGCGCTGGTGCTGGTGGCCCTGCGCCTGGGCAGCGCCCCGCTGCTGGTCTTCGGCGCGGCGCTCGCGACGCTGTGCCGCACGTGGTCCGGCATGCAGGCCGACTTCTCCGCGGTGCGGCTCGGCCTGCCCAGGGCAGGGGTGTGCGTGGCGCTCGGCAGCGCCCTGGCATACCTTGCGGACGCCCTGGTGATGTCACTGCCCGCGGCGGTCGGCGTCGCGCTCGACCTGCTCGTGCTGTCGCCCCTGGTCATCTTCCTGTGCCACGGGCCCGCGGAGGACCTGCTCGGCGAGATCTCCGCGTCCGAGCCGGTCGCCGAGGTCTCGGTCACGCGCCCCACGACGTTCCTGCCGCTCACGAACAACCTGTTCGCGTTCCAGTTCATCATGTACGTCACGCTGGGCTTCGCCCTGAGGTCCGGCGAGATCGAGGGCGTCCCCTCGTTCGGCACCTGGATGGCCTTCGCCATGGCGGTCGCCCTGTGCGCCTACGCGCTGTGGCGCCGCGGCGACATGTCGATCGACTTCCTGTGCAACGTCGCCCTGATGTTCCTGTTCGCGGCGCTCATGTTCCCGATCGCCGGGGCGCAGTGGGCGAGCTACCTGGTGAACAGCATGCTGGTGATGGTGAACTCCCTGTACAACGTCATGATCACCTACACGCTGCTGGCCCTGGCGGGCCGCAACCGCCTCACCGCCTGCGCGATCTTCTGCTGGGCGGGCGGGCTGAGCTCGGTGGGCACCACGCTGGGGGCGCTGGCGGGGACCACGGGCAACGCCCTGATCGCCAGCGGGGCGAGCGGGGGCGTGTCGCTGCTCGTGGGGGCGGTGGTCCTGGCGCTTCTCGCCTACGTGCTGTTCGGGCTGCGCACCTTCAGCTTCAGGGACACGATCGCGGGGGTGACCGAGCCGGGGCCCGACCGCCCCGCCGTCGTGGACGCCCCCGACGCCGACGAGGCGTTCGAGCGGCGGTGCCGCCGCATCGCGCAGGAGGCGGGCCTGACGCCACGGGAGGCCCAGGTGTTCTCGATGCTCGCGCGCGGTCGCAACCGCGAGTACATCGAGGAGCGCATCGGCGTCTCCCGCAACACCGTCAAGGCCCACGTCAAGCACGTCTACGCCAAGCTGGGCATCCACAGCCACCAGGAGCTGATCGACCTGGTGGAGGGCCATGACGGCTGAGGCACGCGACCGGGCGCGGCGGGCCGACGTCCGTCTCCTTGCAGGTGCCCGCACGTCAGCGCGCGTCCCGCCCCGTGCGTCCCGATGCGCGGGGCACTTTTCGTGTGCGTCCCGATGCGCCTCATGGGCCATCACGCCCGGGCGTACAATAGTCTCCCGTAATCTGTGGTGCGCGAGCTTGTGACGGCACAAGAGAGAGCGGGGTCTCACCTATGACAAAGCACGTGTTCGTGACCGGCGGCGTCGTCTCCTCCCTGGGCAAGGGCATCACGGCGGCGTCCCTGGGGCGCCTTCTGAAGTCTCGCGGCTACAAGGTCACGATGCAGAAGATGGACCCCTATCTCAACGTCGATCCCGGCACGATGAGCCCCTTCCAGCACGGCGAGGTCTTCGTCACTGATGACGGTCACGAGGGCGACCTCGACCTCGGCCATTACGAGCGCTTCATCGACGAGAGCCTGAACCGCGACTCCAACGTGACGCAGGGCTCGGTCTACCAGACCCTGATCAACCGCGAGCGCCACGGCGACTTCCTCGGCGGGACGGTGCAGGTCATCCCGCACGTCACCGACGAGATCAAGAACCGCATCCACCGTCTGGCCGAGAAGACGCAGGCCGACGTCGTCATCACCGAGATCGGCGGCACGATCGGCGACATCGAGAGCCAGCCGTTCATCGAGGCCATCCGCCAGTTCCGCAAGGACGTCGGCTACTCCAACGTCTGCTACATCCACGTCTCGCTGCTGCCCTACATCGCCGCCTCGCACGAGGTCAAGACCAAGCCCACGCAGCACTCCGTCAAGGAGCTGCGCAGCCTGGGGGTCTCTCCCGACATCATCGTGTGCCGCAGCGACCACGAGGTCGAGCCGAGCATCTGCCACAAGCTCGCGTCGTTCTGCGACGTCGACGACTCCGCCGTGTTCGTGAACACCGACCTGCCCTCGATCTACGAGGTCCCGCCGGCGCTGGCGGCGCAGGGCTTCGACCTCAAGGTGTGCGAGCGCCTGGGCCTCGACCCGCGCGAGAGCGACATGAGCGAGTGGAGCTCCTTCCTCAACCGCATGAACACCTGCGAGAGCGAGGTCAAGATCAAGGTCGTCGGCAAGTACATCCAGCTGCCCGACGCCTACCTCTCGGTCATCGAGGCGCTGCACCACGCGGGCGTCGCCAACGGCGTCCACACCGACATCGAGCTCATCGACGGCGAGACGCTCAACGACGACAACGTCGACGAGATCCTGGGCGAGGCCGACGGCGTGCTGGTGCCTGGCGGCTTCGGCATCCGCGGCTTCTCCGGCAAGATCTGCGCGGCGCGCTACGCCCGCGAGCACCGCGTCCCCTACCTGGGCATCTGCCTGGGCCTGCAGACGGCGGTGTGCGAGTACGCTCGCGACGTGCTCGGCTGGAAGGACGCGAACTCCACCGAGTTCGACGAGGAGACCGCGCACCCGGTGATCGACCTGATGCCCGACCAGGTCGACGTCCACGACAAGGGCGGCACGATGCGCCTGGGCGCCTACCCGTGCAAGCTCGTCGCCGGGACGCTCGCCGCGAAGGCGTACGGCAACGTCGAGCAGATCAGCGAGCGCCATCGCCACCGCTTCGAGGTGAACAACGCCTTCCGCGAGCAGCTCGCCGACGCGGGCCTGGTCATCGCGGGCACCTCGCCCAACGGGCACCTGGTCGAGATTATCGAGCTCCCGCAGGACGTCCACCCGTGGTTCGTCGCCGGGCAGTTCCACCCGGAGTTCAAGAGCCGTCCGACCCGTCCGCACCCGCTGTTCCGCGACTTCATCGCCGCTTCGATCAAGCAGCGCGACGGGCTCTTCGAGTAGGGCCGGCGCTGCCCCGACCGGCCGGAAGGGGAGGGGAGCATGCGCGTCGTCTGGGGGCGCGTCGTCGCCGTCACGGCGCAGCGCGCGGGCCTGCAGCGCCTGAGCGTCGAGGTCTGCGCGCCCGCCGTCGGCGCCGGGGACGCGGGACCGGTCCCTGCGGACGATGGCCCCGCTGACTCCTGCGACCCTGCCCCTGCGGGACCCGCAGTCGCCGCCCGGGGGGCGCACGGGCGCGGTCCTGCGGGGGCGCCGCTCCGCCGGGCGGTGTGCTACCCGCACCTGACGGGTGCCGCCCGCGCGGGCGACGAGGTCGCCCTGAACACGACGGCGTGCGACCTGGGGCTCGGCACGGGCGGCTGGGACGTCGTCTGTGCGGTGCTGCCCGCGACCCCGCGGCCCCTCCGCGGCGTCGCCGACGCCTGCCCCGCGCGCGCCGGGTCCCCCGCGGCGCCGGGCGCTGCCTCGCCCCGGGCCGGAGGTCCGGGCCGCATCATGAAGCTGCGCTACACCCCGGTCCAGGTCGACGTCGCCTGCGTCGAGGAGCAGGGCGCCCCGCTGCACGACCGCCTGCGCGCGGCGTCGAGCTGCGGGGGTATGCCGGTCGTCTGCTGCGAGCTGCACTCTCAGGCCATGGCCGCCTGCGTCGCCGCCGCATGGGGCGACGAGGTCGCCTCGGGACGCGCGATTCGCGTCGCCTACGTGATGACCGATGAGGCGGCGCTCGACCTGCACCTCTCCGAGCTGTGCGCGAGCTTGGTCCAGGACGGGGCCGTCTGGACGACGATCACCTGCGGGCAGGCGACCGGCGGGGCACACGAGGCGGTGACGCTCCACTCGGCGCTGCTCGCCGCGCGCGCGTTGGGCGCCGACGTGGCCGTCGTGTCGCAGGGCCCGGGCATCGTCGGCACGGCGACTGCGTTCGGCACGACGGCGGTCGCCCAGGGCGAGGCGGTCAACGCCTGCGCCAGCGTGCGCGCCCGTGCCGTCGCCCCTCTGCGCGTCTCCTTCGCCGACGCGCGCCCGCGGCATCGGGGGCTCTCCCACCACAGCGCCGTCGCGCTCGGGAGCGTCTGCCTCGCACCGGCACTCGTCGCTATGCCCGAGCCCTGTCTCGCGCTGACCCCCGAGAGGCTGGCGGAGGTCGACTCCCAGGTGCGTGACGCCGGAATCTGGGCGCGTCACGAGCGCGTCGACGTCCGCGTGGGCGACGCCGCCCTGGGGCGCGTCGCGCGGACGGGGATGACGACCATGGGGCGCCCGGTCGAGGACGACCCGGAGTTCTTCGCCTTCGCGGCGGCGGCGGGCCTCCTCGCGCGCTCGCTCGCACTGCCGGGCGCGCCGGACGGCGGGAGAGGGGAGTCGTCATGAGCAAGGCCCGCACGGGCGGCACGACCGGTGCCGAGGGCTCCCGGGCGCGCGACGAGGAGCTCGCCCGGCCCCTGCTGGACCAGCTCGACGAGTACATCTCATACCTGCGCGTCGAGAAAGGCGCCTCGAAGAACACCATCGCCGCCTACGGGCGCGACCTGCGCGCCTGGTGCGTGTGGCTTGCGACCGAGCGCGGGAGGAGCGGCCTCGAGCAGGTCGAGCTGCGCGACGTCGAGGACTACGAGGCCGAGCTGCGCCTGCAGGGAAAGGCGGCGAGCAGCGCGGAGCGGGCGATCAGCGCGATCAAGGGACTGCATCGCTTCCTGTACGCCGAGGGAATCTCCCCGACGCTGCCCACGGCCGACGTGCACCTGCCCAAGAAGCCAGAGCGCCTCCCGGACGTCATCTCGATCGAGCGCGCCTCCGAGCTGCTCGACCAGCCGTTCCCGGACACCCCGGCGGGGGAGCGCGACCGCGCCATCCTCGAGGTGCTCTACGGGTG
>CAIFEU010000123.1 GCA_903789505.1 uncultured Coriobacteriales bacterium
GGGGCCCCTACCCCGGTGTGCCGCACGGGGGGGCCTGCGGGCGGGCAGGGCACAGCCCCCGCTGCCCGGGGACGCCCCGCCCGCACGGCCGGTGGGCCCTCGCTCGCCTTACGCGGCCGAGCTCTTGCTCTTGTCGCTCGAGCTGGCGGAGGAGTCGGCGTCGGCGGAGCTGGACGCCGAGCCGGCCTTGGCCTCGCCGTCATTGGCGGCGCTGGCCGAGCTCGTTGCGCCTGAGGTGTCCTTGGTGCCGCTGGCAGCCTTGGCGCTGGAGGAGGCGTCGGCGGCACTGGAGCCGGAGGTCTCGCCGTCGGTGTCCTCGACCTTGGTCACGGTGACGTCGATCAGGTCGAACTCGTCGTCATCGGGGTCGGGCAGCAGACCGAGCGAGTCGAGCTCGTCGGCGACGTCGGACAGGCCGTAGTCCTCCAGGCAGGCGCGCGTCGGGCAGCCGTACTTCTTGTTCCAGTTGAACTTCTCGTACACCATCGTCAGCGCGTTCTGGAAGTCGTCGCGGTCCATCTTGATGGTGCCCTCGTTGAACGGGGGGATGTCCGGGTCGGCGTTGAACGCCCACTCGGTGTACTTGTCGTGCTCGTTGCGCAGGTCGTAGCTGCCCATGCCGCGCACCGTGTTGGCGCGCTGCAGCGTCATGATCGCGGCGCCGGCCTTGTAGAGCTGGTCGGTGGTGACGTTCTCGCCGGTCACGGCGTTGTAGAACTTGGCCTCCAGGTCGAGGTCGCCACGGTAGTTGCGCTGCTTGGTGGGCGACATCGTCATCGGCCACACCCAGTTGCAGATGACCAGCGAGTCGTGCAGGACGTCGGTGACGATGCTCCACCAGCAGAAGTTGGCCTTGTACTGGTTCATCGGCGTGTAGTTCTTGGTCGGGTCGATCGCGTACTCGCCCTTGGCGTCGTCCTGGCCCCACACCTCGGCGGCGATCTGGCGCTTGAGGTCGAACGGCAGGCCGCAGCCCTGGAAGTTGACCGCGGAGTGGATCATGTCGTCGCGGTTGAACATCATGTTGTACACGGCGCCCACCTGGCCGAAGCACTCGTGGGCGTGGTGCACCGGCCAGCCGCGGTAGTTGATCAGCTGCGAGCGGGAGTCGTCGAACCACTCCTCGTCGTCCCAGCGCTCGCACCACACGAGCGGGCCGTGGCCGATGTAGGACAGCTCGGAGTCGTTCTTGGCGATGTCGCGCAGGATCGGCACGATCGCGGTGGGGTCGAACGAGCCCTCCTTGAAGCCGTCCCAGTTGTACTTGTCGTACTCCTCCTTGGGCAGGACGCGCTCGAAGACCCCGTCGGCGATGCAGTGGGCGAGGTCGCGGTAGAGCTGCGCGTAGTTGCACCACAGGCCCAGGTCGTCGACGACGTTGCCGATCGTGAGGTTCCAGACGATGACGTCCTCGTTGGACATGTTGCCGTCGGCGCCCGGCGTCACGCCCAGCATCTTCTCCATGTAGAAGAAGGGGAAGTCGGGCACGCAGGTGTTGCCGCAGATCTCGTAGCCGGTGTTGTCCTTGACCGCGGGGATGCGCAGGTCGGAGTAGCAGTGGATGGGGCAGGAGAAGCAGCCGTCCATCTTGATCGTGTACTTGGCCGCCTCGACGCCGTTGTCCTTCTTGGCCTTCATGCAGCGGTAGCCCACGGTGTTGAGCTCGTAGGGCTAGGGGTCCGCCCTCGGCGGCGCCCCACTCCAGCCCCTTCTCGGCCGTCCAGCGCGAGCCCTTGTCGTAGTACTCGGCCCACTCCTGCTGGGTACAGGGCACGACGTGGTTGTTGTTGGAGCCGATGACCTCGGAGAGCATGTAGTCAGACAGCTCGCCGACCTTCTGGGGGTCCTTGACGTAGACGCTGCCGTTGCCCTCGACGACGAGCGCCTTGAGCTTCTTGGAGCCCATGACCGCGCCCAGGCCGGCGCCGGCGGAGTGGTTGCGCGAGTTGATCATGCAGGCGTAGGGCAGCAGGTTCTCGCCGGCGGGCCCGATGGCGCCGACGCACGCCTCGTCGGAGGTCAGCTGCGTGAGGATCTCGGTCGTGGCGCGCGTGCCCTGTCCCCAGGCGGCGGTGGCGTCCTCAATCGTGATCTGGTCGTCCTTGACGTGGATGAAGACGGGGGTGTCAGAGGCGCCCTCGACGATGATGGCGTCCCAGCCGGCGAACTTGATGCGCGGGCCGAGCATGCCGCCGCAGTGCGAGTCCACGACCAGGTGGTCCTTGGTGAACGTGGACAGCGACGCGCAGGTCATGCGGCCCCCCAGCGGGATGCCCGAGGCGGTCAGCGGGCCCACGGCGTACACGATCTTGCTCTCCGGGGAGAACGGGTCGGTGCCGGCGGGGACCTCGTCGTACATGATCTTGTTGGCAAGACCCATGCCACCAACGAGGAACTTGTACGGCTCGGTGGACTCGACGCTGACGGCGCCCGTCGTGAGGTTGACGCGGGCGATCTTGCCCGTCCAGCCGTACGAAACCTTGTCTTCTGCCATTTGTTCCTTACCTCTCCCAAACCTCGCGTTTGCGTGCCCGCCCGCCTCGGGGACGGCCGCGCTCGCCGTTCGCGCCCTGCGGCGCCGCGACGGTCGGTCGCAAGCGCCCGGGAGGGCGGTCGTGCGGGCGCGCCGGCATCCTCGCGGCGACGCGACGCATACATTCGTCGGGCACGTTGAAGCTGACAGTGCGCTGGGGAGTGCGCGCCCCCGGCGGCCGGCCCCCTCGCTCTCGGCTCGGGGCACGGCGCGCGGCGGCGCGGGTGCGATGCACGGGACTGGGCATGCCCGCGACTCGATTCGACACGCGGCCCATTATGCCCGGGGGCCGTGCGGGGCCATGACCTGTTTGAGGGCATCCCCCCAATCCGGCAGCTCAGGGCATGGGTCATGGCCGGGATTACCTGATAGAGGGGACGCCGCCCCGGCCGCGCCGGGCACAATGGGGGCCGTGCGCCAAGGCGACGTGGCTGGGGCACGTGCAGGGATGCCGTGCACGCCGATCGCGCCGGGCGCGCCCGAGTGCTCGCGCTCTCCCGCCCACAGAGACGTGGGAGGGGACGGGAGGAGCGAGGCCGAAGGGCCCAGGAGGGGCCCGTCCGGGCGCGCGAGGGACGGCGGTTCGGCAGGCGGCACCCACGGCACGGGTCGCGTCGCACGGGGAGGGTAAGCGCACGACGCTCGATTCGTCATCCGGCTCCAACGGTCCCGCGCGCAAGACGCGCGGCGCGCCGCGGGCGCGCCGCGGCCGGCGCGAGGGGACCACCGCCGGCCTTCATACAGGAGTTGGAGAGAGGAATTCGGATGACCGAAAAGGAGAAGGAGCCTCTGAGCGACGCTCCCGAGACGGCTCCGCTCACGGACGCCCAGACTGACTCCGCCGCGCAGGCGGACGAGACCGCCGGGAAGAGGACGCCCAAGAAGTTCACCCGCCGCGCGGTCGTGGGAGGCGCGATCGGCGCCGGCGTGATCGGCCTGGTGGCCGGCGGCGTCCTGGCCAAGTGGGGCGTCGTGGAGGACTCGGTCGCCAACGGGCGCATCGAGCTGGGCGTCACGCCCACCAAGCTCATCGTCACCGACCGCGGGCGCTGCTCGGGCTGCCAGCGCTGCGAGCTGGCCTGCACGCTGCGCAACGACGGGCGCGCCAGCCACGCCTCGGCCCGCGTGCAGGTTTGGCGCAACTACAACTTCGGCCACGGGTCGGGCAGCGGCGACGGCATCTACGGCAACTGCGAGTTCACCGTCGAGCACTGCAAGCAGTGCAAGGACGCCTGGTGCGTCAACATCTGCCCCGTCCACGCGATCAACGCCGACCCCAAGACCGGCGCGCGCGTCATCGACCCGGACAAGTGCATCGGCTGCGGGATGTGCCACCAGGCGTGCCCGTGGAACATGCCGCGCCTCGACCCGGTCACCGGCGTGTCCAGCAAGTGCATCGCGTGCGGCCGCTGCGCTCAGCAGTGCCCCAACGGCGCGATCAGGTTCGTGGACTGGAAGGACATCGCCCAGGAGGCCATCGACAAGGGCCTGGTGACCACGACCGGCCTCTTCACGGCCGAGGAGCTGCAGGAGGGCTCCGACGAGCTCTCGTCCAAGGTCGACTACTCGTCGGCCCTCGACGACTAGGGCGGACCGTGGGGATGGGTCGACGCGCGTCGTCGACCGCTATTGAGAGGAACACACAGTGTCAGAAAACGCTATCACAAGGCGGGGATTTCTGGCAGGTGGCACGGGTGTCGCCGCGGTCGCCGTCACGGCCGGCAGCCTGGGGCTCTCGGGTTGCTCCACGCCGTACTCGGTGAGCGAGCACGAGGACGACGAGCCCACGTATCGCCAGGCCAGCGGTCTGTGCACCGCCTGCCCGCGCCTGTGCGCCTACACCGCCTACGTCAAGCAGGACAAGGTGGCGAAGCTGATCGCGGCACCGGGCAACCCCTCCACCCAGGGGAAGCTGTGCGCGCGCGGCTACGCCTTCAGCAAGAGCGCCTACGCGACCGACCGGCTCACCGAGCCGCTGCGCGCCAAGGGCGACGGTACGTTCGAGCAGGTCAGCTGGGACACGGCCCTCAAGGAGGTCGGCTCCAAGCTGGGCGGCTACGACCCCGACCAGCTCATGGTGATGCACTCCGCGGAGCCCACCGCAGCCTTCTACGGCACGCGGCTGGCCAACGCGCTGGGCAGCGGCAACTCCTTCGGCGCCGAGGCTGACTACGAGCCCTCGCGCCTGGGCGGCATCGCACAGGTGATGGGCGCGGACGTCACCGGCTGGGACGTCGACGTCGAGCGCTGCGGCGCGCTGCTGATCCTGGGCACGCCCGCACACGGCTTCGGCCCCGCGCAGCTGCGCCGCGTCATCAAGGCCAAGAACTCCGGCTGCCAGGTGGTCTACGCGGGCCCGGTGCGCGACGGCGTGGGCTCGCACGCCGACTGGTGGCTGCCCGTGATGCCCGGCTCTGAGCTGGGGCTGCTGCTCGCCCTGGCGCACGCGCTGATCGAGGGCAACCTGTACGACGCCGACTTCGTGGGGGCGCACGCCGAGGGCTTCGACGAGTTCCGCGACGCGATGGCCGACTACACCCCGCAGTGGGCGCAGGCCACCTGCGGCGTCGACGCCTCCGACGTCGAGCGCCTCGCGCAGGTGCTGGCGGCCGCAAGACCCGCCTGCGCGATCGCCGCGCAGGGCGGCTTCGGCCAGGGGATGGTCGCCTCCGGCGAGACGGCGCGCATGGTCTGCGCCGTCAACACGCTGCTGGGCGTCTGGGACCAGCCGGGCGGCGCGCAGCTGTACCGCAAGGCGACCCCCGGCGACCTGGGCGACCTCGCCCTCGACGCGCCCGACGCCCCGACCGACCGCTCTCCGCTCGCCCCGGCGGGCATGGGAGGCGCCTGCGCGACGCTGCTTGCCGGCAAGGTCAAGGCGGCGGTCTTCGTCGGCTGCGACCCGGCGACCGAGGGCGGCAGCTACCAGAAGATGAAGTCGGCCATCGACGGGCTGGGCCTGTCGGTCGTCATCGACTGGCGCATGAGCGAGACCGCGCGGCTCGCCGACTACGTGCTGCCCGCCTGCGCCGACCTGGAGTTCGACGGCATGCCGGCGTTCTACGATGCGACGTCGCCCGCCGTGGCGATCGGCGACAGGGTCATCGACCCGGTCGCGACCGATGCGCGCCCGGTCGACCAGATCGTGGCCGGCATCGCCCAGACCGCCGGCGTCGTGGGCGCCTTCGACCCCTCGCTGGACGACTTCGCCGCGGCGGAGCTCTCCGGCTGGTCCACCTCGCTGGACAACCTGCGCGCGGTGGGCTCGGTCTCGGGCGCGAACTCCGGCTACCACAGCGGCGAGATGCCCGCGCTCAAGACCGGCTCGGGCAAGGTCGAGCTCGTGAGCGACGCCTGCGCCGACGCGGGCCTGACCAAGGCGCCGCACTGGACCGGCGAGGCGATCGTGAGCTCCGGGTCGCTGTGCGCCCTGGTCAGCGCACTCCCCTACCAGTCAAACACCAACTCTGCGGCCGCGCCCGGCAGCGCGTTCCTCGCAGACAAGTACCTTGGCGGGCGCGCCCTGATCAACCCCGAGACCGCCCGGGCGTTCGGCATCGGCGACGGCGAGCGCGTCACGGTCTCCTCCGAGAGCGGCAGCCAGGACGCCGTCGTCTCGCTGGCAGAGCGCGTCATGCCCGGCGTCCTCGTGATCCCGGCGGGCTTCGACCCCACGACCGCCTCCGCCGGCTCGGAGCCGCGCCCGGTCGCCGCGGAGCTGGTCGGGGACTCGCTCGAGACGGGCTACGGGTCGCCCGTCAACAGGGCCGTCAAGGTCACCGTCCAGAAAGCAGGTGCGTGATGGCTCGATATGGAATGCTCATCAACACGAAGCGTTGCGTGGGGTGCTTCACCTGCGTGACGGCGTGCCAGAGCCAGAACGGTCTCGAGCCCGAGGAGGACTTCGTCAAGTACTCCTTCCTCGAGCACGGCTCCTATCCCAACGCGACGGTCGAGTGCGTCCCGCACCAGTGCATGCACTGCGCCGACGCCCCCTGCGCCGCCGTATGTCCCACCAAGGCGACGTTCATCTCCGACGACGGCGTCGTCGGCGTGGACACCGGCCGCTGCATCGGCTGTCTGTACTGCGTGGCCGCCTGCCCCTACGGCGCCCGCGTGGTCAACGAGCACACCGGCGTGCCGGAGAAGTGCCGCTACTGCACCGTCTCCGCCTACACGAACGGAGACCCCATGTGCACGTGCGTGGAGGCCTGCCCCACGGGAGCTCGCGTGTTCGGTGACCTGGACGATCCCGACTGCGACCTGGTCAAGGAGATCGCCGAGACCTCCGCTCAGCCCCTGCTCGGCGACACCACCAAGACCAGCATCTACTACGTGAGGTGACGCTACATGACCTATGAACCCGTTTGGGGTGCCATCATCGCGTGGTACCTCTTCCTGGCAGGCTTGGGCGGTGGCGCGTTCATCACCTCGGCCCTCGCCTCGTGGCTGTACCCCAAGGCCACCAAGATCCGCAAGATTGGGCGCGTTATCGCGCTGGTGACGGTCTGCGTGGGTCTGGCCCTGCTGATGCTCGACGCGCGGGCGGGCTTCAGGCACCCGTGGCGCTTCGCGCTGCTGCTCGACCACCTCAACAGCTCGGTGATGAGCTGGGGCGTCGTGTTCCTCGCGGTGTTCATCGTCATCGCGCTGGCCGTCGTCATCGTCGAGATCTGCGACACGCGCTTCCGCGGCGCCGACCCCAACGGCGTGTGGGCGCACAAGCACCCGCAGCGCCTGGCGCAGGGCGTGAAGGTCCCGGAGTGGCTCAACGTCCTGGGCGTGGTCTTCGCGTTCGCGGTCGCGGCCTACACCGGCGCCCTGCTCGGCGTCGTCAAGACGTTCCCGCTGTGGAACCACCCGCTGCTCCCCGTGCTGTTCGTCGTGTCCGCTCTGTCCACGGGCATCGCGAGCGTCGTGTTCGGCGCCCTGCTGCTGGCACGCGAGGAGGCCGAGCAGATCGTCATCATCAAGCGCACGCACTTCGGCCTGGTGTGCGGCGAGATCCTGCTCGTGTTCTTCATGCTGTTCGTGCTGCTCAGCCACTCCACCGACGCCTACGACACGGTGATGAGGCTGGTCTGCGGCGACTACGCCGTGCAGTTCTGGCTGCTGTTCGTGGCGTTCGGCCTGGTGATCCCGCTGATCGCCGACGCCTGGGAGCTGTTCTGCCCGGCGCGCAAGCCCGCCGGGGCCACGCGCGCCGTGGGCCTCGTGAGCGAGGCCGGCGTCATGGTGGGCGGCTTCTTCCTGCGCTACCTCGTCATCGTGGCGGCGCTGCCCGCGGGATTCGCCGCGGGGCTGGTGTTCTAGGACGCGCCCGCG
>CAIFEU010000124.1 GCA_903789505.1 uncultured Coriobacteriales bacterium
GGGCAGCCGGCGACGGTCCCGCGCGCGTCGCCGCAGGTCGGCGGGCCGCCCCACGTACGGGGGCTCGCGGAAGGGCCCCGAGGGGGCGTCCCCAACCCGGCCTTGCCGCCAGAAGTCGGCATCCCGCCGGCAAAGCCCGCGCCCTTGTGCCCCCGCGCGCCCCCGCCGCGCCCCCGCTGTGCCCGCCCCCCGTGCTCTCGCACGTCCCTCGCGTGCCCCCGCCCGCGCGCACCCTGTATTTCCTGCCAAGAGTCGGCGCATCGCCGGCGGGCCGCTCGCCGAGCCCTCCGCGCGCGCTAACGTATCTCGCACGCGGCGGCGTCGCGCGCCTCGCCCGGTTGCGGGGCATGCCCGCCGGCGCCTGCGGGGCGGGAGCGCGCCCAGGGGTTTGCGCCCAGGTGACTGCGCGCGCCCCGGCGGAGGGGCCCACGCGCCCCCGCGCGCCGCGAAGACTCGGGTGGCAGGGAGGCCGCTATGACGATGCGCTCGCACGACGTTCCCACGACGGTCGAGGTGCACGGGGCACGCGTGCACAACCTCAAGGACGTCGACGTGTCCGTGCCGCTCAACCGGCTGGTGGGCATCGCCGGCGTGTCGGGCTCGGGCAAGAGCTCGCTGGCGCTGGGGGTGCTGTACGCCGAGGGCTCGCGGCGCTACCTCGAGGCGCTCTCCACCTACACGCGTCGCCGCCTCACGCAGGCTACGCGCGCCGACGTCGACCTGGTCGAGCACGTGCCCTCGGCGCTGGCGCTGCACCAGCGACCGGCGGTGCCGGGCGTGCGCTCCACGTTCGGCACGATGACGGAGCTGCTCAACAGCCTGCGCCTGCTGTTCTCCCGCGTGGGGTCCTACGCCTGCCCGAACGGCCACCGCTGCCCGCCCACCACGCGCGTCGCGCTGGAGAAGCCCATCGTGTGCCCCGTCTGCGGCGCCGAGTTCTACGGCAGGGGCGCCGAGCAGCTCGCGTTCAACTCCGAGGGCGCCTGCCCCGACTGCCAGGGCACCGGCGTGCGCCGCGTCGTCGACGAGTCGACGCTGGTGCCCGACGAGTCGCTCTCGATCGACGAGGGTGCGGTCAAGCCGTGGAGCACGCTGATGTGGTCAATCATGAAGGACATCGCGCGCGACATGGGCGTGCGCACCGACGTGCCGTTCCGCGAGCTCACGGACGCCGAGCGTGAGTTCGTGTTCCACGGCCCGGCTGAGAAGCACCACCTGATCTACCACAGCGAGAAGACCAACACCGCCGGCGAGCTCAACATGACGTACTACAACGCGGTGTACGCGGTGGAGAACGCCCTGGCGCGCGTGAAGGACGAGCGCGGCATGAAGCGCGTGGAGCGGTTCCTCAAGACCGGTCCGTGCCCCACCTGCGGGGGCACGCGCCTGTCGCCGGAGGCGCTGAACCCCATCGTGCGCGGCATCAACCTGGGGCAGGTCGCTGCCAAGACGCTCGACGAGCTCGTGGAGTGGCTGGGCGGGGTCGTGGCGTCGCTGCCCGAGGACGTCCGCCCGATGGCGCGCAGCATCATCGCGTCGATGGACGAGCCGGCACGGCGCCTGCAGCAGCTGGGGCTGGGCTACCTCGCGCTGGACCGGGCGGGCTCGACGCTGTCGACCGGCGAGCGCCAGCGCGTGCAGCTCGCCCGCGCGGTGCGCAACCGCACGACCGGCGTGCTCTACGTGCTCGACGAGCCCTCGATCGGACTGCACCCCGCCAACGTCGACGGGCTGCTCGGCGTCGTCGACGACCTGCTCGCCGACGGCAACTCCGTCGTCGTGGTCGACCATGACGTGCGCGTGCTGCGCCATGCCGACCACCTGATCGAGATGGGCCCCGGCTCGGGCGAGCAGGGAGGGCGTGTCATCGCGCAGGGCACGGTGGAGCAGGTCGCCCGCACGAAGGGGTCGCGCATCGGCGGATTCCTCTCGGGGGAGCGCGTCGTGAGCCCGCGGGCGCGGGCGGGCGAGGGGGAGATGTTCTCCGAGGGCGCCGTGCGGCTCTCGACCGCGCCGATCCACACCGTCCACGCGATTGACCTCGCCATTCCCAAGGGCAGGCTCACCGCGGTCACGGGCGTGTCGGGCTCGGGCAAGACCACCCTGGTGCTCGAGAGCCTGGTGCCGGCCCTGCGCGCCGCGGCGGCGGGCGAGCCGCTGCCCTCCCACGTGCGGTCGGTCGACGCGGGCGGGATCCGCCGCGCGAACCTGATCGACTCCACGCCCATCGGCGCCAACGTGCGCTCCACGGTGGCGACCTACTCGGGGGTGCTCGACGACCTGCGCCGCGCGTTCGCCAAGACCGAGGACGCGCGGGCGCGCAGCCTCAAGCTGGGCGGCTTCTCGTACAACACGGGCTCGCTGCGCTGTCCCACCTGCGACGGCACGGGCACCATCTCGCTGGACGTGCAGTTCCTGCCCGACGTCGAGATCACCTGCCCCGACTGCCGGGGGTCGCGCGACCCGCGCGAAGCGTGGGAGGTCAGGCGCGGCAGGGGCGACGACGCGGTGTCGCTGCCGCAGCTCATGGCGATGACCATCGACGAGGCGCGCGACCACGTCGACGGCCTGCGCAACGTGGGCGCTCGTCTCGCGACCCTGCACGACCTGGGGCTGGGCTACCTCACGCTCGGCGAGGCGACCCCGGCGCTGTCGGGCGGCGAGGCGCAGCGGCTCAAGCTCGCCAGCGAGGTGGGCCGCGACCAGGCCGACGCGCTGTTCGTGTTCGACGAGCCCACGATCGGCCTGCACCCGCTCGACGTCGAGGTGCTGCTCGGCGTGCTGCAGGGCCTGATCGACCACGGCGCGACGGTGGTGGTGATCGAGCACGACCTGGACATGATCGCCAACGCCGACTGGGTGGTCGACCTGGGGCCGGGCGGCGGCGACCAGGGAGGTCGCGTCGTCGTGGCGGGCACGCCCGAGCAGGTCGCCGCCTGCCCCGAGAGCGTCACTGGCCGCTACCTGTAAGGGAGCCTCCGCCTGGGCTGCGCCCGGTCAGGTTGGGCGAGCCCAGTCGGGTCAGCCTCGCGCCTGGCGCTGCGCCTGAACCCGCGCGTTCCGCCGCTCCCACCCCCCGCGCTCGGTCAGCCTCGTGCCCCCGTCACGCCCGCGCGGTCGCGGCCTCCGCCTTGGGCGCGGGCGTGGCGCCGGGCGTCGCCTTCGCGGCATTGGCGGCCTTGGCCGCCTTGGCGCGGGCGACCAGCAGCTCGGCGCGCGTCTCGCGCAGGGAGCACTTGATGCACATCAGGCATCCGCGCGAGAAGCTGTCGCAGGGGCAGAGCTCGTCGAGCCGGGCGAGGTCGGCGCCGGCGCGGTAGTGGTAGTCGCCCACCGCCGCGCGCACCGCCTCCGCGGCGATGAGCGGCCCCATCGCCCCGCCGCGCGGCAGCTCGCCGCCGAGCTCCTCGTGGATGCGCGCGTCGGTGACCTGCGCGAGCGCCTCGGGCAGGGTCAGCCCCTCGCACAGCGTCGCGGCCACGGACGCGGAGGCGATCGTGCCGAGCGAGCCGCGCGCGCGGAAGGTCGCGTGGGTGATGCGCCCGGACGCGTCGTCCACCTTCATGAAGATCTGGCACGAGTTCTCGCCGCGCTTGGAGCGGCCGGCCATGCCGATTGCGCTCGCGTCCTCGATCCGGCCGGCGTTGGAGTAGCCCGCCGCGATGTCGACCGCGCGCTGCGGGTAGCCCGCCACGCCCTTCTCCACCTCGGTCTGGTACACGTCGTCGGTGCGGATGACGGCGCGCGTCGCGGGGTCAACAGCCAGGTTGCGCACCCCGTCCTCGACGACGACCGCCTCGTACCCGCCGCTGTCCTTAATGTGCTGCTCCATGGGTCGTCCCTCTCCCGTTATGTCTCGTTCGTCTCCGGTGCCCGCAGCGTGGCTCCGTGCGGACACCTCCCGCCGTATCGTCTCGCCGCGCCCTACCGGACCCTGCCGTGCTCGCGCCTTACCGAGCCCTACCGTGCCTGCCGAGCCCCGCCGCGCGTCCCTAGACGCTCATGAACCGCTCGACGGAGTAGAACTCGGCGAGCGACTTGGCCAGGCGGCCGTGCATGAACTTGGTCGAGTAGTAGTAGACGTCGCCGTTGGACGCCTCGCATTGGCGCAGGTCGGCGTACTCGGGCGTCTGTGTCGCTCTCTCGAACGCCTCCCTGATGCGCTCGTCGGTCATCCTGAACGGGGCGTTGCGCAGCGAGGACGCCAGCAGGGGGCGCGGGTAGATGCGGCACTCGTCGCGCACGTTCTCCACCAGGGTGCGCACGTCGTCCCCCGCCTGGGCCTCCAGCGACCACTTGGCGTAGTTGTCGCTCATGCGCAGGTTGGAGTACAGGAACGTGCCCTGCTCGTTGTCGACGACCACGATGTCGTCGCACTCGAGGCGGTCGTGCACGGTCTGCAGGGCCTTGGGCTCGACGAGCTGCTGCCCCTGCGCCGCGGCATCGGCGGCGCTTGCGGTCGCGGGTCCTGCGCCGGCGTCGGCGGCATCCGGTCCGGGCGCCGCGCCCGGGGCGCCGGGCGTGCTGGGAGATGCGGGCGCCACTGAGGCGCCGGTGTCGGCCCCCGAGGGCGCGCTTGCACCCTCGGGGGCCTCGCCCGTCCCCGTGCCAGCCGCCCGCGCACCGTCCGCGCGACCCGCCATCGGCGCCTCGTGCGAGCCCTCATGCGCCGGCGCGCAGCTTGCGGGCGCCGCCGGGGCACCGTCGGTCGAGCCCGTGCCCGCCGTGCCGGCGTCGTCCTCCGGGTCACCCTCGTCCGCGCGTCCCCCGGGGCCGACGACCACGCCGCTCGCCCCGTCGTCCGGCGTCGCACCCGCGTCGGCAGCCTCGGCGACGTCGGCAACACCGTCGGCGCCGTCTGCCGTCGCGCCGTCCCCCGCGCCCTGCGCCTCGTCGTCCGCCGGCGCCGGGATGCCCGAGCCCTCGAAGCCCTGGCCCTCCTGGGCGGCGGAGATGGAGTCCATCACGAACACGGCGAACTCGTCGGCCGACATGTGCTCGGGCACCATGCCCTGCTCGTCCCAGCGTGCGGGCTGCACGAGCGCGCCCTTCGACGACTGGATCCTGACGTCGCGCACGACCCTGTCGACCGCCTCGCGCTCGCGGACGAGCTGGGCCTCCGCCGCGGTCATCGGCCGCTCGCGAGGTTCGTCCTGTCCCTTGTCACCCGCGCGCCGGCGACGTCCCCCGACGGTCTCGATGAAGTCGCCGGAGACCTCCTCGGACTGCCGCAGCATCTTCGCCAGGAACATCTCCATGTCGGAGGGCTGCCCCTGCGCGCCAATCCCCTGCGCGTCCGGCGCCTGCATGCCTGGCGCCTGCGCCCCGCCTTCCTCCGCCGGGGCGCCTCCCATCGCCGTCGCTGTCTCGCTCGGGTCGGGGGTGGCCGACGCCTCACCCGCGTCCTGCCGCCCGCGAGCCGCCTGCCGCGCGTCCCGCGCCGCGAGCGCGTCCTGCGCGGCGTCCCGTGCGCCGGGCGCGGGCGCCGTCCTTTCCGGTTCGTCCATGATTCCCCCTCACACGCGCCCGCCGTCCCCTTCGTCGTCGCGGCGGGCGCCTTCGTCTGGGCACAGTATCGCACCCGCCGCGGGGACGCCGTCCCCTCTATCAGGTAACGAGGGACGTCGTCGCAGGTAGTAGGGTATGGGCGTGGGGACGGGAGGCGAAGGGGAGGATAGGCCGGGGAAAGGCTTTTCCAACTGGTAATAATCGTGGAATCGTCCGCACATGGCGGTTTGGTACAGACTGGATGGGGCCCGATGTCACAATTGTGCCCGCTGCACTTGGCGTCGGGAGACGCGCCACGCCAGGGAGCCGCGGCCTCGACCGCGTCCGAGGGCCTGCTGCGCGGACGCTCGGGCGGGGGAAGGCGAGGCCAGCGCCGACGAGCCGGGGGCAGTCGGCCGCGACAGGGGAGGGGGACCTGTGTCTGGGAGGGACATCGCCGCGCCCTCGCGCGCCGGGGTGGGGGTCGCGGGCGCCGAGGTGCTCGGGGCGGACGATTCCGGCGAGCTGCCGCGTGAGGAGGGACGGGCGCAGCGCTTCGAGCACGAGCCGCTGGTCCTCGGCGCGCGTGCGGCGTGCGCCGTTCTCGCCCCTTCGATCCTCGGCCTCGCGCTGTCGCGCGTGGGGCGCATCGTCCTGAGTTACGGGGGCTACCGCTCCAGCGACCTGGGGCTGACGACCGACGGCGCCACGCTGATCGCCATCATCATCCTGGTGGTTCCGATGGTGATGCTGGCACGTCCGGGCAGGTACGTGGGGCGCCACGTGGCCTGGCGCATCTGCCTCGCGAGCGTCGTCCTGCAGTCGGCGATGCTGCTCGCCGTCGCGGGGGCGGGCGTGGCGGGCTTTGACTTCGGTGCGCCGGGCAGGATGGCCATCAGCGCGGTTTCGGAGTTCTGCTTCGCGGGGTCGACGTTCTTCTGGCTGCGCCACGCGCGCGGCACCGACGGCAAGGTCGCTGCGCTGTTCGTGATGCTCGCAATGGCGGTGAGCGAGGTGCTGATCTGCGCCCTCGCTTTCCTCCCGACGGTGGTCAGCCAGGTCATCGCGGGCGCGCTGTGCCTGGGCCAGCTGCCGTGCGTGCGCGCCTCCCGCTCGCGCGCGCCGATCTTCAGCATCCGCATCGCGGGCTCCGACAACCAGTTCTTCGACAGCTCGCTTCGCTCGCCCGGCGCGGCACGGGGCACGTCCAAGCTGATCACGATGGCCATCGGCATCACGATCATGGGGTTTGCCGTCGGCATCCTGCGCGGCTTCCCGCTGGGAGGGGTCATCGAGTTCCACCCCCAGACCAGGCTGCTGTACAGCGCCATCACGATCGGCGTGTGCTGCCTGATGTGCCTGGCGGTGCGCCGCGGCCACGCCGACGCGATGACGACGGGCATCTGGGCCGTGATGCTCAACCTGGGGGCGGCCGCCCTGGTGCTCTCGGCGGCGTTCCCCGGGCACCTCGACGTCGGCCTGGCGTGCACCAACGCGCTCAACGCGCTGATGATCGCCCTGTGCTGGTACACCTGCATCGCGTTCAGTGGTGCGGGCGCCTACGACGCGTACTTCTACTGCATCTTCATCATGTCGTCCTACCTCGCGCCGCGCGCGCTGACCAGGACGCTGCTGCTGACCGTCCCCGTCTCGGCGACGATGCTCAACATGGCGTTCGCCGTGACGGGATTCCTGCTGCTGCTGTGCGCGGAGTGCGTGTTCATCTGCTTCATGTACGGTGGTCTGCCGGGGTTCGAGCGCGCGGCGCGGGTCGCGCGGGGGCGGGGAGCGGGCTCCGTCGCGCTCGAGGGCGCCGCGTCGGCGTCGGCGGTCGCCTCGGCGCCCGCGGGGATGTCGGCGGGGGCCGGCGACGTGTGGGGCGCGCGGGGTGCGGGCGACGCCGACGGAGCGTCGCGGCGCACGCCCAGGTCGCCGCTGTCGCGGATGCTGGGCATCAGCGAGGACATCACGCCGGTGGAGCTCAGCGAGCTCTCGCTGCGGCAACTGGTGGGGGAGCTCGCGCGCACCTTCAAGCTCTCGGGGAGCGAGGAGGAGGTCATGCTGCTGTACGTGCAGGGTGCCACGCAGGCGCGCATCGCCGAGCAGCTGGGCATCTCCGCCAACACCGCCCACGCCCACATCAAGCACATCTACGCCAAGTGCAACCTGCACTCCCGCCAGGAGCTGCTCGACCTCATGTACTCGCTCGAGAAGTACTGAGAGCGATCGGCGTCGGGCCGAGCTCGCGCGGGCTGCGTGCGCCGCGGCGGGGCGGGCCGGAGAGGGCTGCGTGCGCGCCGGACGGGCGTGGGCGTGCCGGGTGGGCGCGCGCCGGACGGGGTGCGCGCG
>CAIFEU010000125.1 GCA_903789505.1 uncultured Coriobacteriales bacterium
CCCCTCGCCATGGGCCGCACCGCCGAGTCGGGCGGCGTCGTGGTCGGGCTGGGGCTTCACCCCTGGCAGGTCGAGTCGCACACGCTCGACGACCGGCTCGCTCGGTTCGACGAGCTTGCCGCCGGCACCGCCGTGCGGCTGTTCGGGGAGGTGGGCCTGGACTTCGGGACGCGCCACGAGCGGGAGCGCGAGGCCCAGCTCGCGGCGTTCGAGCACGTCTGCCGCGTCGCCTCGGCTTCCGCGCCGCCGGGCACGGACGACGGCGAGGATGGGGCGGCGGCGCCCAACGCCCCGCGGCGGCCGGTCCTGTCCGTCCATGCGGTGCGCGCCGCGGGCGCCGCGCTCGACGTCCTGCGGAGCACGGGCTGCCTCCGGCGCTGCACCTGCGTGTTCCATCGCTTCTCAGGCACGAGTGACGAGCTGCGCCGCGCCATCCGGGCGGGATGCTGGTTCTCGGTGGGCAGCTCGATGGCGCGGACCCGCAGGGGGCTCGCCTACGCCCGCCAGATTCCCGTCGAGCGCCTGCTGCTCGAGACCGACCTGCCGAGCGCACCCGGGCAGCGCTGCGACCTCGCGACCCTTGAGGCCGACCTCGCGCTGACGCTCTCGGCCCTCGCGTCGGCGCGCGGCGTCGAGGATGCGGCGCTCTCCGCGACCGTCGAAGCCAACGCGCGCGAGGCGCTCGGGCTCAGCGGCGCCGTCCCGAACGACCCCCGGCGCCCCTTCCCCTCCTGATCGAGCGCCGCGGGCGCCGCGCGGGCTGCCGGGTGCCGTCCGCGCCACGCCGCGTCCCGTGGCGGACGACGCTTCGCCCGTGTCGCCGCAGGCCGTGACGGCGGCTCCGATACGACTCGCCCGCGCTCGTCCCGGCACGCTCGCTGCGCCGGGCGCTGACATGCTCGCGAGCGACGCTCACCTGCTCGCGCGCCGTGTGCACGTCGTCTGCGATCGCCGCCCTGCCCACCTTCGCCTCGCCGTAGCGCCGCAGGCGCTCCTCCGGGGACACGCTCGACTTCAGCGCGAGCAGCGGGAACGACACCAGCACCGGCAGGTAGAACGAGATGAGCCGCCACAGGATGACGCCCGTTGCCGTGAGGTCGCCCAACGACGGGCCGAAGAACAGCGCGAATCCGCCCTCGGCGCCCCCCGTCCCGCCGGGCAGCGGCACCGCGGTCAGGATGAGCTGCACGAACGCCGCGGCGGCGACGTCGGTGAACGCGTCGGTCTCGACGACGCCGAGCGCGCGCAGGACGCAGTGCGGAATCGAGTAGATGGCGATGAGCTGCAGCGTCGTGATCACGATGGCACTGGTCATGACGCCCACGTGTCGGACGGCGGCGTGGACTGAGGCATCGTACTGGTCTATCTGCCCCTCGACCGAGTCCAGGATCGCCTGCGGGTCCTTGATCACGCGCAGGCGCTCCGAGAGCAGCCGCACCCCGAAGCGCGCGATGCGACGGATCAGGTTGGGGAAGAAGATCAGCCCCACGAGCATGAGCATGATGCCCAGGTGCACGCAGAACGCGAGTGCGGCAATCAGCGTCACGTTGCCGAACATGCCCTTGAAGTAGCGAAACTTCACGAGCAGCATCGTCGCGCCGAAAATCGTGACCGCGGACTGGTAGACGAAGAACCTCGTGAGCTGGATTGCGGAGGCGTCCCCCACCGTGAGCCCCGCCTTCGAGAGCCGCACGATCTGGGCGGGGGCGGCGCCCATCTGCCCGGGGGTCAGATACCCGAACACGATGCCCGACGCCGCCGTGCTGATCAGGTCGAGGAAGCCCATGCGCACGCCGGTCAGCGTCCCCGCGATCCTGAAGCACAGGGCGTCGAGCAGGAAGTACGCCGCGAAGCACAGCATCCCCGCGATGACCCAGGGCACGTCGGCGCCGGTCAGCGCCCCCCAGAATTCGACCGCCTTACCGGAGGCGACGAGCCAGCCCACCCACCCCAAGGCGATGACGGCCATGAAGACGGCGCCCCATCGCGCGAGCGTCTTGCTGTCTGGCTTGTTCATGGGTCTCCCCTCGAGGCGAACGGACGGCGCGCCGCGCGCCGCGTCTCGCACGCCCGAGCGGGGTGGTCCGGCCGAGCGCGCGACTCAGCCATCGTAGCGCAACGTGCGCTCCGCATGCCCCCGGCCGCCCCGGCAGCGCGCGTTGCCCATCGAGCGCGTCGAGCGCGGGCTGACCCCTTCCGGGCCGCGCCTCGCGTCGTAGCGGCCCGGGTCCCGCCGCCTCCCCCTCCCCGTCGCGGCGGCGTCCCACATGCCCGCTACCGGCGCGCCCGAGCGCTATGCCGACGTAATCCCCTCCGCCACGCTTCCGGAGAGTGGGCTCGCACCGCCCGGGTCCGCGCCGTCGGCAAGCCCGCGCAGCAGCGCGATCTCCGCCGCGTACCCGTCGAGGTCGTTGGGCGTCTCGAGGATGAACGGCATGCCGCGCAGCGCGGGATGGCGCACGATCCTGCCGAACGCCTCGACCCCGATGGTTCCCCGCTCGATTCGCTCGTGCCGGTCCTTGTGACTGCCGAGCGGGTTCTTGCTGTCGTTGACGTGCACCGCGCGCAGACGCTCCAGGCCAATCACGCGGTCGAACTCCTCGAGGACGCCGTCCAGGTCGGACACGACGTCGTAGCCCGCGTCGTGGACGTGGCACGTGTCCAGGCACACCCCCAGCACGTCGGGACCCGCCCCGCCCGCCTCGTCGATGATCGCGCGGAGCTCCTCGAAGCGTCCGCCGACCTCGCTGCCCTTGCCCGCCATCGTCTCGAGCAGCACCGTGGTAGGGCCCGCCTGCGGAAGCAGCTCCCGCAGCGCGGAGCCGATCATCTCGACCCCGACGTCGACGCCCTGCCCCACGTGACTGCCGGGATGGAAGTTATAGAAGTTGCCCGGCACGCTGCGCATGCGGCTCAGGTCGTCAGCCATCGTCCTCAGCGCGAACTCGCGCGCCTCCGGGCGGTTCGAGCACAGGTTGAGCGTGTATGGGGCATGGGCAACCAGGGGAGCGAAACCGTGCTCACGGGTCAGCTCGACCAGCGCCGCGGCGTCCTCGCGGTCGATTCTCTTGGCGTTGCCCCCGCGCGGGTTGCGCGTGAAGAACGCGAACGTGTCCGCACCGATGGACAGCGCCTCGCGGCCCATGCTGAGGAACCCCTTGGCGCACGAGAGATGGCAGCCGATGTGCAGCATGAGCGCGCGCGCCCTTCCCGGTCGTCCCGACAGGGCGAGGCCCGACGTGGCGCGCGGGCCCCGCCCCTCCCCCACAGAAGCCTACAGAAGCGACTTCACGCACTCCTCGACGTCCGCCATGTCGGCGGTGGGCTCGAAGCGCGCCACGACGTTGCCCTGGCGGTCGATCACGAACTTCGTGAAGTTCCACTTGATCTCGGGGTTGTCCTTGTAGTCGGGGTCGATGCCCGAGAGCAGCTCGTCCATCTTGCCCGCCAGCTCCCCGGTCCCAAAGCCCTCGAACCCCTTTTGCGCCTTGAGCCACTTGTACAGGTCGAGCGCGCCGTCACCGTTCACCTCGGACTTCCTCATCTGCGGAAACGTCGTCCCGTAGTTGAGGGTGCAGAACTGGTGAATCTCCTCGTCGGTGCCAGGCGCCTGGCCCATGAACTGGTTGCAGGGGATGTCGACGATCTCGAGGCCGCGGTCGTGATAGGTCTCGTACATCTTCTCCAGCGGGGCATAGTGCGGGGTGAAGCCGCAGCCCGTCGCGGTGTTCACGACGATCACGACCTTGCCGGCGTAATCGCTCATCCTGACCTCGTTGCCCTGCGGGTCACTGACGCTGTAGTCGTAGAAGCCCATGACGCCTTCCCTTCCTCGTCTCCCGTTCCGCCCCGCGTCCCCGGCCGAACGCCTCGCGAGGCGTGGACCGGGGCGCCCGATCATCAGCCTATGTACGCGCTCGCCGCGGTCGCCGCGACGGCTCCGTCACCCGCCGCCGTCACGAGCTGGCGGACCTGCTTGGTGCGGCAGTCGCCCGCGACGAAGACGCCCGGCGTGCGCGTGACGCAGTCCTCCCCCGCGACGACGTACCCGCGTTCGTCGATGTCCACGACGCCGGCGAACGCCGCGTTGTCGGGAATCTGCCCGACGGCGACGAACACGCCCGCCACGTCGATGCGCCTGGACGTGCCGCTCGCGGGGTCGCTCACGCGAATCGCCTCGAGCGCCTGGTCTCCTATGAGCTCGTCGACGACCGCCGGGACGACGAACTCCACGTTGTCCGCCTCGCGCAGGCGAGCCACGTCGGCGGGAGACCCGCGGAAGTAGTCCCGACGGTGGACGAGGTACACCTTGCGGGCGATGTTGGCCAGGAACAGCGCGTCGCCCACGGCCGTGTTTCCGCCCCCCACCACCGCGACGTCCTTGCCCCGAAAGAACATCCCGTCGCAGGTGGCGCAGTACGAGACACCTCTGCCGACCAGCTCCTGCTCGCGGGCGACGCCCAGCGGGCGGTTCTTTGCCCCGGTGGCCACGATGACCGCGCGGGCCTCGTATGCCCCCTGCGTCGTGGTGACCACCTTCACGTCACCGCGGTCCTCCACGCCGGCGACCTTCTCATAGCGCACCTCGGCGCCTAGGCCCGTAGCCTGCTCATACAGGCCCGTGGCGAAGTCGTAGCCCGACACGCTCCGTATTCCCGGATAGTTCTCGATGTCGGGCGTGTTGATGATCTGACCCCCATAGGACGATGCCTCGAGCACCAGCACGTCTCGCCCCGCCCGGCACGCGTAGATCGCGGCAGTCAGACCCGCGGTCCCAGCCCCGATGATGACGATGTCCCTCATTGACGCATCTCCTCCCCCGGTCGCAACCTGCCCGCGCGTCGCCGCGACGAAACTGCGTGCGTTCGTGCGTGTCCCGACGCCGCAGGCGCTTCGCCTCGTTCCGTCCCCTTCGGGGACGCTGCTAGGGACAGCTTTCCCGAAAGAAGCCGACGCGAGCCATGCCCGGGTCGGCTTCACGAATTCATAGCATACAGGTGATGATTTGCCGAAGGACGCCGCGCGATTCACCACGCTCGAGGGCGAGCGCCCCCCCAACCCGGCAGGTTCTCCCGAGACAAGGCGACGCTCGTCGTCAGGCGGTCATGCCGGAGCGGTCGGGCGCTCCGACTTCGACGTCGAAGGCGGCGTCCGCGCGCGCGTCGTCGCGCACGTCGAGCGTCGAAAGGAGCGTCCGGGACTGCTTGCCTCCCAGCGCGTCACGCGTAGGCGCCGTTCCGTGAGGCGCGCACCCGTCCTGGTCCTGCCCGCAGGACGCCTGTGCCTGGGCGACGTCGCCAATCTGGGAGGGTTCCCATTCCCCCGCCACGCAGCGCCTCTTCACGACGTGGCCCGCAGGCCCGACGACGGTCGAGTTGGCGGGCACGTCGTGCACGACCACGGTACCTCCGCCAATCTTCGCGTTGTCACCGATCGTGATGTTCCCGAGCACCACTGCGTTGACGCCTACGAGGACGTTGTTCCCCAGCGTGGGATGACGCTTGCCCGTCTCCTTGCCCGTGCCTCCCAGCGTGACGCCCTGATAGAGCTGACAGTCATCGCCGATGATGGTCGTCTCCCCGATGACTATGCCCATGCCGTGGTCGATGATGAAGCGCCTGCCGATGGTAGCCCCGGGATGGATCTCGACGCCGAACTTGCGGCGACTGCGGGTGGCAAGCAGACGGGCGAGCGTCTTGTGCCCATGGGTCCACAGCCAGTGATGGCGGCGGTATGCCCAGACCGCATGCATGGCGGGCGAGTACAGCCAAACCGACATCGCGGACGTCGCCGCGGGATCGCGCTCGAGGGCGAGCTGGATGTCCTCTCGGATGCCAGCGAGCATCGTGTGCCTCTTGGTGCGCACGCGCCCCTTCGACATGTCACTCCCGTCTCCCCGCCCGGGCTCCGTCATACCGCTCGCAGATCCCGCCATCTCGCCTTCCATCTCCCGGCTCCTCCCTCGCTCCCCGTGCCTGCCACCGAACGCCTGAGAACGGGGTCGACCGACCGCGGATGCGACCGGGTGGGCAGCCTCCCGAAAGTCGGCCGACCCCATGCGTCAAAGCGTCACAGATCCATCGAGAGGTACCGCTCGCCCGTGTCGGGAAGGACTGCGACGATCGTCTTGCCCGCGTTCTCGGGTCGACGAGCCAGCACCGCCGCCGCTGCCACGGCGGCACCAGAGGAGATGCCCACGAGCAGGCCGAATTCCTCCGCGAGCCGCTTCTTCGTCGCAATCGCCTCTGCAGACGCGATTGGGACGATCTCGTCCACCACCGAGCGATCGAAGTTCGCAGGAACGAAGTTCGCGCCGATGCCCTGAATCTTGTGACCGCCGGCAGGCTTGCCGGCAAGCACCTGGGATTCCTCCGGCTCGACCGCAATGCCCTGAACGCTGGGCTTCTTCTCCTTCAGGAACTTCGAGGTGCCCGAAACCGTACCGCCGGTGCCCACGCCAGCGACGAGGAAGTCAACTTTCCCCTCAGTGTCGCGCCAGACCTCCGGCACCGTCGTCTCATAGTGGACGCGAGGGTTTGCAGGGTTGGAGAACTGGCCGGCGATGATGGATCCAGGAGTGGTCTCGTGCAGCTCGTTGGCCTTGTCGACGGCCCCGCGCATCCCCTCGCTGCCCGGCGTGAGAACAATCTGCGCCCCGTAGCTGGCGGCAAGCTTGCGACGCTCGACGCTCATGGTCTCGGGCATGGTGAGAATCAGGTGATAGCCGCGCTCCGCGGCAATCATCGCCAGGCCAACGCCCGTGTTGCCGCTCGTAGGTTCGATGATGGTGCCGCCAGGAGCGAGCGAGCCGTCCGCCTCGGCGGCATCGACCATAGCCTTGGCGACGCGGTCCTTGATGGACCCGCCGGGGTTGGTTGCCTCGTACTTGCCGAAGATGTGGACGGCACCGTCGACGAGCGCAGAGAGGTCGATGAGGGGCGTGGAACCAATGAGGGCTTCAACCTGGGATGCGAACTTCATGGGTCAATCCTCCAAGTTCAAACTTTGACTGCCGGTAACGAGCTTCCGGGTTCAGACTGCCGAGTTCAAAGTTCGGGCCTGACTCAGAGATTTCGACGCCCCTACGCTGCGCTTGCGAGGAGGACGACGAATCCGGACAAAGCGCGTGCACACGCACTGCCCAGCGAGGAATCAGGCGCAGGGACAAAGGCCAAAGACGTGAAAACCACGCAGGCCTGCGTTTCAGTCCCTTAGCGCGTCTGGGGTCACTATACCCGAAAATGTCTATCTCTTCGATAGTCTTAATCGATTATTTCTCGAGCGCAAAACGTACACAGGCAAATGATTAGAGGAGATACAGCTAAGAATTAAAAGTCCAGCCCCAGAAAACGCGCGAAGGGCGAAGCTAAGCGCGCGTAGCAAGGAGACGGAGAGGCGCTCGACTCAGTCAAACGCGCATGCAAGAGTGGGAGGAGCAAGTATAAAGGGACCTGCCGGGCAAAGGGCAATAGTCTAATAACAAAAAAGCCGTCCCGCGAGAAGCGGAACGGCCCATAGGGCGATTACAACAGATTGCAGGCAAAGTATGTCGCCGGCCAGGATGGAATCGGACGGGGCTCCAGGCCATGCGCGGCACATGGGGGTCGAGGGGCCAAAGCCCCCCGAAACGCGAGAGGGCCCGCCCCGCTCCTGCGGGACGGGCCCTCATCGGTCGCGCGCGTCGGCC
>CAIFEU010000126.1 GCA_903789505.1 uncultured Coriobacteriales bacterium
GCGCCCGCCGCCCCGCAGATGAAGCTCCTCCTGCTGACCTGCCCGCGCCCCAAGTTCCCGCTCATAGGTTGGTCCCCTTCCTCGTCGCAAGATGCTTTCGATCGCGGAGGGGCGCGCCCCTTTCGGCGCGCCCGGCTCCCCGGACACGGCACGCACGGCTCGCGCGATGCCGCCGTGCCCCTCGCCCCGAAATCTACGGCCCTGTCCCGGGAACGCCCATCACCAACGTTTGGTCACCCGCCTTCCGGGTGCCCCGGGCGGCTCACCTTCCATGGGGTATTGCCACGCTGACCCGCAGCGTCGATCGTTTGGCAGGCGGTGGTCGCCCAGAGGGCACCCCGGTGCGAGGGCCGTGAGGCAACGAATGCGCACCCCATGCGAGAATCGCCGCCGAATGCACCCGCGTCGAGAGCGTCTCCCCCGCACCGTGAGATAATCGCCCGAGGCCGGGACCGACGGCGAGAGGCGAGCGAGGGGGACGCATGGAGCGAGGGCGCAGGGAGGGTTTCCGCATGGCGCGGAAGGACCTGGGATGGCTCGCCGTCGCCACCCTGGGCCTCGCCTGCTGCCTCATGGCCAACGGCGTGTACGACGGCACCATCTCCGGTCGCATCTCCAGCGTCGCCTACGGCGGCGTGATCACGGCAAGCCCCTGGAGCGGCGGCGTATCCGTCATCGCCACGTGCCTCGTCATGGCCGTGGCGATCGCGCGAAGCCACCGCGAGCCGCGCCCGCGCCTCGGGGCATGCCTGTGCCTCGCGGCGTGCATGGGGGTCTCCCTCACCGCGCTGCTCTGCCTGGGGGAGCCCGACGCCGGCGCCGACGGGCTCGCCGCGCACGACGACGGCCCCGCGAGCGTCGCCTGGGGCATGCTGCTCTCGGCGGCGGCGACGGTGCTGCTCGCGCTGTGGGTGCAGGCGCTCGCCCACGAGGGCAGGACGCTCGCGCTGCGCGTCCTCTCGGCGGCGCTGCTGCTCGACACCGCGATGAGCCTCGTCATCCAGAACGCGCTCGTGAGCCGCGCCGGCGACGTCGCCATGGTGCTCGCGGTGGTCGCCGCGCCCCTGCTGTACCTGCGCTTCCTCGGGATGCGCGCCGCCTCCCGCGCCGCAGCGTGCGACGGGGACGCGCGGCGCGACGAGGGCGCCGGTAAGGGCACCGACGGGCCGGTGCCGGGTGCGCAGCTCGGCGACGGGCAGAACGCCCCCGCCACGGCTGGCACGCGGAAGGCGGCGAGCCTGGGGACGGCAGGCGGGCCCGTGCTCGCCCGCAGCTCCTACGACATCCCGTTCTGGCTCTCCGTCGCGCTGATCGCCATCTACAGCTTCACGATGGGCAACATCCAGTCCCTGGGCTCGGGCTCCGACCTGGCCTCAGGCGCCGCGCAGTGGGTCTTCCGCAACTCGGTCAGCCTGACCGCCCTGGTCGTCGCCGTCGTGGCGGCGCTCGTGGCGCCGATGCGCGAGCCCCACGGGATGCTGCGCGTCGCGATCCTGGTGGTGCTGATGTTCGCCGTATACCTCGCGGTCGCGCTCGGCAGGCACATGGAGCCGTTCGGCGTCCTGTCGATGACCCTGGTGCGGATGCTCATCGTCCTGTACATCTGGCTGCTCGCCTGCGACATCCCCTGGCGAAACGGCTGGCAGGTCTACGTGTTCGGCATCGGCTGGGGCACGTTCACGGCGTGCAATGCGCTCTCGACGCGCATCGGCCTGGCGCTGGGCCAGGCGGGACCCGCGCGCGACGCGTACGACCTCGCCGCAGTTGCCTGCCTCGCCGCGCTCGTGGTGATCGAGCTCGCGGCGCGCAGGGCCTACGCCGACGGCTTCGCGGGGGTTCCGGGCGCCGACGCGGTCGCCGCCGCGCCGTCGCCCGCGGGGTCGCGGCGCCCGGGGGCCTCGGGTACGAATCCGGCACGCAGCGGCGCCGGGGCGCCCGGCGAGGCTGCCGAGGACCCGGCGCTGCCCCAGTGCCGCTCGCTGGCGCGCGCCTACGGGCTGACCTCCCGCGAGCTCGACGTCCTGGTGCCGCTCGTGCACGGCCGCTCCGCCGCCACGATCGCCCGCATGCTCGACATGAGCACCGAGACCGCGCGCACCCACATCCGCCACATCTACCAGAAGACCGACATCCACAACCGCGAGGACCTCATGGACGCCGTCGAGGCCCAGCCCGCCGGGGGCGCGCAATGACGCTGACGCAGCTCAGGTACCTCGTCCGCATCGCGGAGTGCGGCTCGATGGGGCGCGCGGCGCAGGAGCTGTTCGTGAGCCAGCCGAGCCTGTCCAAGTCCGTCTCCGAGCTCGAGGCAGAGATGGGCGTCACGATCTTCCGGCGCACCAACCGCGGGGTGACGCTCACGGAGGAGGGGGTGCGATTCCTGTCCTACGCGCGTCAGGTGCTCGAGCAGGCCGACCTTCTCGAGCACGCCTACAAGGGCGGGCAGCCCGTGCGGCGCGTGTTCGCGGTGTCGGCGCAGCACTACGCGTTCGTCGTGAACGCCTTCGTGGAGCTCGTGCGCGAGTACGGCCGTGACCGCTACGAGTTCTCGCTCTTCGAGGGGCGCACCCACGACATCATCGAGGACGTGCGCACGCGCCGCAGCGAGCTGGGCGTCCTGTACCTGTCCCACGCCAACCGCGACGTGATGCTGGGCATCCTCGGCGGCGCGGGCCTGGCGTTCGTCGACCTGTTCGAAGCGCGCCCCCACGTGTTCGTGAGCAGGCGCAACCCGCTTGCCGGGAGGTCGTCAGTGACGATGGACGACCTGCTCCCCTACCCGCGCCTGTCCTACGAGCAGGGCATCGAGAACTCCTTCTACTACGCCGAGGAGCTCCACGCCGAGCGCCCCGTGCCCAAGGGGATCGTCGTCTCCGACCGCGCGACGCTGTTCAACCTGCTCATCGGCCTCGACGGATACACGATTTCGTCGGGCATCCTGTCGAGCGACCTCAACGGCACCGATATCGTCTCGGTCCCGCTCGAGAGCGACGAGGTGATGCGCCTGGGCTACGTCCATCCCGCCGGCGAGCAGCTCGGCGCCACCGCGAGCCGCTACCTGCAGCTCCTGCGCGCCTACGTGCAGCGCTTCCGGGACCGGGAGGCTGGGGCGCGGTAGGCCGTCTGCCATAACTTGCGTCTATCGCAGCCGCTTACTTTCTCGTATTAACGCATCGCCAGGGACCGGTGCTAGGATTCATCCCGTCGCCCGGGCCCCTACGCGCGGCACGACTCGGACGCGCGCCGGGCCCGGGCCCCCCGCCGCCCAGCCGCCCCGCCGCCCCCGCCGGGCAGGGAGGCAGAGATAGCATGAGCATCCCCTATGACCGCACGACCCCGCACCGCTTCGACGTCGTCGGGAGCTTCCTGCGCCCGGCGTCGCTCAAGGCGGCGCGGCGCGACTTCGAGGCGGGCCGCATCGGCCGCGACGAGCTGACGAGGGCCGAGGACGACGCGATTCGCGACTTGGTCGCCAAGGAGAAGGGGGCGGGGCTCGGCGTCATCACCGACGGCGAGTTCCGTCGCGCGACGTGGCACCTGGACTTCATGTGGGCGTTCGACGGCGTGGGCCACGCCCCCACCGCCGCCGGCCTGCCGTTCCACGACGAGGCCGCCATGATCGACGACACCTTCCTCACCGGCAAGGTCGGCGTCGGCCACCACCCGTTCGTCGACCACTTCCGGTTCGTGCAGGCGCTGGAGGACGAGCGCTGCGTGGCGAAGCAGACCATCCCCGCGCCCGCGCAGTTCCTCGAGCAGATGATCATGCCGATGAACCTCGAGGGCACCCGCCGCATCTACGCGACCGACGAGGAGCTGATCGGCGACATCGCCGCCGGGTATCGCGCAGTCCTGGGCGAGCTCTACGAGGCAGGCTGCCGCAACGTCCAGTTCGACGACTGCTCGTGGGGCGTGTGCGTCGACCCGCGCGCCGAGCAGTTCTTCGGGACCGATGCCGCGGGACTCGAGCGCGTCAAGCAGGAGCTGCTCGAGGTCAACAACCGCGCCCTGGAGGGGCTGCCCGACGACCTCACCGTCAACACCCACGTCTGCCGCGGCAACTTCCACTCCACCTGGGCCTGCAGCGGCGGGTACGACGACATCGCGTCGCTGCTGTTCGCGCGCGAGAACGTGAACGCCTACTTCCTCGAGTTCGACGACGCGCGCTCGGGCGGGTTCGAGCCGCTGGCGCAGGTGACGGACGGCAAGAAGGTCGTGCTCGGGCTGGTCACGACCAAGTCGCCCGAGCTGGAGGACGAAGACGAGGTCATCGCGCGCATCCACGAGGCCGCGCGCTACGTCCCGCTCGAGCGGCTCGCGCTCTCCCCTCAGTGCGGCTTCGCGTCCTGCGAGATCGGCAACAAGCTCACCGAGGAGCAGCAGTGGGCCAAGGTCGCGCTCGTCCGCAGGGTCGCGGAGCGCGTCTGGGGGTAGAGCCCCGTCCGGCCGCCTCGTCCGCCCCGGACCCCCACACCCCCGGGGCGCCCCCGCCCGGGCGCGTCCCCCCCCAAAGCCCCCCCCTGTAAGGGGCCGACCCGCCGGCGGCGGCAACCGTTCGCGCCCCGGGCGCTGCGGGCGCGCCTTCGATCGTCGCGGGGCCGCAGGCGCGAGGCTCGGCTACGCCCGCGCGCCGTCGGTGGTCGCGGGGGCGGCGTCACCGGCAGGGGCGGGCGCGACGCCCTCGTGGTCGGCCGCCCCGTCGGCGCCCTCCTCCGGCTGTCCTTGGGCCATCTGCTCCTCGTAGTGGTCGATGATCTCCTGGAGCGTGATGTTCTCCAGGCAGCGCGTGATCGCGCCCTCGAGCTTCTGCCACGCGTAGGCGGTGATGTCGTTGGCCTCGTACTCCTCGACGGGCACGGGCATGAAGCCGCCCTCGGTGTAGGTGAGGACCTCGGCGACGCTGACCAGCGAGGGGTCGCGAACGAGCTGGTAGCCTCCCTGGTAGCCGCGCGTGATCTTGAGCATCCCGGAGGGTCCGAGCTGCGTGACGATGCGCTCGAGGTACTTCTTGGAGATCCCCTGGCGCTCGGCGATGTCCTTGAGCGGGATCGGCCCGTCGTCCTTGTGCTGGGCGAGGTCGAGCAGGAAGCGCAGCGCGTATCGACCCTTCGTGGAAACCAGCATGCGACCACTCCCCTCATGGATACGCATCGGGACGCGATGATGTTCGGTACATAGTCTATCATCTCGATAGGCGTTGAGACCGGCCACGGGGAGGCCACCGCCCATGACCACGCATCGTGCGCATTTGCCGACCCGGCGCGGGCAGGCGCGGGCAGCGGGGCGAACGCAGGCGACGACGGGATGGGTGCGGGCAGGGACGTGAGCAGGCGGCGGCGCGACGCGCAGCCGGCCGCCCCGGGCATGGGCTGCCCCGGACCCGAACGGGAGCGCAGGCGGGTGCGAACGCGGGCGGCTGCGGTCGGTAGAAGGCGGCAGCGGGTGCGCGGCTAGCCTATGGGGCCGCGCACCCAGCTGACCGAGACGTAGTCCGCGCACACGGCGCCGATGTCGCTGGAGACGTCGCGCGCATTGGCCTCGACGTCGACGGGACCGACGAGCATCCGGACCCCGAAGCCGCCGGCGCCCGGAACGTGCGCGCACGCTCCCTCAGCGGGCGTCCCCTCCCCGGCACCCGCGCGCGGCACACCGTCGGGGTGCCCCTGCCCGCCGGCGCCGGGCTCGCCCAGCTCGACGCGCTCGGCACCCAGAATCGGGCGCAGGTCCGCCGCCGCGGTCGAGCGGTCGAACAGGACTCCGCGGGCATGGCCCGCGCCGCAGCCGGGGATGTTCACGTTCCAGACGCCGTCGGTGCGGGCGGGGCGCGAGAGCAGCTCGTCCATCACGCGCGGGAAGCATCCCCGCGCCAGCGAGTAGTCGGCGGCGACCTTGGTCTGCGAGAAGGCGACCGCGGGGACGCCGCGCATCGCCGCCTCCATCGCCGCGGCGACGGTCCCGGAGTACGCGACGTCGAACCCCACGTTGAAGCCCGCGTTGATGCCGGAGAGCACCAGGCCTGGCCTGTCGGGCAGAAGGCAGCCGAGCGCCAGCGAGACGCAGTCGGCAGGCGAGCCCGCCACCGCGTACGCCGCCTCGGCGCCCGGCACGTCGTCGCGACGCTCGACGCGCAGAGGCCAGCTCAGCGACACCCGGTGCGACGCGCCCGACTGCACCTCGCGCGGGGCCACGACGAAGACCCTGCCCAACGTCCGCGCCAGGGCGGCGAGCTCGCGGATGCCCGGGGCGTCTATGCCGTCGTCGTTGACGACCAGCACGTCCATGCGCTCACCGCCCCCCGCCCGGCAGGGAAAGCCGCGCCTGCGGCACTCGCGCGTTCCGCATGAGCGACGCCCCCTACGCCTGCGGGCCCTTGACGCAGCGGGCGATCGTGGAGGCGTAGTCCTCGCGGTACGCCTCGATGTCCTCGGAGAGCTGCGCGAGGTCGACGATGCTCAGCATCGCCTGCCGCGCCTCCTCGACGCTGGAGAACGGCCCCTCGGCGAGCTCGTCGGCAAGGCGCCTCTCCTCGCGCTCCAGCTCCGCGCGCCGCTCGGCGACCGCCTGCGCCTGCGACACGATGCGCGCCGCCTTGAGATGGTTCTGGTAGCGCTCCTGCTTCTCCGTCATCTCGGAGAGGCGCTCCATGAGCTCCTGCATGTCGCAGATCTGCTGGGTCTGGGGCCTTGCCTGGGACCCGCCGGCCCTCGCGCCCTCGTCCTCGCTCATTCGGACCTCCTCGCTTCCGGCGCCCGCCCGGACGGCCCACCGGGACCTGACGTCCCGGGCGCCCGAGCCCGTCCGTACCATCCTAACCGAGCGCGCCCCCGTCGTCGGCGCGAATGCGAACGGAATCGCGGGTCCCCGACGATGCAGGCGGCGCGCCTACGCCTGCGCCCCGGAAGGGTCCGCGCCCAGCCCGTAGGCGCGCCGGTCGTCCTCTATCGCCCGCTCCTCCATGCGGACGAAGCGGCCGACGCAGCCCCCGAGCCTGTAGGAGTCGCCCTCGCGCGCGTAGGCGTCGCGCATGGCACGCAGCTCGTCGGGGTGCTCGAACCACCAGTCGATCCTCCGGGCGAGGGTTGCGGCGTCGCGTGCGGGAAAGACGCTGCGCTCGTCGAGGGCGAACTGGCTCGCCGCCGACGTTTCGATTCGCGAGATCACCGGCACCAGCCCGCACGACAGCGCTTCCAGGCAGCTCATCGCCTCGATGTCGGCTACCGACGAGTGGACGTACAGGTCGCAGGCGCGAATGAGGTCGATGAGCTCGGCGCGGGGGCGGAACGCGATGTCCAGGGGGTGCGCCAGGCAGGCGCCGACCTCGCGCAGGTGACGCTCCTGTCCGCCGGCGCCGGCGATGTGCACCTGGATGTCGTCGGCGTGGCGCGACATCGCCACCGCGCGGATCAGCGTCTCCTGGTCCTTCTCCTTGGCGAGCCGCCCGATCGTGAGAACGTGGAACAGGCCGTCGTCGAACGGATGGGCGCTGGGGCCGGGGACGAAGTCGTCGGGGACCCCATTGGAGATGACGTGCAGCTGGGCGGTGTAGCCG
>CAIFEU010000127.1 GCA_903789505.1 uncultured Coriobacteriales bacterium
TTCTTCGATGGTGCCGCGGACGCGCCGGCGCCGCCTGCCCGCGCGTTGGCGGGAGACGCGCTGCCGTGGTCGGGGCGCAGCCTAACGGAAACGATACAAACGCTTCGATTCTACTCTCGACCTCGTGTGCGATTGCCGACGCCGTCCCGACCCTACAACTTCCCTCAAATAAGCCTTTACGTTGGAGCACGGACCAAAAGGAGCCGCGCGCACCTCGGCGACCACGCGCACGCGAAAGCAGCGGGGATGGCGGCACGCGCCACCATCCCCGTCCGTCAGGACTCCCCGCACCGCGCCGGGCGCGGCAATGGAAGGCCAATCCCCATGCGGCGCGGAGCCTCACTTGCGCCTGATGCGCCCGAACAGGCTCTCCCGTTCGCGGGAAGCATCGTCATGGGCGTCGTCGCCCTCGGCGTCCTCGGGCTCCCCCGTGACGGGCGCGGGAGGCTCCCCCGTCGACGAGGACGCCATCGCTGCGCGGATGCGCTCGGGCACCCCCTTGTCGCCGTTCAGGTCGACGCCTAGCGCGTCGCAGGCGGGGCGCGGGTTGCCCTGCTCGTCGCAGAACGGCTCCCCGCGGAACAGCATGCCGTCCCTGCTGACAAGCTGCCGGCCGGTCTTCTTCTCGAAGTAGTAGATGAACACGCCCTTGAACGCCGCCGTGAGCGGGACGGCGGCGATCATGGCGATGGGGCCGCCGAGCGCACCGCCAGCAAGCAGGGCGATGATGACGAACACCGGGTGCAGCGCGACCGCGGTCTGCATGACCTTGGGCGAGATGAAGTTGTCCGTGAACTGCTGGGCGACGACGGTCACCACGATCGACAGCACCGCCGGCCAGATTCCCACCGACAGCCCCACGAAGAACCCCAGCGCCCCGCCGATCCAGGGACCGATGTAGGGAATGACGTTCAGGATTGCCGTGATGATGCCGAGCAGGCCCGAGTACGGGATGCCCAGCGCCCAGAACCCCAGCCAGGCGATGACGCCGGTGCAGGCGGAGTTGATGATCAGGCCCTTGAGGTAGCCCGCGAGCGAGCGACCGAACACCGAGGTGATGATTCGGTAGTCCTCGCCGCGGCGCGGCCCCACGATGTTGGCTATCTCGGTCTCCATGCTCGGGAAGTCCTTGGTCAGCCAGAAGGAGACGACCAGCGCCATGAACACGTCGACGATCGTCTTGACGACGCTCGTGACCCCCGAGAGAATCCCGCTGGCGGCGCTGGACGCGAGCTGCGAACCCGCGCTCCGCGCCTGCGAGGAGACGGTTTCGAGGACGCTGACGACCGCCGACTGGAACGCCCCGTCGGGCGTCGCCCCGAGGCTCGCGTTGAGGTTGTCCCAGGCCGTCTGCAGGGCGTCGACGTAGGTGGGAATCTCGCTGAGGAAGCCGATCGCCTGCTTGACGAGCGGGGGCAGCACGGCAGCGATCAGCAAGACGATGGCGAGTAGGACCACGAGCAGGCCGATCAGCGTCGCCGGAAGGCGCGGCATGTTGAGGCGACGCGTGAGCCAGTTGGCGATCGGCGCGTAGATGAACGCCATGACCGACCCCGTCACCAGGACGATGACCGCGTCGTTGATGTGCCCGAGGCACCAGATGCAGAAGGCGATGATCAGCCCGATGCCGATGTAGCCCCACACGCGGTAGAACCGCGCGCGATAGCGCTCATACTTCTCGGGGGACAGCCGGCGAAACGGCCCCGCCTTCGCAGTCGCGGTGGCGCGGGGCTGCTGGGGTTGCGTCATGTCCTCCATGAGGCGCTAGTCCTCCTCGTCGCTCGAGACGTCGGAATCCTCGGACAGGGGAACGTCGGCGACCAGCACCGAGCCGTCGCCCTCGGACTCCTCCTCGGCGCCCGCCTGGGGAACGCCATTGGGTGCGAGCTTCTCCTGCATGCGCTTGAGCGTGCGGCGAAGCAGGCGCGAGACCTGGACCTGGGAGATGCCCAGGCGCTCGGCGATCTCCGCCTGGGTGAGGCCCTCGTAGAACCGAAGCCTCACGACCTCCTGCTCCTTCGGGGTGAACTCGCTCAGCACCCGGTCGATCATGATGCGGTCGTCCGACGCCGCCAGGTCGGGGTCGTCCTTGCCCATGCGGTCGATGACCGACAGCCCCTCGTCATCGTCGGACCCGGTCGCCTCGAGCGGCACCGAGGTGTACGCCTCGCCGGACTCCATCGCCTCGAGGACCTCATCGGGCGTGACCTCGAGGTAGTCCGCGATCTCCTTGACCGTGGGCGTATGCTGGAGCGTGACGGTGAGCTCGTCGACCGCGCGGTTCACCTTGGCAGAGAGCTCCTGGAGGCGGCGCGGGACGCGGACCGACCAGCCCTTGTCGCGGAAGTGCCGCTTGATCTCGCCGAGGATCGTGGGGGTCGCGTAGGTGGTGAATTCCAGGCCACGCGCCGGCTCGAACCGGTCGATCGCCTTGATCAGGCCGATCGTCCCCACCTGGACGAGGTCCTCGAGGGGCTCGCCGCGGTTCGCGAACTTCGCCGCGAGGAAGCGAACGAGGTTGAGGTGGTTGACGATGAGCTGGTCGCGCGCGTCCTGGTCGCCCTCCTCCTTGTACCTTCGGAAGAGCTCGCGGGTGCGCGCCTTGTCCCAGACGAGCTTCGAGTTCTTCTGATCAGAGGGCATCGGCAGTCCCCGAACTCTTCGTGACGTTGAGCCGGGCAGGGGCGCCCGCGACCTCGACGTCGTCGCACAGAGCCTCGAGCAGCAGGCGCGCGTAGGCGAGCGCGGGGTCCTGGTCGCCCTCGCGTCCCAGACCGTCGACGTCGGCGCCGAGCTCGAAACTCATGTCGAGCCGTCCCGCGCTCACGCGGAACTCGATGCCCATCCTGCCGCCCACGCCCGTGGCGCACGCGCAGACGAACGCCTCCTCCGCCGCCATGCGGACGTCGTCGACGTCCTCAACCGACAGGTCGGCGAGCATCGCGAAGTTCGCGGCGGTCATGCGGACCACGCGCGCGTATTCGGGGTCAGGCGGCACCGTGAGGGTGGAGAGCTGCCCGTCGAGCTCCTGCGCTTCCTTTGCTTGATCCATGTCTGCTGTTCACGCTCCAAGCGTACGTCCGTGCGGGCAGGCCCTCGCTGGCAGCCCGCGGCTCCGTTGCCGATACGACGACGCGCGCCTGGCATGCCGCTGGGCCGCCGGGCGCGCGAGGGTTGCCTTGCTTCGCGGGCCTACGCCTGCGCCCCCGCTTCTTCGGGGGCGTCCTCGGGGGTGTCCGCGCCGCCCTGCTGGGCAGCCTGCTCCCCCTCGGAATCCCGCGTCGACCCCGACGCGTCCTGCACGACGGGCGATGCGTCGTCGCCGGCAGGCGTCGCGGTGGTGCCATGCCGCCCGACGGCGTCGTCCCGCGACGGGTAGGTGAAGTAGCCCCTGTCGGAGCTCACGACGCGAGCGCCGTCCCGCACGGAGGGGTGCTCCGCCTCGGCGTCGCCGGCGCTGCCGGAGTCGGCCGGCTCCTCCCCGCCCCCCTCCCCGAGCATCGAGGGGGTAGGCTCGCCGGCGCGGCCGATGCCGAGCCTGCTGCGGAACCTGTCGGCGATGGTTGCCGTCGCCGTGCGGACCGCGGAGGTGGCACTCGAGGCGGCGCCGGTCACGTGCGAGGCGTCCGTGAGGATCTCCTCTATGCGCTCGAGGTCGGAGTTGAGCGTGTCGACCGCGTTCGTCGCGCTCGTGAGCAGGGGCGCGGCGTTGTCGATGGCGGGGGTCGCCTGGGTCACCGCCTCGTCGACGTGGGCGATGACCGGCTGAACCTGCTCGATCACCCCGTCGACGGACTTCTTGAGGTCGCCGACTGCGGAGTCGACGTTCGAAATCGTTCCGCGCGCCCTGCGGAACGTCACCGCGAACTCCACGACGGCCCACACGGCCGCGATGGCGAGCAGAAGCAGGACGATGTTGATGACGCCGTGAATGTCCATAGCGCACCCCTCACTCGATTCCTCGTTTTGCCTCACTATACCCGCAGCGGCAGCCCTCCGAAGCGTCGCCGCCCACAATCCCGCGACTCAACGCGCGTCGCCATCCTCCCCCGCCGTCGAGGAGCCCCGCGCGCCGTCGTGCCCCGGGCGTTGCCCCGCGTCGCGCGGACTCCGGTCTCGGCGCGTCGCCTCGCTGCGATAGCTCTCCCACCCGCGCTCGGTGGGGTGGTAGAAGCAGCCGCGCTCGAGCCCCTCGGGCAGGTAGCGCTGGTCGACCCATGCTCCCGGGTAGTCGTGGGGGTACAGATAGGGGCCGTAGGCGTCGCTGCCCGGACGATGGCGGTCGCGCAGGTAGTCGGGGACGGGGCGGGCAGGGGCGCTCCGGATGTCCGCCTGCGCGGCGTGCAGCGCGGCGTAGCTCGCGTTGCTCTTGGGGGCGAGCGCCATGTAGACGGCAGCCTGGGAGAGGTTGATCTGGCATTCGGGCATGCCGATGACCTCGACCGCGCGGAAGGCGGCCTCCGCGACGAGCAGGGCCTGGGGGTCGGCGTTGCCGACGTCCTCCGAGGCGAGGATGAAGATGCGCCGGGCGATGAACTTGGGGTCCTCGCCGCCCTCGAGCATGCGGGCGAGCCAGTACACCGCGGCGTCCGGGTCGCTGCCGCGCATCGACTTGATGAACGCGGAGACGACGTCGTAGTGCTCGTCCCCACCCTTGTCGTAGGACTGCGTGCGCGTCGGCGTAGCCTCGCGCGCGTCCGCCTCCTCGATCACGACCGGCGCCCCGCCCGGCGCCGCGGCGTCATCGCCCGCCCCCTCGGGGGCGCCCCTGCGAGCCTCGGCGCGGCGCTGCGCGAGCTGCGACGCGAGCTCGAGCGTCGTGAGCGCCGAGCGGGCGTCTCCGCCGGCGACCAGGACGATGAAGGAGCGGGCCCCCTCGGAGAGCTCGAAGCGGCCGGCGAGGCCCTGCGGCGCCTCCAAGGCGTGGTCGAGAATCGCGCTGACGTCCTCGTCCGAGAGCGCCTTGAGCTCGACGACGCGGGAGCGCGAGAGCAGCGCCTGGTTGACCTCGAAGTAGGGGTTCTCGGTCGTTGCGCCGACCAGGACCACCGTGCGGTTCTCGACCGCGTGCAGCAGAGCGTCCTGCTGGCTCTTGGAGAAGCGGTGGATCTCGTCGACGAACAGGATAGTCCTGCGGTCGTGCAGGAGCAGGCGCTGCTCAGCGGCATCAATCTCGCGTCTCAGGTCCTTGACCGTGCCGGTAATCGCCGAGACCTCGACGAACTCGGCGCGGGTCGCGTGGGCGATGATGCGCGCCAACGTGGTCTTGCCGGTCCCGGCGGGCCCGTACAGGATCACCGAGGAGAGCGCGTCGTACTCGATGGCGTCGTGCAGCCAGGTCCCGGGCCCCACGGCCTGCTCCTGACCGCGGAACTCCTCGAGCGTCGTGGGGCGCACGCGCACGGCGAGCGGGGCTCCCTTGACCCTCTTCTGTCGGTCGAACTCAGAGAATAGCGTCTCCACGTCTTCCCCCTCGCCGCCCAAGGCGGCACTCCCCTTCCCGCGTCATCGGTCCCGACCGACGCCCGGACGCCCGCCGATCCGTAGGTCACCGGTTCCGACGGGGAAGGCCGTCAAAGTACGGCCTGCGCGGGAACTCCGCCTGGCCATCCCCGAACAGGTACGCGCACAGCGCGATGAAGTAGTCGTCGGTCGTCGAGGCGATGTAGTCGACGACCGTCTGGCCGAGGGCCGCCTGCCAGTCGTAGGTGCGCCCGTAGTTCGCAGCCTCGCGCTCGAGCGGCGCGATGTGGTGCGCGAAGACGGGACTCGACTCGTCCCCGGCGCGCAGGTCTGCGAGCAGCGCGTCGTAGACCTGCCCGAACAGCTCCGCGAGCCGCTCGCCGTAGGCGCCCTCCACCTGCGGGCTCTCGTATATGAGCCGGTAGTTCTCGTCCTTTGCCGCCCGAAGCTCGTCGAAGGCGGCCTGGCTCATCTCGATGCGGTCCTTGCCGTAGCTGTGCTCGACGATGTCGATCGTGAGGTGCTGCAGGACCCAGGCGTTGTACAGCCCGGGGTCCTTCCCTCCCAGCGTCGCGAAGCCGTCGGGGCCCGAGATGCTGCCTGCGACCTTCGCGTCCTGGCGGTCCTTGCCCACGTAGGCGATCACGTCGCTGACGCGCACCACGCAGCCCTCCAGCGTCATCGGGCGCAGGGAGTCGATGCGCGGGGCGCCCAGGCGGGCGCAGGCCTCAACCTCGGCGTCGAGCTCCTCGAACGAGCGCAGCCCAGAGGTCCGGAACACCCGGGAGACGCACTCGCCGTTATGGCACAGGACGCCGTCGAGCGTCTGCAGCGTCAGGTTGCGGCGATAGATGCCGTCGAGCACGCGCACGCCATGGACGTTGTGCGCGAAGTGCAGCCCGCGCCGGTCGAGCGAGACCGCGTCGAGCATGTGCTCCCCGGCGTGACCGAACGGGGTGTGGCCGACGTCGTGCCCCAGGGCGATCGCCTCGATGAGGTCGCAGTTGAGCCCAAGCGCCCTGCCGATGTCACGCGCGACGCGCGCGACGAGCTGGACATGCAGGCCACGACGGCACAGGTCGTCGTTCTGGCGAAACGAGTACACCTGCGTCTTGCCCGCATAGCGGTTGTATGCGGGCAGGTGCATGATCTTCTCCACGTCGCGGACGAACGCCGGCCTCCACAGCGTCGCCGCGTCGTGCGCCAGGTCGCGGCGACGAATCGCGTCGGCGTCAGCGCACCGGTGGGGGTTGACCCACCCCCGCGCTCGGTCGTCCAGGATTCGGCGCTGCAGCTCGGGCGACAGGTCGTCCGGGGCGTCGTACATCAGGCGTCCACCCCCGCGGCGACCTCCTCGGCGGTGAGGCGACGCACGGGCCGGTAGTAGACGTCCTGGCCGGCGCAGCGCTTGCACAGGACGTGGCCGTCGACGACGACCTCGCGCTTGTTGTGGATGATCTCCCCGCACCTCTCGCACGCCACCCCGTGCGAGTGGCTGCCGGGCAGGTCCTCCTCGGTCAGGTGGGGCAACTCGACGACGTCGACGTTGAACAGCTTGTCGTCGGGAATCGCACCGAAGAACGCGACGGGGTCGGCGCCGGAGGGGCAGTGGTTGCCCTGAGGCTGGGAGACGCGGATCGCGCGGCCGCTGCGCATGTCGTAGAACGTCGCCGACATGATGCCGTAGTCGTACCACTTCAGGCGACGCCTGCCCAGCGTGCAGCGGCACACGGTGACGATCGCGTCCGCCAGGCAGCGGTCGCACTCCACGAACGCGACCAGGTCCCGGTAGTGCGCCGGGTCGTCGATCCCGAAGTACGTCAGCGCGAGGCGCGACATCCTCACGCCGATGACCTGGCCGGCACACAGGTGGCCATGGAAGGCGACGGCGTTCTTGAGGTCCTCCTCGAAGGTGTTCTTGAGCATGCTTGCGGTTCCTCCTCGCAGTGAGACGCTGGCATGGGGCGTCGGTCTGTCCCGCACGCGTCGCCGGACGCGTCACGGACGACGGTCACGCCGGCGT
>CAIFEU010000128.1:0-5824 GCA_903789505.1 uncultured Coriobacteriales bacterium
GCCCTCCACTACTGCCGTGCCCGCATCGCGGGCGTGCCTCGCGCGTCGTCGCTGGTCGCCCCGCCTCCCGCGGCGAGCCTGCCGGCGTCGGGGCGGCGTGCGTCCCGACCTGGGCTGACACTAGGGCAACGCGGGGCGGATGGGAACTGTACCAAAGTGAGGGTTTTCGCCGGGTCCCAAGCGGAATGGCTAGGTCGTGGCCCCTGACCTGCGTCGGAGGGGCTTGGCGTCGCCCGAGTCGCGTCAGCGCGCGCCCGGCTTGCCCCGTCCGTCACGCGTCCGCCCCGCCTGGCCGCCTCCCCGGCGCCGGCGCTTCGCCCGTGCCGGGCGCGGCGTCCCCCGCCTGGCCGCACATAACGGCGTTCACCAGGTCGATGAACTCCTGTCGCGAGTGGATGTCGAGCTTGCGGTAGATGTTCTGCTGATGGAAGCGGACCGTGCTGCTCGAGATGATCAGCACGTCGGCGATGTGCTTGGAGGAGTTGCCGCGCGCGGTGAGGCGCGCTATCTCGAGCTCGCGCGCGGTGAGGTCGTAGCGCTGGCATATGGCGTCGAGCGCCTCGTCGAAGCTCGGGCTGCGGGGCGGCTCGGGCTTCGGCTCGGGGGGCAGCCGCACCTCCGTCGCGACGGTCGCCGTCCCCGCCGGGCGGGGCGCCGCCGCGTCCTCGGCGAGCTCCTGCCGCTGGCGCCGGAGCAGGTCCTCCGTCAGGAGGCGCGCGCTCAGCGATATGCGGTACCCGCTCAGGCCATGGTAGGCCACCAGGGCGGCTGCGAACACGATGACGAGCACGAGCGCCATCACGCCCGCCAGGCTGTACAGCGAGGCGAGCGAGGCCTGCGCCTGCGCACCCACGGCAAGGGTGAGGGTCGAGGTCAGGCTTACGTCGCTGACCAGGGCGAGGAACGAGCAGGCGACGTAGCGCGGGCTCCCGGCGCGGGATACGACCGCGGGCGCCAGCGCCCATCGCAGCACCGTGTAGCCCGCCGCGGTCGCGCCGACGACGCCCCCCGCGAACGGGACCGTGCCCAGCGTGCACACGCAGCACACGAGCAGCCCGAGGAACAGCAGGCAGAACAGGGGAACCCACAGGTGGGACTGCCAGTCCGCGTCGCGGTACAGCACCGCCGCGGTCGCCGCCACGACTCCGGCAAGGCCGGCGAAGTACCCGACCGTGACGCCGACGCCGCCCTCGGCCCCCGAGAGCAGCCCTTCGAGGCCACCAGAGAGGACCGCCGCCATGACGCCGGTGACGACGAACATCGCGACGGTCATCCAGGGGTAGTCGAGCATGTGGTCGGAGTCGACCTGGCCGTCGGGGGCAGCGATCGTCGCGACGCCGGGGAGGGCGATCAGCGACGCGCCGGCGACGAGCGCGGCTGCCCCCACGGCGAGGGGCAGGCAGGAGGGCAGGCAGCTCGCCGCCGTGGCTACGGCGAGCCCGGCGACGACCCCGACGACCGAGACGCGACGGACGCGCTCCACGGGCATCGCGCACAGCGCCTCGCACCACGCGAGCCCCAGCACCCCGGTCGCGACGCCGGCGAGCGCGCACGTCGCTATGAGGGGCGTCTGCGAGACGGCCTGGGGGCCCTGGAGCCTGGTGGTCGCGTGGGCGCAGCAGGGCGCTGCGACGGCGGTGGCGGCGCCGAGCACGGGCCGGGTCAGGGCGCGCGCGCCGGCGACGCCGAGCATCAGCAGCGCCGCCAGGGCGAGCAGGCGGCACGCCAGGCCCGCAATCGCCGGCGCGCCCGTCGCCATGGAGCCCACGGACCACGGCGTCCCCTGCGCCCCGGCGAGCAGGCACCCGTCCAGGGCGACCATGGCCGCGAGACCGACCATGGCGAGCGGGTCGCGAGCGGCCTTGCTCGTGGTGTCGCTGATCGTTTTCATAAAGCACTCACCTTATGGTAGACGGTAAGACATTGCATGGGTAACCCTGAATGTAGCCTTTAGACGCGGGGCTTCGCGAGGCGCCCCCGGCACCCCCCCCTGTTCGGTCGGCGGCCCTCGTGGGCCGGGGGAGGCCCTCCTCGCGGGTGACCGCGTCGTCGGGGCGGAACGACGGCCCTCGTGAGCCGGGGGAGGCCCAATCACCCGCGGGGTATCCTCTCCGGAAGGATGCCGGAAGGCGCCCCCCGGGCCCGTCGCCGACAGTGCAAGCATATTGCCGCTGGCGGCGCCGGGCGGCACGGGCGCGCGTCCCAACACAAATGAAATGCTTTGCGCGAATCGCCCCCGCGCGCCGCATCATGAGGCGGCCGCGAGCTGCGGCTATGCGGACGGGCGGGCCGCGCCCGCTTGCCCCTCGAAGGCGCGGGAACGCGGGATACGCTACCATATGTCGCTGCACGTGCCTCCATCGCGGGAGTGCGACGCGCCGGGAAGAAGGGTCGGCTGACACCATGTACACGCTGTTTCTCACCGGAGGGATCGGGTCGGGGAAGTCCACCGCGCTTGCGCACCTGCGCGCCCGCGGCGCGGACGTGGTCGACCTCGACGAGGTCGCCCACCGGGTCCTGGAGGACGAAGACATCAAGCGGCAGCTCGCCGCGCGCTTCGGCGCGCAGGTCATCGGCGCCGACGGCAGGGTCGAGCGCCCCGAGCTCGCCCGAAGGGCGTTCGCTGACGCCGCCTCGACGGCAGACCTCGACGCGATCACGCACCCCGCGATCCTCGCCCGGCTCGACGCGATGTTCGACGAGGCCGCCCGCAGGGAGGACCCCGCCGCGCCCGTCAGGCTCGCCGTCGTCGAGGTGCAGATCGCCGAGGCGGCGGGCTCGGGCGTCGCCGACGAGGTCATGACCCTGGCGTGCCCGCGCGAGCAGCGCAAGCTGCGCGCGGTCACCCGGGGCATGTCGCCGCAGGACTTCGACAGGCGCGACGCGATGCAGGTGGACGACGCGCAGCGCGCCGCGCTGGCGGACACCGTCATCGACTCCTCCGGAGACCCCGAGGACCTCGTAGCCCGTCTGGACGCCTGGTTCGACGCCCGGCAGGCGGCCGGCTGGCGGCGCCCCGCGCGCCAGGGGCGCGACGAGGGCGGCAGGTTCGCGCCCGGCTGGCTCTCCCGCGCCTGCGCGGGGCTCCCGAGCCCCGCCCTCGCGTTCGTGGGCAGGCACAACTCCGGCAAGACGACGCTGGTGGTCAAGGTCATCGAGGAGCTCGTCGCCCGCGGGGTCGACGTAGGCTCGGTCAAGCACCACGGGCATCGCGGATTCGACATCGACGTCGAGGGCAAGGACTCCTGGCGCCACCGCCACGCCGGCGCGAGCGAGGTCGCGATCAGCGCGCCCGACCAGTTCGCGCTGATCCGCACGCTTGACGAGGAGCTGACGATGGAGCAGGTGGTCCGCATGATGCGCCCGCACGAGGTCGTCCTCGTGGAGGGGTATCGCCACTCCGAGATGCCTGCGGTGGAGGTCATGCGTGCCGCCAACGAGCGCGACCGGCTCGCGGGGGAGGAGTTCGTCCGCGCCGTCCGGTCGGGGGAGCCCTTCGCGTTCGACCCCGCCGAACTCCGGGAGCGGCTGGGAGGGGACGCCGACCGGCAGCCCGACGAGCGAACCGTGGCAATCGCGACCGACATGCCGCGCGTGAGGAGGGCTGCCCTGGAGTGCGGCATGCGGGCGTTCGGGCTGGACTGCGCCGAGGAAATCGCCGACTTCGTCCGCGGCGGCCTGGGCGCCGTCGACCCCCGGTGAGCGCGCCTCCCCTCGGACGTCACCCCGCCGCGCTCCGCGCGTCGCGCCCTGCCCGCGCCGCGGTGTTGTAGGATTGCACGCTAGTGGCCCGTCCGGGCGGGACGGGCGCGCAAGTGAGGGAGAATGGGAGATTGCAGATGCAGAAGGGCAGCATGATCAGCGTCGAGCAGGCGCAGGCGATCGCGCTGGAGTGCGCGCGCAGGCTCGACGAGGAGCAGGTCGACCTCGCCGACTGCTTCGGTCGCGTGCTCTCGCGCGACGTCGTCGCCGACATGGACGTCGCGCCGTTCGACAACACCGCCATGGACGGCTTCGCGGTCGTCTCCTCCGACCTGGCGGGGGCGAGCGAGCGGGAGCCGGTCACGCTGCGGGTCCTCGCCGAGGAGGGCGCAGGCTCGAGCTATTCCGGCACGGTCGTCCCGGGCACCACGGTGCGCATCATGACCGGGGCGCCCATCCCCGCGGGAGCCGACGCCGTCGTCAAGTTCGAGCAGGTCGAAGGGGGCGAGTCCGCCGGGCAGGACGCGGTGTTCTCGGCGCCCGTCAAGCCGGGGGCCAACATCCGCCGCGCGGGGGAGGAGTTCCGCCGCGGCGACGTCGTCCTGCGCTCGTGCGAGCGCGTGAACGCCTACGCGATGGGCATGCTCGCCTCCGCCGGGGCGGTCCGCGTGAGCGTCTTCCGTCGCCCGCGCGTCGGCGTGTTCTCGATCGGCAGCGAGCTCGTCTCGCCCGCGCAGACCCCCGCCGCCGGGAAGATCCGCAACTCCAACACGGCCTGCCTGGCCGGCCTCGCCACCGATGCCCTCTGCGAGCCGCGCGTCTACCCGATCGTCCCGGACGACCGCGGCGCGATCGCCTCGCAGCTGCGCAGGGCGCTCGACGAGTGCGACGCGGTCGTCACCGCGGGCGGCGCGAGCAAGGGGGACTTCGACTACATCAACGGCGTGATCGCGGAGCTCGGCGAGGTCAAGTTCGACTACATCTCTCTGCGCCCCGGCAAGCGCCAGACGCTGGGCGTGGTCGGCGGCAAGCCCGTCTGGGGCCTGTCGGGCAACCCCGCCGCCGCGGCGGTCGGGTTCGAGCTGCTCGTCCGACCGGTCCTTCGCGCCATGCAGGGGATGGCCCCGCTGCCGCGCCCCGTCGTCCGGGCCCGGCTGGCGACGGACGTCAAGAAGAAGGAGACGCGCCGCTACTACGAGCGCGGTCTGGTCGAGCGCGCCCAGGACGGCTCCTGGGTCGCGACCGAGTTCCGCGGGCAGTCCTCGGCGCTGCTTGGCGCGCTACAGCGCTGCAACTGCCTCATCATCCTGCCCGACGACAGCCTGGGGATGAAGGCGGGCGACGAGGTCGACTGCATGCGCATCGACATCCCCGAGGGCACGCAGGCGTAGCGCCCCTGCCCGGGCGCCACGCCCGGGCGTCGCGGGCGAAGGGCAGGCAACGACAGGGCAAGGAGGCCCGCATGGACATCAGGTTCGCGATCGTCACGTCGTCGGACACGCGCGACATCGAGCAGGACACCGCGGGCGCGGCGCTTGCGGAGCTCGTCGAGGCAAACGGCTGGCAGGTGGTGTCCCACGTCGTCGTGAGGGACGAGCTCGACCAGCTCGAGTCCGCGATCGTCAGGGCCTCCGACGAGCTCGGCGCCGACGTCGTTCTCACCTGCGGCGGCACGGGGCTGTCGCCGCGCGACGTTACCCCCGAGGCGACCGCCGCGGTGTGCGACCGCAACGTCCCGGGCGTCGCGGAGGCGATTCGCGCCGCCTCGCTCGCCAAGACCGGGCACGCGATGCTGTCGCGCGCCGTCTGCATGCAGCGCGGCAAGACGCTGGTGGTCAACCTGCCCGGCTCCGAGCGCGCCGCGCGCGAGTGCTGGGAGGTCATCGCCGGGCAGATGGAGCACGCCAAGCGCATGACCGCGGGCGAGCATCACCACGGCGACGGTCACGAGGACAACGCGGGCCGCTAGCTTCCCACGCGTGCCGCCCGTGGCCCCCGGTGCGCCCTTTGGGACAACGGCTGTGACTTTATTTACACAGCATGCGCACTGCTCTATAGTTAACTAAACGCCGTGCGGCCCCCCCCGCGAGGGCGGGCCCCCCTCGTCGGGCCCCGCCGGCGG
>CAIFEU010000128.1:5834-7106 GCA_903789505.1 uncultured Coriobacteriales bacterium
TTTTTTTTTAACCCCCTCCCGCCCTTTTTTTTTTTTTAAAAAAACGGGCGGCGGGCCCCGCCGGGGGGGGGGGGCCCGCCGTCGTCGTGCCCGGACGTCGGTTTGACAGCAAAAGAAAGGTCGCTTATCCATGGATGCACGCATGAATCGTCGCTCGTTCGTCGCGAGTGCCGCCGCCCTGTCCGCAGTCGCGGCCGTGGCCCCCACGATAGCGCTTGCCGCCGGCAAGGGCAGCTCCTCCGCTGACGCCTCCGCGTCCACGGATGGCGAGACCAAGGCGAAGGCTGCCTCGAGCAAGGCGGACAAGTCGGCCGCCGCGGACAGCTCCAGCGCCGACGCCATCGTTGCCAAGCCTGGCCAGCTGCAGATCTTCGCCGCCAACTCCCTGGAGAAGGCGCTGCCGGAGGTCCAGAAGCTCTTCACCGAGCAGAACCCGAGCGTGACGTTCGCCGACACCCAGTTCAAGGCCTCCGGCGACCTGGTCGAGCAGATGAGCGCCGGCGCCCAGCCCGACCTGCTGATCACCGCGTCGAAGGGCACGATGGACAAGGCCGAGGAGGCGGGGCTGATCGACTCCGGAACCCGCACCAACATGTTCAACAACGACCTGGTCATCGTCGTGTGCACCGAAGACGACTACTACGACATCCAGACCATCTCCGACTGCGCCGACCCCACGATCGAGACGATCGCCATCGGCGACTCCGCCACGGTCCCGGCGGGCAAGTACGCCAACCAGGCGCTGTACTCGGTCGGCCTGTACACCGACGAGTCCGGCGATGGCGGCGAGTACGACGCCTCGATCGCCGACAAGATCAACCTTGCCGACAAGGTCGGCACCGCGGCGAAGTGGGTCTCGACGCGCGACTGCCAGCTCGGCTTCGTGTACTCCAGCGACGTGTACCGCTACGACGGCATCAAGGTGGCGTACACCTGCCCGGAGGACTCGCACAAGCCGATCGTGTACCCCGGCGCCGTCGCGGCAAAGGCCGTCAACGGCGAAACCGCCCAGCAGTTCCTGGACTTCTGCCTGACTGACCCCGACGCGCTGCAGATCTGGTCGCAGTATGGGTTCGAGGTCGCTGCCGAGTAGCTCCGAGGCGCCGGCGGGCAGCGTCGCCGTGCCTGCGCCGCTCGCCCTCTTCTCCCGCTCGCCCACCTGGCCCCGGGGGGTCCCCGGGCGGGGGGGCCCCCGGCCGGTCCGGGGCCCGCCCCCGGGCCCCCCCACCCAAGCCGCAACACCGCGGTATTTAGGGCCCCCCCGAGATACCC
>CAIFEU010000129.1 GCA_903789505.1 uncultured Coriobacteriales bacterium
CTCCAGAGCGTCGCGTGCCATCCTGTCCCTGTCGAACCTGGCCATCTTCGCCATGCCGCCGCACCTTTCGCCCCCGCCGCGCGCCTCGCGCGCCCCTCCCCCGATGATATCCGCATCCGCGACCGCGTCGACGCCCGATCGCCGCCACGGGCGCGACGCCTCACAATCGCGACCGGGACGGCGCCGTGCCTGCCCGCGGGCCCCCGTCCCGATTGCGCCGCCCGGACCCCCTCCGGGGGCGGGCGCGAGACTTGACAGCGCAGCTCAGCGCGGGGGTGAGCGCGATTTCACCCCCTGGGTGAGGCCCCCCGGGGCACCGTTCGCCCTCCAATGCGCGCCGTTCGCGGGCTACGGTGGAGCCGTTCGCGCCGCACGCCGACGGGCGCACGCCGCCCGCCGCGCAGCGGGAGAAGCAGCATGAGGGTAGACAAGGGGAAAGGAACTCACATGTCCGTCTTCGCAAACACTGAGGTGTCACGTCGCGGGTTCGTCAGCGCTGCCGGGGCGGCGGGCGTCCTCGCCGCCTGCGGGTACGCCGGCAAGTCGGTCTTCGCCGCCGAGTCCTCCAAGGCCGACGCCGGCGCGGCGGCCTCCTACGCCGACTCCGCCGACGTCGTCGTCTGCGGCGCTGGCGGCGCGGGCCTCAACGCCGCCTACCGCGCGCTCGAGCTGGGCGCCAGCGTCATCGTCCTGGAGAAGAGCGACTTCACCGGCGGCACCCTGCAGTACTCCGAGGGCGCCTTCCAGGCGGCGGGCACCGACGACGAGTTCGCCCTCGACGACGGCACCAACCCCGCGACGCCGAACGACTCGGTCGACCTGATGTGCCAGAACTGGCTCGCCATGGCCGACGGCGACTGCGACGAGGAGCTCATCCGCACGATCGTCGCCAAGTCCCCCGAGGCGCTGGACTGGATCAAGAAGAGCTTCGGGCTGGGCGTCTCGCGCACCGCGGGCAACCGCCCCGTGCCCTTCGTCCCCGCTGAGACCGTCGCCGACCGCATCCACTACCTGGTCGACCCCGACGACGTCGAGAGCACCGACGGCCACGGCGGCAAGCCCTGGATGGACAACGCCGCCAAGGCGGTCAAGGACGCGGGCGGCAAGATCGTCTTCGGCGCCGAGGTCGTCGAGTTCGTCACCGACGGGTCGGGGCGCGTCTGCGGCGTCAGGACCCTGGACGGCACGACCTACGAGGCCAAGAAGGGCGTCATCTGCTGCACCGGCGGCATCGACCACAACGAGGTCATGGCCAAGCACGTCAACCCCTACCACTACTGGCAGATGAAGCACGGCTCGATCAACAGCGTTGCCGCCAACACCGGCGAGGGCATCCTGGCTGGCATGGCGCTGGGCGCCCAGTGCGCGTTCCACGGCACGGACAACAACCCCGCCTACTTCTGGATCGGCACCAACAAGCACATGATGAACCTGATCGCCGTCGGCCCGCGCGGCTACCGCTTCGCGCGCGAGGACACCACCTACGGCTTCTGGTCGCGCTGCCTGTACTATCAGATCCGCCAGGAGGGCGGCGTCGACGGCACCGTGTGGATCATCTTCGGCGACGACCTGTTCGACGACGACACCTCCCTGCAGGACGAGGACCAGATCAAGCAGTGGCAGGACGACGGCACGCTGGTAACCGGCAAGGACGTCGCCGAGCTCGCCGAGAAGACCGGCCTGCCCGAGCAGGCGCTGCAGCAGACGATGGACGAGTGGGCGGAGGCCTGCAAGACCGGCGTCGACCTGCGCTTCGGCCGCGACTCCGCGATGGACGGCATCGAGGCGCCCTACTGGGCGATGAAGCTGATCATGGGGTCGACCGGCGCGTTCGGCGGCATGGTCATCAACAAGAACTGCGAGGTCGTCGACTACGCAGGCGACCCCATCCCGGGCCTGTACGCCGCCGGAAACTGCTCGGCAGGGTGGCTGGGCGACTTCTACTACGGGAGCGGCACCTGCCTGATGGCCTGCGCCTCCCTGGGCATGATCGCCGCCGAGTCAATCATGAACGGCGCCGCCTCCGCCGACGACGTCTCCGACGCACGCGGCCGCTCCGACGGCGAGGCCGCCGCGAGCTCCGCGGCAGACTCCGCCTCGGCGGCCGACGTGAGCTCCGTCGCCGACGGGACCTACCAGGGCGAGGCCAAGGGCATGGAGTCCACGATCAAGGTGACCGTGACCGTCAAGGGCGGCAAGATCGTCGACATGACCGCCGAGGGCCAGGAGACCGAGGGGATCGGGTCCAAGGCGCTCGACGAGCTGCCCGGCGAGATCGTCGCGGCAGGCACGACCGAGGGCGTCGACGGCGTCGCCGGCGCGAGCGTCACGTCCAAGGCGATCTTCGACGCGGTGGCTGCCGCGCTGAAGGCGTAGCGCAGCACCGTCCCGAGGGCGCCCGACGGGCCGCCCCGCCCCCGCGGGGCGGCCGCGACCTGCGGGGGGGGGGGGGGGCGGCCCCTCGCGTTTCTGGCGGCCCGCCTGCCGAAAGGGCGCCGGCACCCCGCCCGCACGCCCCAGCGCCCGACAGGCGCGGGACAAAACGAAGGGGAGCCGACATCCCACGCGACGCCGGCTCCCCTCATCAATCAATCCGTTGGAAGAGTGAGCTCCTCCCATAAGCTGGGCGCTATTAGTTGAAGGCCAACCCCCTCGATTCCAGAAGTCGCAGACGAATGGGATGCGCAGACGCCCCAACCCGATGGAAACGACGCGGGACGCCCGTGCGGAAGCGTTCGAACCTCGTGCCTTGAGCAGCTCGGCAAATGTGTGACCCTCGATGAGCTCACCCGAAACGATAGCAGTTGTCGCCACCTACATGTGGCCTATGTCGTCTGCCCGTTCTCGTTGGGATGCTAGACGTGCGCCGGAGCCTCGAGAGAACCCATCGAGGAGATGCCGAGGGTGAAAGTGCTGCCGCCAATGACCAATTAGTCGTCAACCAGCGAATCAGCCTTGGCGGCAACCATGCCGGGCTCAGTGTCCTCGGCGTTAGACGAAACATCTCTAATCATGATAGCCACCTCCTCCGTCGGGCCACTTACCACAAGAGAGGCGCCAGACCCGGGACCTCGCTCGTCCCGCACACTTGACGCCGCTACCTTGGCAAATGGCAAGTCAAGCAGGAAAAAGCTTGCCTACAATATACACAGGACAACTCCATGATGCAAGCAAAAAATCCTGCCCATTTGGGCCATAAACCTGAAATCCGTGCAGAGATATCCAAGCTTCGTGGGTTAGACGCCGCGTCCACACTCGGTCCGTATACTGGATTGCTCGACCCTGAGGGGGATGATGTATGGACACGGTTAAGCGATTCCTCAAGGGGCTTACCTGGACGCAGGTCGTCTCGGCGGCAGCTGCCGCGATGACCGCCCTGCTCCTCTCGACGCAGATCGGCGTCGCCGGGTCGGTCCTCGGCGCGGCGGTAAGCTCCATCATCAGCACGTTTGCGACGACCATCTACAAGAACACGCTCAACGAGGGCGCGAAGGCCGTCAAGAAGAAGGCCGGCCTCTCCGTGGACGAGACCACGGTCGCCGCGAAGGCGGCGGGCGAAGGCGCCGCCCAGGGCGACGCCCCCGCGGCGGAGGGGCGGGTCGGCGGGACGGCCGCGCTGATCAACCCCGACCCCACGCGCAGCATGGCCGGCGACGCGACCATCGCCGGGCTGGGCGCCACGGCGTACGTCGCCAGGCACGCCGGCGAGGCCGAGTTCGACGACGGAAGCACCGCCGCGCTGGAGAGCCTCGACGACCCGAACACGGTGAGCTTCCCCGCCGTCCGCGCAGCCGGCGCGGGCACCGCCGCCTGGGACCAGGGCACGGCCGACGGCACCAGGCGCTGGGACTACGCAGACCAGCCGTCCGCCTACGCCGGCTCCACCTCCCCGTACTCGCGCGCGAGCGTCGAGGCGGGGCGCGACGGGGCGACGCGCGCGTGGACCGGCACGGGGGCCGACGCGTACTCCCCGTCCGTCACGTCGGCCCATGCGACGACGGGCTCGTCGCGCTACGCGGGCGCCGGGTACGCCCCCGGGCGGGACGCCGCGGCGTATGCGGCGGGCGCGCAGGGACGGTCGGGCGCACGCGGCGGCAAGGCGTGGCAGTCGTTCAAGATGCTGGTCGTGGGCCTGCTCGTCGCCGGTGTCGCCCTGTACGCGTCGGCATGGGTCATCAACTGGGTCACCGAGGGCAACGGCTGGGGCATCAAGACCGCCATCGTGCGCGGGACCGAGGAGGTCTCCGAGGCGCTGAGCAGCCTGCTCGGGTCGAGCGGCTCGAGCTCGAGCGCCGACACCACGACCGAGACCTCGAATGCCGCGACCGAGACCACCGCGACGACGGGCGCGCAGACCGGCTCCGCCGGGACCACCACCACGACCGCCTCCCAGGGACAGCAGGACGCCGAGGCACGCGCGCCCCAAGGCGGGGCGACGACGGGCACGGGCGGCACCGGCGCGACGGGCGCCACGACGACGTCGCCGGCCAGCGACGCGACCGCGCAGACGGGGGGCACCACCGAATCCACAGGCACCACGACAGGCACGACGACGGGAGGCTCCACGGGCACGTCGACCGGCGGCGCGACGGACGCGACCACCACGACAACGACCGGCTCGGGGCAGACCTCGACGACCGGCGGGGAGTCGACGGCGCAGCAGGGCGCGGGCGGGACGGACGCGACCGGCACCGCCACGGCGACCGCGACGGGCGCCGCGAGCTAGGCGGGGACAGGACGCGAGCGAGGGAAAGAGCGAGAGCGCAGGAGGGCGGCCGTCCCGCAGGGCATGCGGGGCGGTCGCCCTCTCTCGCTCGAGACGCCAGGGCAGCACGGCAACCCCAGCCGCCCCTGACCCGCAGGCGCTGCTCTGCGCGGAGCGCGCCCGACGGGCACCGTGAGCTAGTCCACGCTTGGGGCCATCGGCTCCCAGGGGCGCTCGTCACGCGGGAGGGTGCGCTCGAGGTAGTCGCTGACGGCATCGGCGACCAGGTCGACCGAGTCCTCGACCGAGCGCCCCGTCGTGTCGACGACGACGTCCGCGCAGAACTCGTACAGCGTGCAGCGCTGGTCGTACAGGTCGCGGAACGTGAAGCCGGGAGGGACGATGACGCCGCGCTTGGTGAGGTCCCCCACGCGGCGCTCGACCTCGTCGAACGCGACGCGCAGATAGACGACGGGGCCTGTCGCGCGCAGGTGGCGCATGGGCTGCGTGCTGTAGACGGCGCTGCCACCGGTCGCGACCACGCAGCGCGCAGGCACGATCGAGTCGAGCACCTTCGCCTCCAGTCCGAGGAGGTGGTCGTTGCCGTAGCGGGCGATGAGCTCCTCGAGCGTGGCGTCGTTCTCCACCTGGATCGAGATGTCGGTGTCGATGAAGTTGTAGCGCAGGCGCTTGGCGAGCAGGACCCCGACGGTCGACTTGCCGACCGCCGGCATCCCGACCAGGATGATGTTCCTTTTGTCGACGGGCATGCGCGGCACCCCCTCGCGGACGGGCGGGCGCCTGCGGGGCGCCCGGATGGCTGACAGATTGCGGGCAGCGCGCCGGTTCCGGGACGCGCACTGCGCGGCGGCGCGGGGCTGCGTGCTGCGGGCGGCAGGCGACCGGGGGCGGGCCTCGCCGCGGGCTAGACGGAGCGGCGGTCCTCGATCGCGCGGCCCAGCGTGACCTCGTCGGCGTACTCGAGGTCTCCCCCCACGGGCAGGCCGCTGGCGAGGCGGGTCACCGAGACGCCCAGGGGCTTGATGATGCGCGCCAGGTACGACGCCGTCGTCTCACCCTCGACGTCGGGGTTGGTCGCCAGGATGACCTCCTCGACGGGCTCCTTCCCGAGGCGCGCCATGAGCTCGCGCACGTGGAGCTGGTCGGCCCCCACCCCGTCCATGGGGCTCAGGATGCCCCCGAGGACGTGGTACAGGCCGCGGTACGTGCCCGTCCGCTCGATTGCCTGGACGTCGCGCGGCTCGGCGACGACGCAGATTTTGGACTGGTCGCGGCGCGGGTCGGAGCAGATCGCGCACTGCGGGCCGGTGGCGTAGTTGAAGCAGCGCGGGCAGAAGTGGATGGTGCGCTTCACGTCGAGGATGGCGTCGGCGAGCCGGCGCGCAGACTCCTCGTCGGAGCGCAGGATGTGGTAGGCGATACGCTGGGCGGACTTTGAGCCGATTCCCGGCAGCCTGCCCAGCTCGTCGCACAGGTTCTGGAAGGTCTCGTCAGACAAGGGAGCTCAGCGGTCCCTACGCCCTAGAAGCCCAGCCCGGACATGCCGGGGATGTTGAGGCCGTTGGTGACGCTGGACATGCGCTGGTTGGCGAGTTCCTGCGCGTTGCGGCTCGCCTCGTTGACGGCGGCGACGATCATGTCCTGGAGGAGCTCGACGTCGTCGGGGTCGACCGCCTGGGGGTCGATTGTGATGGACTGCAGCTCCCCGGCGCCGTTCATCGTCGCCTTGACCATCCCGCCGCCCGCGGTGGCGTCGACGGTGACCTCGGCCAGGCTGTCCTGGACCTCGGCGAGCTGCGCCTGCATCTTCTTTGCCTGCTTGAGCATCTTCTGCATGTCCATGGTGCATCCTTTCGCCGAAGGCGGCGCCACCGGGCGGCGCCGCGCATCACGGTCACGGACGTCGTGGTCCGCGCAAACGAGTCCACTTTACCCAACGCGCGCCTCCCGCGCACGCCTGCGCGCGTGCCGATGCCCAAAGAACACGCAAGGGCGCGCGGGGGCGCGAGCAGACGGGCCGCCCCGGCCTCAGGCGGGGACGCGGGCGGACGCGCCGGGGGCAGACGGAGGCTCGGCTACTTCGAGCCCTCCTCGGTCACGCGCACGAAGCCGCCGAAGCCCGCCGAGAGCAGCTGCGAGAGCTCCGCGGAGATGTCGCCCTGGTCCTCGTCGGGGCGGGGCGCCGCGGGGGCCTTCCGCGCGGCGGCCTGCTTGGGCTTGTTGGGGG